>NZ_JBHSLW010000010.1:0-360618 GCF_042657265.1 Allobosea eneae
AGCTCAACACGCTGGTGGCGAGCTTCCGGACGGGCAGCGGGGCCGGCGTTGCGATGGCCGCTGGAGCGGTGTCTTCCGGAGCCGGGGCGCGCCCTGCCGCCAGGACTGCCGCCCCCGCGACGCGCGCGCCGGTACGCTCCGCCGGTGCCACGCCGCACGCGGCCGGCCCGGCCGACCGCGGCAGCGGCCAGGCGCCGGAGCCGGAGCGGCTGCGCCAGCTCGCCGAGGCCGCCTTCGCCCAGAGCAAAGCCGCCGCACCTCAGCCGCGCAAGGCAGCCAATGGCCGCGCCATCGATACAGGCTGGGAGGAGTTCTGAGCGGACTTAAGCCGAGCGCAGGCCCGGGGTGGCGGCCGAGAGCATGGTCTTGGCCATCAGATCGTAGAGCTCGGTCCAGGCCGCTCGGGTCTGAGGTGTGAACTCGGACCCCAGCGAGGTCTCGAGGGTCCAAAGCAGCGCGCTGCCGACGGCGTCATAATGCTCGGGCTGAACGCCGTAGCCTTGATGACGCTCGCCGAGACGGTTGAGCAGGACCCTGAGACCGCTGGGATCGTTCAGCGTCGCGAGCGCGACCATCAGCGTCTCCATCAGCTTGGCCGCCTGGGTCTCGATATCGGTCTTGAAGAGGGCACGTGCGCCGGGCGTCGTGGTGAACAGCCGCTCATAGAACAGGCACGCCGTCTCGATCTTGCGCCGATGCAGCTGCGCAAAGCTCGACCGGACCAGCGCGATATCCTGCGGCGTCACGACCTTCTCCCTTCAGCATTGCAGCATGAGGGATCGTCGCAGGAAGTGTCCGCCAAGATGCACCAAAATGCAACCTGGAGTTAACGGATCGCTGCGCTAGCGTCGCAGCGTCGCTACGAGGTCGATAGGCCGGCCGACTTCGTCAGGCCGAGCCGCTCACGGGCGAACCAGCGGGCCAGCATCAAGGCGGCGACAATAGCAAGGCCGGTCGCCAGTCCGATCCAGATGCCGACGCCCGCGAGCGGCGTCAGGAAGCCGAGCGCGGCCGAGAGCGGCAGGCCGATGCCCCAATAACCGAGGCCGGCGAACAGCATCGGCACGCGCGTGTCGCGCAGGCCGCGCAGGATCGAGACACCGACCACTTGCACGCCGTCGACGATCTGGAAGATTGCCGCATAGAACAGGAACACCATGGCGAGCTGCGCCACCTCGGCCGCGCCCGACTTGCCGGCGTCGAGGAATGGAACGACGAGCCAGTGCGGGATCAGCAGCATCAGGAGAGCGGTGAGGCACATGAAGGCGGTCGCGAGTACGAGCGCCGTCGCGCCGGCCCGGGCGATGCCTTCACTGTCGCCGGCGCCGAAGGCATGTCCGACCCGAACCGTTCCGGCCTGGCCGATGCCCATCGGGACCATGAAGCAGAGCGAGGCGATCTGGATCGCGATCGCATGCGCGGCGAGCGAGGTCGGGCCGAGCAGGCCCATCAGGAAGGCGGCGCCGTTGAAGATCCAGACTTCGAAGCCGACGGTGGTGCCGATCGGCAGGCCCAGCCGCCAGAAGGCGCGATAGCGGCTCCAGTCCGGCCGCCAGAAGCGGCCAAACAGATGGTAGCGCCGGAAGCGCCGGTCGAGCGAGACCACCAGCGCGAGGCCGGCGAACATCAGGGTCGAGGCCAGCGCCGTTGCCACCCCCGAGCCGGGCAGGCCGAGCGCCGGGAAACCGAGTCGGCCGAACATCAGCACCCAGTTGGCGAAGGCATTGAAGACGACCGCAAAGAGCACGGTCACGAAGACCCAGAACGGCCGCTGCAGCGCTGCGAGGAAGCCGCGCAACGCAAGATAGAAGTAGAAAGGCAGCAGCCCCCACTGCAGCGTGTGCAGATAGGAAGCGGCCGCTTTCGCCAGCGCCGGATTCTGACCCATCGCCGTCAGGCTCGCCTCGGCTTGCCAGAGGCAGAGCCACATCGGCCCGGCCATGGTCGCCGCCACCCAGAAGCCCTGGCGCACGGTACGGCGCACGTCGCGCACCGAATGCCGGTTCCGCCCGAGCTCGATCGCGACCATCGGCGCGACAGCCGCCATAACGCCGATGCCGAAGATCAGGAAGGCCATGTACAGATTCGAGGCGAGCGCGCCGGCAGCGAGCGAATCGGGGCCCAGATGGCCCATCATGATCACGTCGGTCGCCGTCATCGCAGTTTGGGCGACATTGGTCAGCACCATCGGCCAGCTCAGCGCCAGCATGGCTTTGACCTCGGTGAGCCAGGGACTCCCCGAGCGATAGGGCAGGGCGATCTGCGACATGATGACTGCCTTTTATCTGGGCAGATTGCGCCTTCAAAGGTCTCGCCGCGCCGGGCTGGACCGCGCCCTGCGCGTGGCGCGCTGCCGGCCCGCGTCGTGTCGCCCAATCTGCCTCTTGCGCGCGGGCCCCCGTTCCGGCCTGCTGGGCCCCAGACCAGAGCGCCTATGGAGAGCCGACGCGATGAGCACCAATCTGCGGATCGATGGGGAGCGCCTGCTCTCGCGGCTGGCGGCCCTGTCGAGGATCGGGGCGACGCCGGAAGGCGGCTGCCGGCGCCTTGCGTTGACCGACGAGGACAAGGCGGGGCGCGACTGGCTTGTCGGTGAATTGAGGGCGCTCGGCCTCGATGTCCGCGTCGACGCGATCGGCAACATCGTCGGCATCCTCAAGGGTCAGGAGGACGGGCCGGCAGTGATCATGGGCTCGCATATCGACACGGTCGGCACTGGCGGGCGCTTCGACGGCGCGCTCGGCGTGATCGGCGGCGTCGAGGTGCTGGCGGCGTTGCGCGATGCCGGCGTGACGCCCAAACGCGACATGGCGGTGATCGCCTTCACCAATGAGGAAGGCGCTCGCTTCCATCCCGACATGCTCGGCTCCTATGTCTGGGCCGGTGGGATGAGCGTCGAGGCCGCCCATGCCGAACTGGACTCGGACGGTGCCGTGCTCGGCAGCGAGTTGACGCGCATCGGCTATCGCGGACCGGAGCAGCCCGGCTTCCTGCCGGCGCATGCCTATCTCGAACTGCATATCGAGCAGGGGCCGGTGCTCGAGAGCGATGGCGGCGGGCTCGGCGCCGTCACCGGCATCCAGGCGATCTGCTGGCTCGAACTGACGTTGACCGGCCGGCCGAGCCATGCCGGCACCACGCCGATGCGCTACCGCAAGGATCCCGGCCTCGCCGCCGCCCGCATCAACATCTTCGCCAACGAACTGACCAAGACGATCCCGGGCCAGCTCGCCAATTCCGGCGTGATCCGCACCTGGCCCGGCAACGTCAACGTCGTGCCCGAGACCGTGGTCATTACGCTCGATTTGCGCAATCCGCTCGATGCGCCGCTGGCAGAGGCCGAGGCAGCGGTGCGCAAGTTTTGCGCCGAACTCTCGGCGCGCGACGACATCGCCATCAGCTTCCGCGATCTTGCCCGTTTCCCGGCGACGCCTTTCGCGGAAGAACTGATTGCCAGCGTCGAGGCGAGCGCCGCCGAATTCGGCCTGCCGATCCGCCGGATGATTTCCGGCGCCGGTCATGACGCGCAGATGATGTCGCGCCTTTGCCCAACGGCGATGGTCTTCATCCCGTCGATCGGCGGGCTCTCGCACAATCCGGCCGAGCTCAGCGCCGACGACGACATGGTCGCCGGCGCCAATGTCCTGCTCAGCGCCGCCTGGCGCGCCGCCAACGCCTGACGGGGTTCGATCAATGACCACCATCGCCTCCCTCTCTGCCGCCGAACTCGGCGATCTCTACGCCGCGCGCGAACTCTCGCCGGTCGAGGTCGCCAGGGACGCGCTCGCCCGCATCGAGCGCTTCGAACCGGAGGTGAACGCCTTCGTCGTCCGCGACGAGCCGGTGACGCTCGCCATGGCGCAGGCCGCCGAGGCGCGCTGGCTAAAGGGTGAGGCGTTCGGCCCGCTCGACGGCGTGCCGGTGACGATCAAGGACAATCTCGGCGTTGCCGGCTGGCCGATGCGGCGCGGCTCGGCGCTCGCCTCCGATGCGCCGTTCCAGCAGGACGCCCCGGCGACGGCGCGGCTGCGCGAGGCTGGCTGCGTCTTCCTCGGCAAGACGACCATGCCGGAATATGGCTGGAAGGGCGTCGGCGATTCGCCGCTCTCCGGCATCACCCGCAATCCCTGGGACGTCTCGACCGGGCCGGGCGGCTCCTCCTCGGGAGCGGCCGTCGCCGCCGCTCTCAATCTCGGCTGCATCCATCTCGGCACCGACGGTGCGGGATCGGTGCGCATTCCCGCCGCTTTCTGCGGCGTTTTCGGGCTGAAGCCAACCTATGGCCGCGTCCCGGCCTGGCCCGCCTCGGTGATGGGTTTCCTTGCCCATCTCGGCCCGCTGACCCGCACCGTGCGCGATTCCGCCCTTGCGATGAACGCGATCGGCCAGCCCGATGCGCGCGACATGACCGCTTTCAAACATCCCCCGCCCGATTTCACGGCCGGGCTCGATCGCGGCGTGCGCGGCCTGCGCATCGCCTGGTCGCCGCGGCTCGGTGGTGACGCGCTTGTCGATCCCGAGATCGCGGCTCTGACGCATGCGGCGGCGCTGACCTTCCGCGAACTGGGCGCGACCGTCGAGGAGGTCGATCCCGGCATCGACGACCCGATCGCGACGCTGATGACGCTCTGGTCGGCGGGCGCGGCCTTGGCCCTGCGCAGCACCGATGCGGCGGGGCGCGCGCAGATGGATCCCGGCCTCGTAGCTGTCGCCGAGATGGGCGAGCGGATCGAGAGCGCCGCATACGTCGATGCCCTGCTCTATCAGCGCAATGCGCTTGCCTATCAGATGGCGCAGTTCCACGAGCGGTTCGATCTCCTGCTGACGCCGACGCTGCCGCTGCCGGCTTTCGCGGTCGGCAGGAACACGCCCGAGCATGGCGGCTATGGCGAGGACTGGACGCGCTGGACGCCGCTGACCTACCCCTTCAACATCACCCAGCAGCCGGCCGCCGCCGTGCCCTGTGGGCTGACCTCGGCCGGATTGCCGGCGAGTCTGCAGATCGTGGGGGCATTCGGGAATGATGCGCTCGTCATGCAGGCGGCTGCATCGTTTGAATCCGCGCGTCCGTTCGCGCGCGTCGATGCGCCGATCAAATCGATTTAAGCGGATCGGCGCAATTTTATGCGCCTGCCCCCCGGCTTTGCGTGTCGTTTGCTTGCAAACGATGTCGTGAGCCGCAAACCGGTTCCGTCTGGCACGAACCGTGCAGGGCCAATTCTTGTCGTAGCGACCCGTCAAGCGTGTTGTCAGGTGCAGATTTTTCTGCCCACACTCTAGGCAAGGTCGCCCGATCAGAGGCCGCCGTTCCAGGGGAGAGCATTGCGATGGATCGCAGGAATTTTCTGAAGACCGCCGCCGGGACCGGTGTCCTGGCAGCGACCGGCGGCCTCGCCATGCCGGCGCTCTCGCAAGGCGCGGCGGCCAAGACGCTGCGCTTCGTGCCGCAGGCCAACCTCGCCAATTTCGATCCGATCTGGGGAACGCAATACGTCGTCCGCAATGCCGCGCTGCTCGTGTGGGACACGCTTTACGGCATCGATGACAAGTTCCAGCCCAAGCGCCAGATGACCGAAGGCGAGGAGGTCTCGGCCGACGGCCTGACCTGGACCTTCAAGCTCCGTTCCGGCCTCAAATTCCATGACGGAACGCCGGTGCTCGCCAAGGACGTGGTGGCGAGCCTGATCCGCTGGTCGGCCCGCGATCCGATGGGCCTGATGATCCGGGCCATCCAGAACGAGATCACCGCGGTCGACGACCGGACCTTCAAATGGGTGCTCAAGCAGCCCTATCCGAAGATGCTGTTCGCGCTCGCCAAGAACAATTCGCCCTGCACCTTCATCATGCCTGAGCGCATCGCCAAGACCGATCCGTTCACGCAGATCACCGAATATGTCGGCTCGGGGCCGATGAAGTTCCTGCGCAGCGAATGGGTGCCGGGCGCCAAAGCGGTCTTCGAGAAGTTCGCCGACTATGCGCCGCGCGAGGAAGCCCCCTCCTGGCTCTCTGGCGGCAAGAAGATGCTGCTCGACCGCGTCGAATGGGTGATCATCCCCGATGCTGCCACCGCGGCCGCGGCGTTGCAGAGCGGCGAGGTCGACTGGTGGGAGACCGCTCTCTCCGACCTCGTGCCGGTGCTCAAGGGCCACAAGGACGTCAACGTCGATATCGGCGACCCGCTCGGCAATATCGGCGCCTTCCGGATGAACCATCTGCATCCGCCCTTCAACAATCTGAAGGTGCGCCAGGCGGTGCTGACGGCGCTGAACCAGGAAGACTACATGCGTGCGATCGTCGGCGACGACGACAAGCTCTGGAAGCCGATGGCGAGCTTCTTCACCCCTGGCACCCCGCTGTATACCGAAGAGGGCGGCGAGATGCTCAAGATGAAGAACGTCGCCGCAGCCAAGAAGCTGCTGGCGGAGTCGGGCTACAAGGACGAGCCGGTGATCTGCGTGGTGGCGCAGGACATGGCTGCCACCAAGTCGATGGGCGATGTCACCGCCGAACTGCTCAAGAGCATCGGCATGAAGGTCGAGTTCGTCGCCACCGACTGGGGCACGGTCGGTGCTCGGCGCGCCCAGAAGACGCCTCCGAGCCAGGGCGGCTGGAGCATGTTCCATACTTGGCACGCCGGCGCCGACTGCGTGAATCCGGCCTCCTACACGGCGATCCGCGCCAATGGCGACAAGGCCTGGTTCGGCTGGCCTGACGTGCCTGACGTCGAGAAGGAGGTCACCAACTGGTTCAACGCCAAGGACCTCGCCGAGGAGAAGGCGGTGATGGGCCGCCTCAACAAGGCAGCCGTCCAGAACGTCGTCTACGCACCGACCGGCTTCTATCTCGGTTATCAGGCCTGGCGGAAGAATGTGCAGGGCGTGACCAGCGGACCGTTCCCGGTGTTCTGGGGCGTGTCGAAGGCCTGAGCGCGAGCAGGCCCGAGCCCCGGCCTTTGGCGGCGGCTCGGCTCAAACAACGCCCGCCGGGCCTGTCGGGACTTCAGATCCCGATTGGCCCGGCACCAGCAGCGGCAACTCAGGGTTTCGATGCTCTCATTCATCGTCCGACGCATCATCACAACGATCCCCGTCATGGCTTTCGTGGCGCTGTTCGTCTTCTCGCTTCTCTACATCGCGCCGGGCGATCCGGCGGCCGTGATTGCCGGTGACCAGGCCTCGCCTGCCGACGTCGAGCGCATCCGCGCCAGCCTCGGCCTTGACCGGCCCTATCTGGTCCGCTTCGGCGAATGGTTCTTCCGGGTGCTGCAGGGCGATCTCGGCACCTCGATCTTCACCTCGCTGCCGGTGACGCAGCTGATCGCCCAGCGCATCGAGCCGACCTTGTCGCTGATGGTGCTGACGCTGATCCTGGCGGTTTCGATCGCCGTGCCGCTCGGCGTCGTCGCGGCCTGGAAGGCCGGCACCTGGGTCGATCGCGCCGTGGTCGGCTTCGCGGTTTTCGGCTTTTCGGTCCCGGTCTTCGTGATCGGTTACCTGCTCGCCTATGTCTTCGCGCTCAAGCTCGACTGGGTACCCGTGCAGGGCTACACGCCGATCTCGCAGGGCATCTGGCCCTGGTTCAAGAACCTGATCCTGCCCTCGATCACGTTGGGCACGGTCTATATCGCGCTGATCGCGCGCATCACCCGCGCCACCATGCTCGAGGTGTTGCAGCAGGACTATGTCCGCACCGCCCAGGCCAAGGGCGTCGGCAACCGTGACGTGCTCTTCCTGCATTCGCTGAAGAACGCGGCGGTGCCGGTCGTGACCATCATCGGCATCGGCGTCGCGCTGCTGATCGGCGGCGCCGTCGTCACCGAGAGCGTCTTCGCCATTCCCGGCCTCGGCCGGCTAACGCTCGATGCGATCCTGCGCCGCGATTATCCGGTCATCCAGGGCGTCGTGCTGATCTTCTCGTTCGTCTACGTGCTGGTGAACCTGGCCGTCGACCTGATCTACACCCTCGTCGACCCGAGGATACGCTATTGACCGCTCCAGCTGCCCCACTGCCCCTGGCGGATGAAGCCGGCGTGGCCAAGCCGCCCAAGCGCTCCTATCTGCGCAAGCACCCGTCTGTCGCGATCGGCGGCTTCCTCCTGCTGCTGATGATCTTCATCGCCGTCTTCGCGCCGCTGCTCTTCACGGTCGATCCGACGGCGATCGCCACCTCCAGGCGCACGCGCGTGCCGTCCGAATTGTACTGGTTCGGCACCGACATGCTCGGCCGCGACATCTATTCGCGCGTCGTCTACGGCGCGCGGGTCTCGCTCATCGTCGGCTTCTCGGTCGCGATCCTGGCCTCGATCGCGGGTCTGGCGATCGGGCTGTTCTCCGGCTTCGTGCGCTGGGCCGACGGCATCGTCATGCGCATCATCGACGGCATGATGTCGATCCCGCCGATCCTGCTCGCCATCGCCCTCATGGCGCTGACGCGCGGTTCGGTCGGCAACGTCATCCTCGCCATCACCATCGCCGAGATCCCGCGTGTCGCGCGCCTGGTGCGATCGGTCGTGCTCTCCCTGCGCGAGCAGCCCTATGTCGAGGCCGCGATCTCGAACGGCGCCCGCGTGCCGCGCATCATCATCAAGCACATCCTGCCCAACACGATCGCACCGATGACGGTGCAGGCGACCTATATCTGCGCCAGCGCCATGATCATCGAGGCGATCCTGTCCTTCATCGGCGCGGGCGTGCCGCCGGCGACCCCGTCCTGGGGCAACATCATGGCCGAGGGCAGGGCGCTCTGGCAGGTCAGGCCGCACATCGTCTTCTTCCCGGCGCTGTTCCTCTCGATCACCGTGCTGGCCGTCAATCTGCTCGGCGACGGATTGCGCGACTCGCTCGACCCGCGCCTGGCTAAGAGCATCTGAAGGCGGTCCGACGTCATGTCCTGCGCTGTCGTCGGGCCTCGTCGAAGCCCGACCCGCTTAGCGAATTGGCCCGCCTATGGGCCCATTCATTGTCCTGGCGATGCCGTCGCTCTCGGTGGTGGCATCGTCGAGCGCGCGTCAGGCGCGCAGGTCCAGGACGACTTCCCCGGACACCGCGTCGGTGACGCCGAGGCCATTGCCGAGGTCCTCGAGCGTGTCGCGGAAGCTGCCCAGCGTCGCGATCATCTGGTCGCGGGCGCCCTTCAAGGCGGCGAGGTCCTCCCATTCGCCGATCAGGCAATAGGCGCGGTCGCCGGTCTTGATGATGTGGCCCCGCGCAAGGCCGGGCCAATTGGCTTTGCCCTGGCGGTGGGCGTCGAGGAACTCCGCCTCCCGTTCGGGCTTGATGCGGAAGCGGACGACATTGAATGTGGCCATGACTCTGATCCGCAGCTCGATGCTGCCCCGGCAGCCGCGGCCGGCGCTTCCGGACCGAGCCCAGAGGGAACGCCCGACGCTATTGCCGTAACGGCAACTGCGCAATGGCGCACAGGGATAGCGGCGTCCGCCTCCAGCGGAATCCTCGAGCAACGAGCAAGCACAGCAGGAGCCTTCCAATGCCTCGTATCCTGACCGTCGGCGCAGCCCAGCTCGGACCGATCCAGCGCGAGGAGAGCCGCAGCTCTGCCGTCGCCCGCATGATCGAGCTGATGCGCCAGGCGAAGGCGAATGGCTGCGACCTCGTCGTCTATCCCGAGGCGGCGCTGACCGCCTTCTTCCCGCATTGGTGGATCGATGACGAGGCCGAGATCGACTCCTATTTCGAGAGCGCCATGCCATCGAACGAGACGGCACCGCTCTTCGCCGAAGCCGAGCGGCTCGGCATCGGCTTCCATCTCGGCTATCCCGAGCTCGCCTTCGAGGACGGCCGCAAGCGCCGCTTCAACACCGCGATCATCGTCGACAAGGCCGGCAGGATCGTCGGCAAGTACCGCAAGATCCATCTGCCCGGCCATCCCGAGCATCGGCCGGACGCGGTCTTCCAGAATCTCGAGAAGCGCTATTTCGAGACCGGCAATCTAGGCTGGCCGGTCTGGGAGACGATGGGCGGGCGGCTCGGCATGATGATCTGCAACGACCGGCGCTGGCCCGAGAGCTATCGCGTCATGGGGCTGCAGGGCGTCGAGATGATCGTGCTCGGCTACAATACGCCCAAGCACAACCCGCCGGCTCCCGCTCATGACCGGCTCGGCAATTTCCACAACCAGCTCGTCATGCAGGCTGGGGCCTATCAGAACGCGACCTGGGTGGTCGGCGTCGCCAAGGCGGGATTGGAGGCGGGCGTCGACCAGATCGGCGGCTCCTGCATCATCGCCCCGACCGGCGAGGTGGTGGCGCAGGCGGTGACCGAGGATGACGAGCTCGTCGTCGCCCGCTGCGATCTCGACCTCGGCAACAGCTACAAGAATTCGACCTTCAACTTCGCCAAGCACCGCGAGCCGCAATGCTACGGCATGATCGTCGAGCGCAAGGGCGCGGTGATCGCGTGAGCGCCCCTGACGCCGAATACGATCCGATCCAGGACCTAGCCGTTTCGCAGCTCCATATTCCCGAGCTGCATAACCACTTCGCCGAAGCTGTCGCTATCATCCAGAACGGCGCTACGGCCAGCTTCGCCTGAACGCGACGCGTCCGCCGCCCGGTTTCCCCAAGGAGCAGTCATGACCCACGATCTCATCCTCAAGGGCGGGCGAGTGATCGACCCCTCGCAGAAGCATGACGGCGTCCTCGACGTCGCCTTCACCGACGGGAAGGTCTCGGGCTTTGGCAAGGATCTGAAGGGGGCCAAGGAAGTCCGCGACGTCTCCGGCTACATCGTCACGCCCGGCCTGATCGATCTGCACACCCATGTCTATTGGGGCGGCACCTCGCTCGGCATCGACGCCGATGAATTCTGCCGCGCCTCGGGCGTCACCACCTCGGTCGACACCGGCTCGGCCGGCCCCGGCAACTGGCCGGGCTTTCGCAAGCATGTGATCGAGAAGAGCCAGGCGCGCATCCTCGCCTATCTCCATGTCTCGCATGCCGGCATCTACGGCTTCGACCACCGCGTCATGGTCGGCGAGAGCGGCGATCTTCGGATGATGAACCCGATCGACTGCGTCGAGGTCGCCGACAAGAATCGCGACCTGATCGTCGGCATAAAGGTTCGCGTCGGCCTGCATGCGTCGGGCACCTCCGGCACGGTGCCGCTCAATATCGCGCTGCAGGTCGCCAACGAGGTCGGCATGCCGCTGATGTGCCATATCGACCACCCGCCGCCGTCCTATGAGGAAGTGATCGGCATGCTGCGGCCCGGCGACGTGCTGACCCATGCCTTCCGTCCCTTCCCGAATGCGCCCTCGACCGCGCAGGGCACGGTGAAGCCCGAGGTGCTCGCCGCCCGCAAGCGCGGCGTCATCTTCGATATCGGCCATGGCAAGGGCTCGTTCTCGTTCAAGACCACGCGCGCCATGCTCGCCAACGGCTTCGAGCCGGACGTGATCTCCTCCGACGTGCACAAGCTCTGCATCGACGGCCCGGCCTATGACCAGGTCACGACCATGTCGAAGTTCCTCTGCATGGGCATGAGCCTGAACAATGTCATCGCCGCCTCGACGCTGAACGCCGGCATGGCGCTGAAGCGCCCGGAATACGGCTCGCTCAAGGTCGGCTCGCTCGGCGATGCGACTGTGCTGACGATCAAGGAAGGCAAGTTCGATTATGTCGACGTCGTCGGCGAGCACCTGATCGGCGATCGCAAGATCGTCTCCGAGGGCGTGGTGCTGAAGGGCGCCTGGTGGCACCCCAAGCGCAGCAACAAGTTCAGGAAGGTCGAGGCGGCGTAGGAAACGAGCGTCATTCTCGGGCGAAGCGAAGCGCAGACCCGAGAATCTCATGATGGGAAGGAGCCAATCGGCGCCCTTCCGGCCTGAGATGCTCGGGGCAAGCCCGAGCATGACGCGTGATCGCTCCGATGAGCATATCCTCACCCTCCTGGCGCCTCATGGCCGCCACCGAACTGCCGGCCGTGATGGCAGTCGCGGGACAGGTGCACCCGGACTATCCGGAAGGCGAAGCGGTCTTCGCCGAGCGGCTTGCGCTGCATCCGGCTGGCTGCCTCGTGCTGGCGGGCGGGGAAGGGCTCGGCGGCTATGTGCTGAGCCATCCCTGGCGGCTCGGCCAGGTGCCGGCGCTCGACAGCCTGCTCGGCGCTTTGCCGGGCGATGCCGATGCCTATTACATCCATGACCTCGCTTTGCTGCCGGCCGCGCGCGGCGGTGGCGCAGCCTCGGCCTGCGTCGATCGGCTGGCGGCTCATGCCAAAGCCTCCGGTTTCGCCCGGATGGCTCTCGTGGCCGTGGGCAACTCGGCCGGCTTCTGGCGTCGCCAGGGCTTTCGCGAGGCGCATGACGAAGCCCTTGCTCGCAAGCTTGCGAGCTATGACAGTGCCGCCCGCTACATGATCCGCGATCTGAAAGACGATGGGAGAACGCAATGAGTGCCGATGACAAGCTCAAGGAGCTGGGCCTGACCCTGCCCGACGTTCCGACCCCGGTCGCGACCTATGTCAGCTTCAAGCGCGTCGGCGACTTCATCTATCTCTCCGGCCAGGGCCCGAAGCGCGCCGACGGCACCTATCCGACCGGCAAGGTCGGCGCCGATGTCTCGATCGAGGACGCCTATGAGCACGCCAAGCAGACCGGCCTCGGCCTGCTCGCGGCGATGAAGAAGGCGGCCGGCTCGCTCGACAAGATCGAGGTGGTGAAGCTCTTGGGCATGGTCAACGCCGCGCCCGATTTCTCGCAGCATCCCAAGGTCATCAATGGCTGCTCGGACCTGTTCGTCGCCGTGCTCGGCGAGAACGGCCGCCATGCCCGCTCCGCCGTCGGCATGGGCTCGCTGCCCAACAACATGACCGTCGAGATCGAAGTCATCGTGCGGGTGCTGCCGTGACCACCGCGCTCGCTGAGGAGATCGCCCGCGTCTACGGCACGCCGGCCGTCGTCATCGACCTCGACAAGGTCGAGGCCAATATCGCCAGGCTCCAGGCCGCCTGCGATGCCGCCGGCGTCGCCAACCGCCCGCATATCAAGACGCACAAGTCGCCGGAGCTGGCGCGGCTCCAGGTCGCCGCCGGCGCGCGCGGCATCACCTGCCAGAAGCTCGGCGAGGCCGAGGTCATGGCCGATGGCGGCATCGACGACATCCTGATCAGCTACAACATTCTGGGTGAGGAAAAGCTGGGGCGTCTTGGTGCCTTGCAACGCCGCGTCCGCATGATCGTCGCGGCCGACAATCCCGTCACCATCGCCGGCCTGCCCAAGGCCGCCGAGATCGCCGGGCGCAATCTCGAGGTCGTGGTCGAATGCGATACCGGCCGCAAGCGCGCCGGCGTCGAGACCCCCGGCGAGGCGGTGGAGCTGGCGAAGCAGATCGCCGCCGCCAAGGGCCTGACCTTCGCCGGCTTCCTGATGTATCCGCCCGAGACGGGGTGGCCGGCGACGCAGGACTTCCTCGACACCGCCAATGCCGGCCTGCGCGAGGCGGGGCTGGAGGCAGGCATCGTCTCGACCGGAGGCTCACCCAACATCCCGAATATCGGCAAGCTCAAGGGCTCGACCGAACATCGCTCGGGCACCTCGATCTTCAACGACCGCATGCAGATCGCCGCCGGGGTGGCGAGCCTCGATGACTGCGCGCTGACCGTCTACGCGACCGTGGTCAGCCGGGCCGGGCCGGAGCGCGGCATCCTCGATTCCGGCTCGAAGACGCTGACCAGCGACAAGGGCGGGCTCGACGGCCACGGCTACATCCTCGAATACCCGCTGGCCAGGATCGCGCAATTCGCCGAGGAGCACGGCTTCCTCGACCTGTCCGGCAGCAATGAGCGGCCCAATGTCGGCGAAGTCGTGCGGGTGGTCCCGAACCATGTCTGTGTCGTCGTCAACATGGTCGACCGGCTGGTGACCGTGCGCGGCGACAAGCTCATCGGCGAACTGCCGGTAGCGGCGCGGGGGAAGCTGACCTGATCTGTTAGGCGGAACGGTTCTGAAGCGCGCGGGGAATCCTCTCCTGTAAGGAGAGGGCAGGGTGAGGTGTAGACTGTTCGACCATCGCCGCGAGCGCTCACCGCGGTCAGGCCCAAGCCAGCGTTTTCAGTCCGAACACCTCCTACCCCTCTCCTTCCAGGATAGGGGATCCCGCGCCTGTTTCGTTTGGCGGGCAGCCCGCCTACCCCTTCCCTCGCTCTTCTAGGAACGCGACAAGGTCCCGCCGCACCAGCTCGATATGGTCGACGAGGAGGCGGCACGCCTCCTTCATCGCTCCGGCACGGCTGAGCCGGATCAGCTCGTTGTGCTCGGTCCGCGCCCGCTCGATCGATGAACTGTGCTGCAATTGCAGCCGCGTATAGCGATCGCTGGTCTGCAACAGCCCCGCGACGATCGCGAGCGTGCGTGGCTGCGTCGCGCGGGCATAGAGCGCCATGTGGAAATCGGCGTTGAGCAGCCCCCAGCGGCTGATGTCGCGCGCTGTCATCGCCTCCTCGAAAGCGGCCTCCATTCCGGCTACCGCGGCGAAGTCTTCAGCCGTCAGCACCGGCACCGAGCTCGCCAGCAGCCGCGGCTCCAGGAGCTTTCGCAGCTCGAAGACGTCGTTGATCTCGTCCAGCGACAGCCCTGAGACAATTGCGCCCTTGTGCGGGACGATCCTGACGAACCCCTCCGCCTCCAGCTGGAACAGCGCCTCGCGCACCGGGATGCGGCTGACCTCATAGGCCTGCGCCAGCGCGTCCTGCCGCAATTGCGAGCCGGCCGGATAGCTGCCGGCGAGGATCTCCTGTCGCAGGCGATCGACGATCGCCGAGGCAAGGGTGCGGTGTTTCAGGGGAGGTGACATCGACTGCACCGTAGTGGATCGCCGCACGAAAAACCATTGACACGTAGATTTTATACAATCTACAAAGTGGCAAGGGGAAGGCAAGCATGAACAACCAAGCTGTCGTGGCGGGTAGCCGCTCCAGGGCTGTGCCAGAGGCGATCGTCGCCGTGTCCGGGCGGCTGCTCCGGGTCGAGCATCGCGCCATCCAGGCGCTGATGTTCCTGCTCTCGGCGCTGATCCTGCTCAACGTCGTCACGCGCTACACTGGCTACCCGATCTATTGGATCGACGAATCCGCGGTCTACAGCGTGGTCTGGCTCACCTTCATCGGCGCCTCGGCGATGACGCGGATGCGGCTCGATTTCGCCGTGACCATGCTGACCGAGCGCTTCTCGGCGCGCGGCGCCGCGATCTTCCGAGTGATCGCAACGCTCGGCGTGGTCCTGTTCGGCATCGCGCTGGGGGTGATGTGCTGGCTTTGGCTCGATCCGGTCGGCATCGCCCAGGCCGGCTTCGACGCCAGGGACTATGCCGGCCAGTCCTTCAACTTCATCTACACCGAGCGCACCCAGACGCTGAACTGGCCGACCTGGGTGATCTACCTGATCATGCCGCTCTTCGCCTTCACCATGACGCTGCATGCGCTGGCCAACCTGTTCGAGGATCTCGGCCTCGTCGCGAAGCAGGAGCTGCCGGGCTTCGCCGCCAATGCCGACGGGGTGGTGAACTGATGGCACTCACGATTGGAGCCTTCTTCGGCATCATGCTGGCCGGCGTGCCGATCGCGCTGTGCCTGTGCCTAGGCGCGCTGATCTACATGGCGGCGACCGGCAACATGCAGCTCCTGCCGAACTACCCGCTGCAGATGTTCGGCGGCGTCGACAGCTACGGGCTGATCGCGATCCCGCTCTTCATCCTGATCGGCGAGATCATGAATGGTGGCGGCATCACCCGTCGCATCGTCGACCTCGCCATGGCCTTCGTCGGCTCGCTCAAGGGCGGGTTGGCCTATGTCAACATCCTCGCCAACATGTTCGTCGCCTCGATCCTCGGCTCGGCCACGGCCCAGGTCGCGATCATGGCGCAGGTCATGGTCCCCGAAATGGAACGCAAGGGCTACGACAAGGACTTCGCCGCCGGCCTCACCGCCTATGGCGGGATGCTCGGCCCGATCATCCCGCCCTCGGTGATGTTCGTCGTCTATGCCGTGCTGGCCCAGGTCTCGGTCAGCGACATGCTGCTCTCCGGCATCGTCCCGGGCGTGCTTCTGACGGTCCTGTTCTTCCTGATCATCGCCGGCATGGGCTTCGTCTACAACTACCCGGCCGGCGACAAGCTGACCCTGCGCGAGCGCGGCAAGATCGTGCTCAGTTCAGCTCCGACCCTGCTGATCCCGATCGTCATCGTCGGCTCGATCCTCGGCGGCTTCGCCAATGCGACAGAGGCGGCGGCGGTCGGCTCGGTCGCGGCGCTGCTGATCGGCCGCTACTGGACGAAGCAGCTCAGCTTCGGCCAGCTGCCGCAGATGATGCTGCGCGCCGGCGTCTATTCGGCGATCGTGCTTTTCCTCGTTGCCGCAGCGGCCGTGTTCTCCTGGGTGCTGGTCTACGGCAAGGTCCCGCAGAGCGTCGCCGCCTCGATCCAGGCGATCGCCGAGGATCCGGTGACCTTCATGCTGCTGGTCAACGTCATCCTGCTGGTGATCGGCACGGTGATCGATGGCATCCCCGGCCTGATCATGACGGTGCCGATCCTGCTGCCGATCGCGACAGAGGTCTATGCCATCGACCCCCGGCATTTCGGCGTCGTCGTGGTGATCAACCTCGTGCTCGGCCTGCTCTCGCCGCCGGTCGGCCTGTGCTTCTTCGTCGCCGCCGCGGTGACGGGGGCCAAGCCGGGCAAGATGTTCCTGGTGACGCTGCCCTTCTTCATCATCTCCTGCGTCCTCCTGGTCCTGCTCTCGATCTACCCATGGCTCTCGCTGGCCTTGGTGAAGTGAACCCGCCTGCCAACCAATAAGGGGAGTACCGTCATGACCATTTCACGCCGTCATCTCATCGCTGCCGCGGCGACCCTGCCGATCGCCAAGCCGGCGCTGCTGCTTGCCCAAAGCAAGGAGCTGCGCCTTGGCATCCTCACCCCGAACGGCCATCCCTGGAACGTCGCGGCCGTCAAGGTCGGCGAGCGCCTGAAGGCCGAGACCAATGGCCGGCTGAACCTGACGGTCTTCCACTCCGGCCAGCTCGGCAACGAGGCGGCGATGCTGCAGCAGATGCAGTCCGGCGCGCTCGACATGGGCTGGATCATGGCAGCCGAGCTCGGCTCGCGCGTGCCGGCGATCGGCGCGATCACCGCACCCTATATCGTCGACTCCACCGCCAAGATCGCCAAGTTGGTGCGCGACCCCGTCGCGATGAAGCTGTTCGACGTGCTGCCGCGCGAGACCGGCTGCGTCGGCATGGCCTGGGGCATCACCGGCATGCGCGCCGTGTTCTCCGCCAAGGAGATCGACGGCGTCGCCGGGCTCAAGGGCATGAAGCTGCGCATCAACCCGACGCCGGTCTATCGCGACTTCTACCAGCTGCTCGGCGCCGCTCCGACCCCGATCCCGACCCCGCAGGTCTTCGACGCCATGACCAACGGCCAGGTCGACGGGCTCGAGGCCGATCTGGAGTTCTCGCGGAACCAGCGCTTCGACAAGGTCTCCAAGACCATCCTGCAGATGAACGCGATCTTCATGCCGGTGATCGCGCTCGCCTCGGGCCGCGTCTGGCAGGGCATGCCGGCCGCCGATCGCGAGCTGATCCAGAAGACGGTCCGTGCCGCGCTCGACGAGCAGATCGACGCACTCGCCGTCAACGAGCCCAAGCTGGTCGAGCAGTTCAAGGCGGCCGGCGCCAACTTCAAGCTCGCCAACCCGAAGGATGCCGAGGCCGTCGTCGCCGAGTTCGACAAGATCTGGCTGCCCAAGGCGCCGGTGCTGGCCGACCTGCGCAAGGCTGGCAAGGCGATCACGGCCTGATTTTTTCAGCTATCATCCCGGCTGCGGGCGCTCCGCCCGCAGCCGCATTTCCTCCCGCGAGCGGATACCTGCCATGACCAAGAACATCTTCAGCGGTACGATTCCCGCCCTGATGAGCCCCTGCACCGCCGCGGGCGACGTCGACTACGCCGAGCTGGTGCGCACCGGCCGCCATCTGATCGACGCCGGGATGTCGGCGGTCGTCTATTGCGGCTCGATGGGCGACTGGCCGTTGCTCACCGACGAGCAGCGCATGGAGGGCGTCGAGGCGCTGGTGAAGGGCGGCATCCCGCTGATCGTCGGCACCGGCGCGCAGAATCCCAAGCGTGCCGCCGCGCTCGCCGCCCATGCCAAGAAGGCCGGGGCGCAGGGCCTGATGGTCATCCCGCGCGTGCTCTCGCGCGGCTCTTCGCTCCAGGCGCAGCGCGCCCATTTCGAGGGCATCCTGGAAGCCGCGGTCGACCTGCCCTCGGTGATCTACAACAGCCCCTATTACGGCTACGAGACCAAGGCCGACCTGTTCTTCGCGTTGAACAAGCAGTTCCCGCATCTCGTCGGCTTCAAGGAGTTCGGCGGCGGCGCGGCGCTGACCTATGCGGCCGAGCATATCACCAACCGTGACCCCAAGCTGACGCTGATGGTCGGCGTCGACACGCAGGTCACGCACGGCTTCATCCGCTGCGGCGCCAGGGGCGCGATCACCGGCATCGGCAACGCCCTGCCCAAGGAGGTGCTGCACCTCGTCGCGCTCTCGCAGAAGGCCGCCGCGGGCGACCCGCAGGCCGAGCGTGATGCGCTCGAGCTGGAGCGCGCGCTCTATGTGCTGTCGTCCTTCGACGAGGGCGTCGACCTCGTGCTCTACTACAAGCACCTGATGGTGCTGGAAGGCCACAAGGCCTATGAGCGCCATTTCAACGACGCTGACAGGCTTTCCGACGCCCAGCGCAATTATGTCGAGACCGAATGGCGCCGATTCAAGAGCTGGTACGCCAAATGGGCGGCCGAAGGGCGCACCGCCAAGGCGGCTTGAACAAGGTCGTCATTCTCGGGCGGCGCGAAGCGCCGACCCGAGAATCTCATGACGAGAAGACACTGGTTTCCGAGATGCTCGGGTCAAGCCCGAGCATGACGATCGGCTGCCGCGATCGTTATTCCGGATGCCGCGCGTTCCACGCCTCGGCATAGTCCGCACACAGCCGGTCGAGCTCGGCCCGGTCGGTGACGCCGGCAGGTCGCGCCCGCGAGGGCGAGGCCTGCTGGAAGGGCACGGAGCGCTGATGCGCCACCCGCCAGATCCGGCGCAATTCGGTGAGCGGCTCGGCATGGTCGTCGACCCGGATGTCGAAGCTCGGCACCGGCTCGCCTGCCCAGATCCTGATTGCGCAGGATTGCCGGCCGCGCTTGTCGCCACCGGCTTTCTCGCCGGCTTCGAGCGCGACCAGCAGGCGCTCGTCGAAATCGAGCCCTGAATTCTCGACATAGGCCTTCAGCGTCTCCTGGACGACCTCCGGGCCGGCCAGCATGTTGCCGGCGACCGAGACCTGCGGCCCGTTCACCGCCCCGCACCAGTCGATGCAGGCATTGCCGGTATAGGACGCCGTGCGCCCGTCGCGATCGATCAGATGGACTTGCCGGTGCGCCCGGCCTTCATCGGCCGCAGTCAGGTTGGCGATGATCTCGACCGAGGAGCGCCCTTCCTGCAGCAGCCGCAAGCCGTCGACGCCGTAGAGCGGGTTGACGAAGGCCTGGGTCGCGATCGCGCCGACCCGGCCGCAGCCATAAGGCACGCGCGCCCCGACGGCGAAGGCGCAAGTGGAGACGGCGACGCCATAGGCGCCGGTCGCGGCGTCGCGCGCGACGATGGACCATGTCATAGGCTAATCCTCAGCGGCCGGCGGCGTAGGCCTGCATCAGACGTGGGGTCGCGGCCGCGCGCAAGAGCCCATTGGCGCTCTTCTCGGCTGCGGTGAGTCGACCGACCGTCCAGGCCGGAGCCGGCTCGAGCTTGTGGCCGCGCCGCACCAGATCGGCCAGCACGGCCTCGCCGACGCTCTCCTCGACCGTGAGATGACCCGGCCGCGCCTCGCGCGGATAGAAGGTCGAGGGGAAGTGCTGGGTATGGAACAGCGGCAGGTCGATCGCCTCCTGCAGATTGAGGCCGTGATGCACCCGGCGCAGGAACATGCCGAGCTGCCACTGCTCCTGCTGGTCGCCGCCCGGCGTGCCGAAGGCGAGGCGCGGCTGTCCGTTCTCGAAGGCGATTGTCGGGGTCAGCGTCGTGCGCGGGCGCTTGCCGGGTGCCAGCGAGGAGGGCAGGCCCTCTTCGAGGAAGAAGGCCTGGGCGCGCGAGTTCAGCGGGAAGCCGAGCTCCGGGATCACCGGCGAGGATTGCAGCCAGCCGCCCGAGGGCGTCGCCGCAACCATGTTGCCCCAGCGGTCGATCACGTCGATATGGACGGTGTCGCCGCGCTGCGAGGAGGCGACCATAGAGGCGAGCGTCGGCTCGCCGACCGTCGCGCTGGTCGCCGCGCCATGCTGGCCGGCAATCCGGATATTGGCGAGCGCCTGTGCGACCTGCGCTTCGAAGCCAGCGACCGCTCCGGGACGGATTTCGAGCGAAGCCTCGTTGCCGATCAGCGCGCGCCGGCCGCGGGCATAGTCGTCCGACAGCAGCGTCGCCAGCGGCACCTTCACGAAGTCGGGATCGCCGTAATAGGCCTCGCGATCGGCGAAGGCGAGCTTCATCGCTTCGGCGACATGGTGGATGAACTCGGGGCTGGCCGGGCCCATTGCGGAGAGGTCGAAACCTTCGAGGATCTTCAGCGTCTGCAGGAAGACCGGGCCCTGGCCCCAGGGGCCGATCTTGAACACCTCCCAGTCATGATAGGTCACGCTCGCCGGCGCCTCGTAGTGCGGCGTCCAGCCGGCCAGGTCCTGCGCGGTGAGCAGGCCCTTGTGCCGGCGGCCGGTCGAATCCATCGGCGCTTCCGTGCGGCAGAAGGCGTCCATCGCTTCGGCGACGAAGCCCTTGTACCAGGCATCGTAAGCGGCCTGGAGCTGCTTCTGGCGATCGCCGCCAGCGGCTTCCGCCTCGGCGAGGATGCGCTTGTAGGTCGCGGCCGCCACTGGATTGCGGAAGAGCTCGCGGCCCTTAGGGACGTTGCCGCCGGGCAGGTAGACCGCGCCCGAGGTCGGCCATTCATTGGTAAAGAGGTCGCTGAGGCCTGCGATCGTGTCGGAGACGCGCGGCAGCATCGGGTGACCGTTCTCGAAATAGCCGATCGCCGGCTCCAGCACCTCGCGCAGGGGCAGCCGGCCATGGTCGCGCAGCATGGTCATCCAGCCGCCGAATGCGCCTGGGATCACGGTGGAGAGCAGGCCGTCCCCGGGGATGATGTCGATGCCGAGGTCCTTATAGGCCTTGATCGTCGCGGCGGCCGGCGCCGGCCCCTGGGCGCAGAGCACTTCGACCTTCCTGGTCTCGGCCGAATAGAACACCGCCGGCATGTCGCCGGCCGGGCCGACGAGGTGCGGCTCGACCACCTGCAGCACGAAGGCGGCGGCGGCGCAGGCGTCGAAGGCGTTGCCGCCCTTCTCCAGCATCGCCATCCCGGACGCGGTCGCGAGCCAGTGAGTCGAGGTGACGACGCCGAAGGTGCCGAGGATCTCGGGGCGGGTGGTGAACATCGGGCTATCCACTGGTTGGAAAAATCGGCTCAGGGGCGGATCGCGTTTCCTACCCTTAGCCCTCATCCTGAGGAGCGCTCCGCAGGAGCGCGTCTCGAAGGATGCTCCAGCTGGTTCCGGAGCTTTCTGAAGCATCCTTCGAGACGCGCTTACGGCGCTCCTCAGGATGAGGGCTGAGAAGGGAACAAGGACTCGTAACAGCATGCGAGAGCATGATGGCTGTTGGCTGTACATTCTCCGCTGCAGTGACGGCAGTTTCTACACCGGGACGACCAGGGGCGATGTTGAGACGAGGGTCGGGCAGCACAACACCGGTCTCTATCCGGCGAGTTACACGTTCAGGCGGCGGCCGGTGGCCTTGGTGTTTGCGGAGCACTTCCCGAGCATCACCGATGCCATTGCGATGGAGCGCCGGGTCAAAGGTTGGTCGCGCGCAAAGAAGCAAGCCATGATCGAAGGCCACTGGAATCTCCTGCCAGAACTGGCCAGGCGCAGAACATGAGCTGTTTCGTATCTCCAGCGCCGGCGTTTCCCGAGCTTTCTGGAGCATCCTTCGAGACGCCGCTGCGCGGCTCCTCAGGATGAGGGCTGAGGAAGAGGGCAGCACCTACTGTTCCTTCGGATCGAGCGCGTCGCGCAGGCCGTCGCCGAGCAGGTTGAAGCCGAGGACTGCCAGGAAGATGGCGATGCCGGGCGCAACCGACATCCAGGGCGCCTGCTCCATGAAGTTCTTGGCGACGTTGAGCATCTGGCCCCAGGACGGCGAGGGCGGTTGTTGGCCGAGGCCGAGGAAGGAGAGGGCGGCTTCCAGGATGATCGCCTGCGCCATGAACAGGGTCGCCTGCACGATGATCGGCGAGAGCGTATTCGGCAGGACATGGACCAGCATCAGGCGCAGGTCGCGCGCGCCGACCGCGCGGGCGCCCTCGACGAAGTCCTCCGCCTTGACCGTCATCACCTGGCCGCGCACCAGCCGGATGAAGATCGGCACCGCCGAGAGCCCGATCGCGATCATCGCATTGGTCAGCGACGGTCCGAGCACGGCGGCGAAGGCGATGGCGAGGATCAGGAACGGGCAGGCCAGCAGGGCCTCGGTGACACGCGAGATCACGATGTCGATCCAGCCGCCATACCAGCCGGCGGCGAGCCCGAAGGGAATGCCGATCGCCAGCGCGATCGCAACCGAGACGATGCCGGCGAGCAGCGAGGTCTGTGCGCCATAGAACAGGCGCGATACCTGGTCGCGGCCAAGCTCGTCGGTGCCGAACCAGTACAGCTCGGAAGGCGGCTTGCGGATCGCGAGGAAGTTCGACTTCAGCGGATCGGCCAGCGGGAGGATCGGCGCCAGGATCGCCAGCAGCACAAAGGTCAGGACGAGGGCTCCGCCGATCAGCGCCGAGCGGTTGCGGACGAGCCGTCGCATCACACCCGGGCGCGCCTGCAAGGGGCCGGCCGCGCCGGTCTCGGTCACGGCGCTCATCAGGCGTTCCTCAGGCGCGGATTGGCGAGGATATAGAGGACATCGGCGAGCAGGTTCATCAGGATGAAGCCGAGCGCCGTGCACAGCACCACGCCCTGGACGACGCCATAGTCGCGGTTGAAGACGGCATCGACGATCAGCTTGCCGAAACCGGGGATGGTGAAGACCTGCTCGGTCAGCACCGCGCCGGCGAGCAGTTCGCCGAACAGCAGCGTCGACAGGGTGATGATCGGGATCAGCGCATTGCGTAGCGCGTGGCGGTTGACGACGGTCTGCTCGTCGAGCCCCTTGGCGCGCGCTGTGCGGACATAGTCGGAGCGTAGCACTTCCAGCATGGCCGAGCGGGTATGGCGCATGATGAAGGCCGAGAGCCCGCCGCCGAGCACGAAGGCCGGCATGATCAGGCGCTCGATCGCCGCCTTGGGGTCGACGAAGATCGACTCGAAGCCCGAGGCCGGCAGCCATTTCAGCTCCACGGCGACGACGAGGATCAGCATGATGCCGAGCCAGAAGTTGGGGATCGACAGGCCGGACAGAGCGAGCGCGCTCGCCGAATAGTCGACGATGGTGCCCTTGCGTCGCGCCGCGATGATTCCGGCCGGCAGGCCGATTGCGAGCGCGACGATGATCGAGGCGGTGGCGAGCTGGATCGTCACCGGCAGCTTCTGCAGGATCAGGGTCAGCACGGGCTCGCCGGTGCGCAGCGAGCGGCCGAAATCACCCTGGAGCACCTGGCCGAGCCAGGCGAAGAACTGCACGACGATCGGATCGTCCATCCGGTAGATCGCGCGCAGGCGTGCGATCACCTCTGGATCGCGCTCCTCGCCGGCGATGACCAGGAACGGGTCGCCCGGCAGCGCCCTTTGTAGGGCGAAGACGAACAGCGACACCAGGAACAGCGTCGGGATCGCGATCAGGACGCGTCGGCCGATCAGCGCGAACATGGCTGCCGGTCGCTGTCGTGAGCCGGAGAGGGCGCCTCTCTCCCCCCTTGTGAGGGAGAGTTGGAGAGGGGGGTAGTCAGCCGTGAGGCTGGTCGTTTTGCACGCGGCGTTCGCCAGGATTTGAAGCGCGGGAGCATGGCATTCCCCCCTCCCCAATCCTCCCCCACAAGGGGGGAGGGCGTAGGGTGGCGGTGCCCGCGTCGATCGGGCTGCATCCTCACGAGCGCTTCAGCCCCGAAAGCCGGATCATCCCGTCGGGGTTGATCACGAAGCCCTGGAGATTGGAGCGCAGCGCGAAGAAGACGGTCTAATTGTAGAGATAGACGATCGGCAGTTCGTCCTGGAGGATCTTCTGCGCCGCGTCGTAGCGCTTCTTGCGCTCGGCGACATCGTAGAGCGTCCGGGCCTCGTCGAGCAGCTTGTCGACCTCGGCATTGGAGTAGCGCCCGTCGTTCTGGTTGCCCTTGGTCGTGACGAACTGGTGGATATTGCCGTCCGGATCGATGCGTCCGGACCAGCCGATCCGGCTCATCTGGAACTTGCCCTGCTGCTGGTCGCGCAATTGGCTGGCGAACTCGCTCGAGCGGATCTGGATGTCGATGCCCGCTTCCTGCGCCATCGCCTGGATGACCTGACCGAGCTGGGCGTCGACCGGGTTGTTGGTCACAAAAAGCTCGACGCTGACCTTGGCGGCCCCGGCTTCCTTCAGTAGCGCCTTGGCCTTGGCGACGTCGCGCTCCGGCACGGGCAGGGCGGCGGAAAGATACTGGTTGCCGGGGTTGAAGGGCTGGTTCATCGGCGCATAGAGCCCCTCGAACACCACCTGGCTCAGCACCTTCCGGTCGATCGACAGCGACAGCGCCTGCCGGACGCGCTTATCCTTGCCCATCGGCTGGTTGGCGGCCTCGCCATGATTGGTGTTGATGGTGATGCCCTGATAGCCGAGATTGGCGGTGCTCTCGACCTTGAGGCTCTTGTCGCCCTTGGCCGATTTCACATCGGTCGGTGCCAGTCGCTCCAGCATGTCGAGCTCGCCGGCGCGCAGATTGGCGAGGCGCACCGTGGTGTCGGGAATGGCGCGGTAGATCACCCGGTCGAACTGGTACTTGTCAGCCTCCCAGTGCCCCTTGAATTTCTCCAGCACGATCCGGTCGTTCTGGACACGCTCGACGAACTGGTAGGGGCCGGAGCAGACCGGCTTGGCCGAGATGTCGGGGCCGAGGCTCTTCGGCGACAGCATCATGCCGGCGCGGTCGGTGAGCTGGGCGAGCAAGGTCGCATCGGGGCGCTTCAGCTTCAGCACGAGCGTCGCCGGATCGGGGGCTTCGACGCTTGCGACCGAGGCGAGCTCCGACTTTCTGAGCGAATCCGGCAGCGTCATCGCCCGCTCGAGATTGGCCTTGGCCGCCTCGGCGTTGAAGCTCTCGCCATCATGGAACTTGGCGTCGGTCCGGAGCTTCATCGTCAGCGTCAGCCCATCGCCCGAGAACGACCATTGCGTCGCCAGCCGCGGGATGATCTTCAGCTCCGGGTCGATGTCGACGAGCCGGTCGCACAGCCCATGAAGACGATGCGGCCGACGAAGGTGCGGGCCTTGTGCGGATCGAGCACATCAGGGTCCTCCTGCAGGCCGATGCGCAAGGTCGATGGCGATTGGGCTTGAGCTGGAAGAATGGCGAGGCCGAGCAGAGCCGCGGACGCCAGCAGAACGATACGTTTCATCGCTGTTCCCCTCATCGTTGTTTTGCTTTGACCTTGGCCCCTTTCCCGAGACTCCATCGCTCTTGCGGCGATCACGGAGCTTCGCGGGGCATTCCTGTTTGGTCCCATTCGGTACCAAGCTGGCGTATTTTGCGGTGATCGTCGATAGGGCTTTCCTTGCCCAGGCCGAGCTTGGCCAGAAACATTCCATGCCGTGGTGTCTGGTGCAATGGATACAATGTGACGGCGTGGAGCAGGGGTTGCATGGCGGTGGCGCGGTGATGGCCTCTCGCCGCGCGCGCCAATTCTGGTATGCAAGATTTTCGCCGCGGGCCATTGCCCGCGAAGGAAGGCAAGGGAAGGTCAAACAATGCTGCTGGGTGTGATTGCCGACGACATGACGGGCGCGACCGATGTCGCCCTGATGCTGAACCGTGCCGGGATGCGCACGGTCCAGGTCATCGGCGCCCCCGCTGCCGGGGCAAAGCTGCCCGAGGCCGACGCCGTCGTCGTGGCGCTGAAATCGCGCACCAATCCTGTCGCGGAGGCGGTGGCGGATTCGCTCGCCGCCTGCGAAGCGCTGCTCGCGGCCGGTGCGCGGCAGATCCTGTTCAAATACTGCTCGACTTTCGACTCGACCGCCAAGGGCAATATCGGCCCGGTCGCGGACGCGCTGATGCAGCGCCTCAATGCCCATCAGGCGATCGTCTGCCCGGCCTTCCCGGCCAATGGCCGCTCGATCTTCCAGGGCTATCTCTTCGTCGGCGAGGTGCCGCTGCAAGAGAGCTCGATGAAGGACCACCCGCTGACGCCGATGCGGGATGCCAACCTGATGCGGCTGATGGGTGCGCAGACTCCTCAGAAGGTCGGGCTCGCCTCCTATGCTTCCGTCAACCAGGGCGCCGCCGCCGTGCGCAAGCGCCTGGCCGAGCTGGCCGCCGACGGCGTGCGCTATGTCGTCACCGACGCGCTCGACAACGGCCATCTGATGGTGCTCGGCGAGGCCATCTCCGACCATGTCCTGCTCACCGGCGGCTCCGGCATCGCGATGGGCCTGCCCGAGAATTTCCGCAAGGCGGGGCTCTTGCCCTGGCGCGAGACCGCGACGCATCTCGCCGCCCCGACCGGCCGCGCCGGCATCATCTCCGGCAGTTGCTCGGCGGCGACGCGCGGCCAGATCAAGGCGGCGCTCGCGGTCGGGATCCCGGCGCTGAAGGTCGATCCGCTGGCGCTGGCCGGCGGCCAGCAGACGGCGAAGGAACTGGCGGACTGGGCCCTGGCTCAGCCCGTCGACAAGCCCTTCCTCGTCTATTCCAGCGACGATCCGGCCGAGGTCGCTTCGGTGCAGGACAAGCTCGGCCGCGACAAGGCCGGCGAGATCGTCGAGCATGCCTTTGCGGAGTTGGCGCGCCTGCTGAACGCTGGCGGCGTCACCCGACTGCTCGTCGCCGGTGGCGAGACCTCGGGCGCGGTGGTGCAGGGCCTTGCCATCCGCACCCTGGAGATCGGCCCGGAGATCGACCCCGGCGTACCCTGGACGCGCGTCGTCGACGGGCCTGAGATGGTGGTGGCGCTGAAGTCGGGGAACTTCGGCGCGCCCGATTTCTTCATCAAGGCCTGGGGCCTGTTGAGGTAGCGCGATCGTGTCGCAGCACCGTCCGTTTGCACTGCGGCAAACTCGTATAGGATTGCCCGGGCAGCAGGCTCTTGGGGGTGCACATGGCGTTTCTTGGCGATCTATTGACCAGCGTCGCCGATCGCGGCCGCGCGCTGATCAATTTCGAGCGCTTCGCCTCGAACCGCCGGCGGCCGCTCGACAAGCTCTGCGAGGATCTGCTCTCCGGGCGCGGCGAGGCGTCCGGCATGGCGCTGGCGCAGGCCGTGCTCGACGACTGGCAGCGGCTCGACGAGGCCGGCCAGCTTGCTTTCTTCCAGTTGCTGCTGGAGCGCTTCGGCCCCGATCACGAGCGGCTTGACGCCGCGCTGGAGCGTTATCGCGACAATCCCGACGCCGAGGCGGTCGGGCAGCTCCATCTCGCCTCCGAACCGCGCCGGCAGGAGCTCTTCCGCCGGCTCAATCTCGCGCCCGGCGGGACGCATGTGCTGGTGCGCATGCGCGAGAGCCTGTTCGAGGCGATGAAGGAAGAGCCCGAGCTCAAGGCTGTCGACACCGATTTCCGACACCTGTTCGGCTCCTGGTTCAATCGCGGCTTCCTGGTGCTGCGCCGGATCGACTGGACCACGCCGGCCAATGTGCTGGAGAAGATCATCCGCTACGAAGCGGTCCACGCCATCAAGGACTGGGACGATCTGCGCCGCCGGCTCGAGCCGGCCGATCGGCGCTGCTTCGCCTTCTTCCACCCGCAGCTCATCGACGAGCCGCTGATCTTCGTCGAGGTGGCGCTGACCCGCGAGAGCCCGAGCCGCATCGTCGATGTGCTCAGCGAGGATCGCGAGGTGCTGCCGGCATCCTCGGCCACCACGGCGGTGTTCTATTCGATCTCCAACTGCCAGGAGGGCTTGCGCGGCATCTCCTTCGGCAATTTCCTGATCAAGCAGGTCGCCGAAGATCTGAAGCGCGAGCTGCCGGGGCTCGACGTCTTCGTCACGCTTTCACCGGTGCCGGGCTTCGCACGCTGGCTCGGCCAGGAGCTTGCGGAGCCGGCCGAACTCGGTCTCACCAATGAGGAAGCGGCGCTGCTGATGCAGGCTCCGGCCGAGGTCGCGAAGCAGGACGAGGTCACCCGCGCCCGTCGCGACAAGCTGCTCGGGCAGATGCTGGCGCACTACATGCTGCGCGCCCGGACTTCCTCTGGGCGCGTGATTGACCCGGTCGCCCGTTTCCATCTCGGCAATGGCGCGCGGCTGGAGCGCATCAATGTCGGCGGCAATCTCTCTGACCGGGGCCAGCGCGAGTCGCATGGCGTCATGGTCAATTACCGCTATGAACTCGCCGACATCGAGGCCAATCACGAGGCCTTCGCCAGCCGTAACACCGTCGTCGCCTCCTCCTCGGTGAAGAAGCAGCTTCGGCCCGCGACCAAGTGAACACAGACAACGGAAACGCCTGAAAGGACCCGAAATCATGGGCAATCATCTGTTCGACCTGATCAAGGCCCGCATGCCGGCGCCAACCGCGCCCTTCGCGTTTCTCGATGACGGCCGGACTTATTCCTATGCCGATATGGTTGCGGTCTCCGCGCGGTTCGCCAATGCGCTGGTCGCGCTCGACGTCAAGCCGGGCGACCGCGTCGCCGTCCAGGTCGAGAAGAGCATCGAGGCGCTGATGCTCTATCTCGGCACGATCCGTGCCGGCGCGATTTTCCTGCCGCTCAACACCGCCTATACGCCGGCCGAGGTCGAATACTTCCTCGGCGATGCCGAGCCGGCCGTCTTCCTATGCGATCCGGCCAAGGCGGAGGCGCTGAAATCCTTCGCGGACAAGGCGGGCGCCAAGCTGGAGACCCTCGGCGTCGGCACGGGCAGCTTGCTCGACAAGGCCAATGCCGCCTCGGGCGAGTTCAGGGATGTCGCGCGCGGCGCCGATGATCTTGCCGCGATCCTCTACACATCCGGTACGACCGGGCGCTCCAAGGGCGCCATGCTCAGCCATGACAATCTCGCGTCGAATGCGCTGGCGCTGGTCGACTACTGGCGCTTCACCAAGGACGACGTGCTGCTGCACGCGCTGCCAATCTTCCACACCCACGGCCTCTTCGTCGCGACCAACACCATCCTTCTGGCCGGCGCCTCAATGATCCTGCTGCCGAAGTTCGATCCTGAGCAGGTCTTCAAATACCTGCCGAAGGCCACCAGCATGATGGGCGTGCCGACCTTCTATGTCCGCCTCCTGCAGGATCCGCGCCTGTCGAAGGAGGCGGTGAAGCACATGCGCCTCTTCGTCTCCGGCTCGGCGCCGCTGCTGGCCGAGACGCATCGCGAATGGCGCGAGCGCACCGGCCACGCAATCCTCGAGCGCTACGGCATGACCGAAACCAACATGAACACCTCGAATCCCTATCACGGGGACCGGGTGGCGGGCACGGTCGGCTTCCCGCTGCCGGGCGTCTCGGCCCGCGTCACCGATCCGGAGACCGGCAAGGAGCTCGCCCGCGACGAGATCGGCATGATAGAGGTCAAGGGGCCGAACGTCTTCAAGGGCTATTGGCGCAATCCCGAGAAGACAAAGGCCGAGTTCCGGGCCGACGGCTTCTTCATCACCGGCGATCTCGGCAAGATCGATCCGGCCGGCTATGTCCACATCGTCGGGCGCGGCAAGGACCTGATCATCACCGGCGGCTACAACGTCTACCCCAAGGAGGTCGAGGCCGAGATCGACGAGATGCCGGGCGTGATCGAGAGCGCCGTGATCGGCTGCCCGCATCCGGATTTCGGCGAGGGCGTCACCGCCGTGGTGGTAGCCAAGCCCGGGGCCGATATCAGCGCCGCCGGCATCGCCAAGGCGCTGGAGCAGCGCCTCGCCAAGTTCAAGCAGCCCAAGCAGGTCTTCGTCGTCGCCGACTTGCCGCGCAACACCATGGGCAAGGTCCAGAAGAACCTGCTGCGCGAGCAGTACAAGGACATCTACGCCAAGCAGCTCAAGGCGGGAGAGTAGCGGCTGCTCCTTCGAATGGAGGATGCGATCAGGCATTTCCGGAGCGAGTATCGGTGCAGTGAGACCTGCATCGCTCTCCGGAGATCGTCATGTGCCGCTTCCTCCTGCCACTCCTCGCTGCTGTCTTCGGCTCGGCCGGGGTCGCCTCCGCCGCCACTGACTGCAAGGGAACGCTGACCGGGCGCTGGGCCACCAAGGGCGACGTCGCCATGGGGCCGATGAAGGTCAAGGTCGACAATCTCGACGCCTACAACGCCGACGGCTCCTTCAGGGCCGTCCGCCGCTTCGTCAATCAGGAAGGGAAGTGGGAGGAGCAGGTCACCTCCGGCCAATGGACCACCAAACCCGGTGCCGGTGCCGGAGAGTGCGTGCTGGAGATGTCCAGCAAGAGCGAGTTCGGCAATTCCAGCTCGTCGACGACCGTAACCGTCGTCGACCGCAATACATTTCGCTCCTTTGGTGTTGACGCCAAGCGCGTCAGGTAAGCACCGCTCAGGCGCCCATCGGCGCCTTCAGCTCGATCGTCTCGCCATCCGCGGGGATCAGGAGCCGCTCGCAGGCGATGCCGCGAGCCTCGGCCGCCTCGCGCAGCGCCTGCCGGCTGACCGTTGCGTGATCGAGCGCTTCCATGTGGACGGCGACGATCACCGCCTGCGGCGCCTGCTCGGCGAGGTCGAGCGTCTGCTGCGCATCCATCACGATCAGCGTGCCGTCCCAGAGGGCGCCGCAGGAATGGGTGATGATCACGTCGGGCTCGGCCTTGGCGACGGCCTCCTGCAGCGGCGGATAGAGCACGCTGTCGCCGCACCAGTAGACTGACGGTTCGCCCGGCGCTTCCAGGGTGAGGCCCATCACCTTGCCCATCACCTCGACGACCGGCCCGGTGCCATGCTGGGCCGGCTGCGACTTGACCACGATCGGCCCGATCCGGACGAAGCATGCGAGCGGCTCGACATTGCTGAAGCCGGCCGCGCGGATCGCCTCCTCATTGCCGGGCTGGCAGATCAGCGGAATATCCTTGGGGATCCGCGCCTTGGCGACCTCGTCGAAATGGTCGGCATGGAGATGCGAGACGATGACATGGTCGACGCCGGCGAGGATGTCCTCGATCGGCTCGGGCAGGTCGACCATCGGGTTCTGCGACTTGCCGGCGATCGAGCGGCGGCTGAGCTTCTCGCCGAAATCGGGATCGATCAGCAGGGTCTTGCCGGCATAGCTCAGCTTGAGCAGGGCGTTGCGCAGGAGTTTGAGCTGCATGGCGGCTCCGCAGTGCGAGGGATCGGTTTGCCCGATCCTTCGCCGGATGCCGCGGCCACGACCAGTTCCAATTTGTGAAGCAAACTGCATCGCGGCGTTGGATGCCTGCATTGTCAGGGGGATTTTCCACGCGCGGTCATCGGGCCGTGGAATTTGCCTCCTACGACCCGCCGGCGCGAGAAAATCTCTGCGAGCGGGCTACCGATATTGTGTTCCGCCGGATGCTGCTCAGGCTGCGAATTGGCCGTAAGGCACGGTGTTGCGGGCCGTCCTGAGCGCGCTCGCCCACCAATGGAGCTGTCCGAGCATGGTCGCCATCGCCCGCTCGGCCCGGTCGGCATCGCGCAGGCTGCCGCTCTCGTCGAACTGGTCCCAGGCATTGGCGAAGCAGACGCCATCCCGGATCGTCGCGGCGTGCAGTTCGGCGAAGACGAGGCGGAGTTGCTCGACGGCGCGCAGGCCTCCCGAAACCCCGCCATAGGAGACAAAGGCGACCGGCTTGCCACGCCATTCCGCTCCGGTTGCGTCGATCAGCGCCTTCAGCGGGGCCGGGAAGCTGCGATTGTATTCGGGCGTGACCACGATGAAGGCGTCGGCCCGGCCGAGCCGCTCCGTCTGCTCGGCAAGGTCTTGGGCACCGGGATCGACGCTTTCGACCGAAAACGGGCCATCGCCCTCGATCTGCGCGATCGTCCAGCCGGCGACCTTGGTACAGAGGCGCCCCTGGCGCGTGCTGCCATAGATCACGGCAACCTTGATCTGGGGGATGAGCGGGCGATGCATGGGAGGGCTCCGAGGGGCTGGCGGTGCAGCGGAGCGATCTCTATAAGACCTCAAGTAAGGTTAAGGTCAAGCGCCATGAAGCACCCAGCCCGCAATCCCTTCACTGACGATCTCAGCGTCGGCCAGGTCGCAAGCCGCAGCGGCATCGCCGTCTCTGCGCTGCACTTTTATGAGGCTGAGGGGCTGATCCGCAGCCGCCGCAATGCCGGCAACCAGCGCCGCTATCCGCGCGAGGTGCTGCGCCGCGTCGCCATCATCAAGGTGGCGCAGCGCACCGGCATCCCGCTGAAGACCATCCGCGAAGCCTTCAAGGCGCTGCCGCAGGAGCGCACGCCGACGGCGGAGGACTGGAGCCGGCTCTCCGCCGCCTGGAAAGAGGAACTGGAGCATCGCATCGACCGGCTGACCCGTTTGCGCGACCATCTCAACGACTGCATCGGCTGCGGTTGCCTCTCGGTGAAGAGCTGCCCGCTGCACAATCCCTGGGACGAACTCGCCAAACAGGGGGCGGGGCCGAGGTTGCTCGATCCGGATTGAAAACCGTTTCCGTCTTTCCGGGGCGACGCGAAGCGTCGAGCCCGGAATCCATGAACACGACACTGTTTGAGTTCGTCATGCTCGCCCTTGTGGCGAGCATCCACGTCTTGGACAGCGCATTGCAGGAAGGACGACGTGGATGGTCGGGACAAACCCGACCATGACGGTGAGCGCGGTGTTCATGGGTTCCGGGCTCAGGCCTTCGGCCTGCCCCGGAAAGACTGGTTCATCCCGCCTTGTGCAGCTTCGAGAGCGGAAACCGCGCCACATCCGCCAGCAATTCGACGAAGCCCCTGGCCTGAAGCTCGGCGGTCGCCTTGCCCTTATCGGCGGTGGCGCGGCTGGCATCGCCGGCGGCGCCGGAAGGGTGAACATCCTGCGCCATCCAGGCGAAGGGGTGGGCGCCGGTCGGCCGCAGCCATCGGTAGCCCTCGTCCGCCATCTCGACCGTGCGCGGCACGAAGCGGCCGGCCTGGCTCATGTCGACCAGGTCGGGCCGGAAATGCAGCATCAGCGAGGTCTCGATATCGCCGGCATGGATGCCGTGCCTGGCGTCCATCTCGCCATAGAGCTCCGGCGGCAGCCCGAAATTGCTCCAGGAGGTCGAGACCGCGAACATCCCTTGTCTGACGCGCAATTCGCGCGCCACCACCTTCATCGGGTCGACATTGCCGCCATGCGAGGTGACGAGCACGAGCTTGCGCAGGCCGGCGCGCTTCACGCTCTCGCCGATCTCGATCCAGCTGCGGATCGCGCTTTCCCAGGAGATCGTCAGCGTGCCCGGCGAATGCAGGTGCTCGTTCGACTTGCAGATCGCCTGCGTCGGCAGCACCAACGCGTCGAGCCCGGCCGGGACCTGCGGCATCGCCAGCGCCAGCATCGCGTTCATCACGGTGGTGTCGACCGATACAGGCAGGTGCGGGCCGTGCTGCTCGATCGCGGCGAGCGGCAGCACCGCGATGGTCGCCTCGGGCGAGAGGCCGGCGAAGTCGGTGGTCTTCAGGTCGCCCCAGAAGCGTGCGGTCATGTCTCGATGTCTCGTCGATCAAGCTGCGGGCCGGGCCCGCGATTCGCGCCTGCTGCTTAAAGGCTACAGGACTGCGCAGCATAATGGCCGGGGATGACGGGGGAAGGGCTGATGACACGCGCATGCCATGCAGCCTGGAGCCTCGCCGGCAAAGCCCGCCTGTGCGAAAGCCGGCGGCGACGCATTTCCAGCGGCCTATCGACCGTGGCATACAAGCTGCTTGCCGGGCGCAAGGGTGCGGCCCGGTAGCGGGTTCGCGACATGATGGAGGGGGTTAGGCCATGACGATGAAATATCGCCTCGACCGGCGCGCTGCGCTTGGCTTGCTCGGCGGCTCGGCCGCCTCGGTGCTGATCCCGGTGCCGGGGGCGCGAGTCAATGCGCAGACCCTCGACAAGGTCAGCTACCAGACCAACTGGCGCGCCCAGACCGAGCATGGCGGCTTCTATCTCGCCGCCGCCAACGGCATCTACAAGAAGTACGGGCTCGACGTCGACATCCGGCCCGGCGGCCCGCAGCAGAACCCGACCCAGCTCCTACTCGGCGGCCGCGTCGACATGATCATGGGCAACTCGCTGGAGGCGCTGAGCTTCGCGCAGGAGAACCTGCCCTTCCTCGTCATCGCCTCGATCTTCCAGAAGGACCCGCAGGTCCTGATCTCGCATCCCGGCCAGGGCAACGACACGCTTGCCGCCCTCAAGGACAAACCGATCCTGATCGCGGCGCAGGCCCGCGTCGGCTTCTGGCCGTTCCTGAAACTGAAATTCGGCTATCGCGACGAGCAGATCCGGCCCTACACCTTCAACATGGCGCCGTTCCTGGCCGACAAGAAGCTGACCCAGCAGGGCTTCCTGTCCTCCGAGCCCTTCGTCATCCGCAAGGCCGGGGTCGAGCCCGTCGTCCACCTCCTCGCCGATGCCGGCTTCGAGAACTACAACACGACCATCACCATCTCCCGCAAGATGGTGCAGGAGAAGAAGGAGATTGTGCAGCGCTTCGTCGACGCGACGGCCGAGGGCTGGGCCGAATACATGAAGGGTGGCCCGAACATCGCCGCCGCCAATGCCCGGATCCTGAAGGACAACCCCGACATGGATCAGGAGAAGATCGACTACGCCCTCAAGGTGATGAACGACAACGGCATCGTCGCCTCGGGCGATGCGAAGACGCTCGGCATCGGCGCCATGACCGATGCGCGCTGGGCGAGCTTCGCCAAGACGATGACGGACGCCGGTGTCATCCCTGCGGGAGTCGACGTCAAGAAAGCCTACAGCCTGGAGTTCATCAACAAGGGTGTCGGCAAGCCCTGAAATACGTCATGCTCGGGCTTGTCCCGAGCATTTCTTGCCGGAGATTCTCGGGTCTGCGCTCCGCTCCACCCGAGGATGACGGCCTTTCACACAACGGATCATCAGGCCTTTGGACACAGCCTATCTGAGCAGACATCCGGCGGGGGGCAGGCGAGCGGGGCTCCGCTCGTCTCGATCCGGCGGGTCTCCAAGCAGTTCGCCAACGGCACCATCGCCGTGCGCGATGTCGATCTCGATCTCGGCGCCGGCGAGTTCGTCAGCCTGCTCGGCCCCTCCGGCTGCGGCAAGTCGACCTTGCTGCGCATGATCGCCGGGCTCGGCAGCCCGTCCACAGGCACGATCGATTGGCCCGGCGCGGGCGAGGACAAGGCCGGGCGTGATCTCGGCTTCGTCTTCCAGGATCCGACGTTGATGCCCTGGGCCAATGCGCTGTCCAATGTCATGTTGCCGCTGGTCCTGAAACATGTCCCGAAGCGCGAAGCTGAGGAGCGCGCGGCCCAGATGCTGGCGCTGGTCGGGCTGAAAGGCTTCGAAAAGTCCTACCCGCGCGAGCTCTCTGGCGGCATGAAGATGCGCGTCTCGATCGCCCGCGCTTTGGTGATGCGGCCAAAAATCCTGCTGATGGACGAGCCTTTCGCCGCGCTCGACGAGATCACCCGCCATCGCCTCAACGACGACCTCCTGAACCTGTGGTGGCGCGAGCGCTTCACCGCCGTCTTCGTCACCCATTCGGTGTTCGAGTCGGTCTATCTCTCGCAGCGGATTGTGGTGATGGCAGCCCGACCCGGCCGCGTCATGGCCGATCTCGACGTCTCCGCGCCCTATCCGCGCGACGAATTGTTCCGGACCTCGGCCGAATACGCCCATCTCTGCCGGCTCGCTTCCGGCAAGCTCAAGGAGGCGATCGGCGCATGAGTTCTGCCGCTCCGTCCACCGCAGTGCCGCATGACGGCACCGATGCCGAGGCCCGTCCGCTCACGCTTGCGGAGCCCAGCATCCTCGGCCTGCCGGTCAGCTTCTGGCCGCGCATCCTCGCGCCGATCTTCGTCGGCGTCCTGGTGCTCGGACTCTGGGAATTCGCCGTGCGCTGGAACGAGGTGCCGTCCTATGTGCTGCCCGGGCCGCTCCTGGTCGGCCAGACCCTGATCGCCGACTGGGGCACGCTCTCGGCCTCGCTCTGGATAACCTTGCGCATCACCTTCATGGCGCTGGCGGCGGCGGTGATCGTCGGCGTCGCGCTTGCTGTGTTGTTCACCCAGTCGAAATGGCTGGAGATGGCATTGCTGCCCTATGCGGTGATCCTGCAGGTGACGCCGATCGTCGCGATCGCGCCGCTGATCATCATCTGGGCCGGCGACATCAATCTCTCGCTCTTGATCTGCGCCTGGATCGTCGCCTTCTTCCCGATCCTGTCGAACAGCATCCTCGGGCTGAACTCGGCTGACCACAACCTGATCAATTTCTTCCAGCTGCATGGCGCGACGCGCTGGCAGACGCTGCGCTATCTCAAGCTGCCGGCGGCGCTGCCCTATTTCCTCGCAGGTCTCAAGATCTCGGGCGGGCTCGCCCTGATCGGCGCCGTCGTCGCCGAGTTCGTGGCGGGGACGGGCGGTTCGGAATCGGGGCTGGCCTATCGCATCCTCGAGGCCGGGTATCAGCTCAAGATCCCGCGCGTCTTCGCGGCGCTGCTGATGATCTCGCTCTCGGGCATCGCCATCTTCCTGGCGACCAGCCTGATTTCGCATCTCCTGCTGCGGCGCTGGCATGAGAGCGCGCTGAGGCGCGAGAACTGAGGCGGGACGAATTCAGCCGAAGAAATGCAGCCGGTCCTCGACCGGCAGCGAGGCGATCGCCCGCAGATCCGCTTCGGAATAGCTGAGCTCGAGACGCGCCGAACTGGCCGTGTCCGGCAGCAGGATCGATTCTGGCGGTGCACCGACATCGGCGAAGGCGATATCGTCCTCGGCCACCTGGGTGCTGCTGCGCCGGCGATAAGGGCGTGTCTGTTGGCCCAGCCCGGCCTCGCTCAGAGGCGCGCGCTGCTGCGTGCTGGCCTCGACCACGTCGATGTCGCCTGGATCGGTCGCGGGCTTCGTAGACATCGGTGGTTGCGGTGCCGCCGATGCGATCGGAGCGGGAGGCGGCGTATCGAGTAGGAAGGCGGCGGAGCCCTCGGCCGTATCGCGCAGGCTCGCATCGAGCATGGCGATGGTGTCGGCGACCTTCTCGATCTGGTTCGCGCCGGCCTCGATGATCGTCGTCGTCCCGTGGATCTCGGTCGCGCGCCGGTCGAGCCGGTCGCAGAGCTCGGGCGCGGCCCCATCCTCGCGCAATGTCCAGGCGATCTCCTGGATTGCTTCGGCGGCGTCGAGGATGCCGGAAGCCGCTTCTTGAATGCGCGCCGACAGGCGCGAGGCCGTGCCGCTGACGCCCGAGCGGTCGAGATCGTCGTGCAGTTCAGCAATGGCGCGGGCGGTTTCCGAGAGCTCGGGGCTGAATTCCGCTGACGCGGCAGGAACGGTGCAGAGCCGCTCGAGGCGGGCGATCGCCGACAGCACCATCTCGGTGTCGGCCTGCCGGTTGCGCCTGGCATATTCGGCCAGGAACCAGCGGCCGCGCGCCGTCTCCATCACGGCAGCCGCGATCGCGTCATAGTCGGCCGCGCTCAGCGGAGATAGCGAACGCGCGTCGCTCATGGCCAGACTGCTCTCCATGGGCTGGCCGAATCGCATGTCGCCGGCCGAAAATGCCCATCGGCAAAATTGCTGCTGATTCTTTAAGAAATCGCTGCCAAGGGCATGTCACCGCCGCTCCGGTCCGGATTCTCGCGTCTGCTGGCGGCACGCCTGTCGCTGATGCACGCACTGAACTTTCTCGGCGTCGGCTTCTATCTGCCCTTTTTCCCGGTCTGGCTCGCCTCGAAGGGGCTGAGCGATGTCGACATCGGCTATGTCCTGGCGATCCCGATCCTGGTGCGCGTCTTCGTCGCGTCGTCAGTGACCGGGCTCGGCGACCGTCTGCAGCCAAATCTCCTGCTCGCCCTGCTGAATGCGCTCGCGGCGACGCTTTATTTTGCTCTCGCACCCCAGGACCAGCTCGTTCCGATCGCGGTGCTGACGGCGCTCAGCGCCATCGCACTGTCGGGCGTGGTGCCGCTGGCCGACGTCCTGACCACCGAGCAGGTGAAGGCGGGCGCGCTGAGGGATTATGGCCGCGTCAGGCTCTGGGGCTCGGTGACCTTCGTGCTTTCGAATCTCGCCGGCGGCCATCTGATCGCGCAGCATGGCGCCTGGCTCATCCCATTCGTCCTCGCCGGCAGCAGTTCGCTGGCGGCGCTCGCCGCGCTGCAGGCTCCGTCACCAGCGAGCGGCGTCGTGTCAGGCGTCCGGCAGGGAGCGCCCCCCGCCGGCTTCGAGCTGCCGTTCTGGCTGGCCGTGGGGGCTGCGGCCTGCGTCAATGCCACCCATGCCGCGCTCTATGCCTTCGGCTCGTTGCACTGGCGCAGCCTCGGTTTCAGCGGAGAGGCGATCGGCTGGCTCTGGGCTGTCGGTGTCCTCGCCGAGATCGCCGTTTTCCTGATCGCGGGCGGCATCGCTGCGCGCGGTCTCGTCGGCCTGCGCTGGATCGCGATCGCGGCGCTCGTGGCGGCATTGCGCTTCGGCGCGATGAGCGCCGACCTAAATCTGTCGCTCACCTTCCTGCTGCAACTCCTGCATGGGATCACCTTCGGCTGCGCGCATCTCGGCTCGCTGGCGGCGGTGTCGGCACTCGCCCCGGATGCGCGCCGGGCGACCGCGCAGGGCCGCCTCGTCGCCGCCGGTGCGCTTGCCATGGGGGTAATGACGGTTCTCTCCGGCTATCTCTACCGCCTGTTCGGCCCTGGCGTATTCCTCGCCATGGTGCCGGTCGCGCTGCTCGGGCTGGTCTTGGCGGCCCTTGCCATCCTTCGGGCGCCCGGCAATACAGGTCTTGGGGGCCGAATCTGAGTGTGGGGAGCAGGCGAATCGTCATGGCTGTCGCCGACGACGTTGAGCCGCAGGCGGTCTATCGCGACGATGGCGGCGTCCTGGTCGTATCGCTGGCCGGGCGCTGGAGTGTCGGGCGGGCGCCGCGTCTCGAGGCACTGGCCAGCGAACTGTCTGAGCGCGTCGGCAGCGTGCGTCAGGCGCGGCTCGACCTGTCGGCCATCGAGCGCCTCGACACGCTCGGCGCTTACGTGCTGGACCAGGTCAAGCAGGCGGGCGAGGCGAAGGGCGTTTCTGTCGAATTGACCAGCCGTCGCCCGGAGCACGCGGTGCTCCTGCGCGAGGTCGAGCGCAACGTCACCGACTACCAGCCGCCGGTCCATCCGATCGGGCTCGTCACCGTTCTCGTCGATATCGGCCAGGGCGTCACCCGCTTCGGCCGCGACCTCGCCGGCGGCGCCATCTCTCTCGGGGAAGTGATGGCGGGCTGCGTCGGCGCGCTGTTTGGACCGCGGCGTTTCCGCGGCGCTTCGCTCGTCAATCAGATCGAGCTGATCGCCTTCAACGGCGCGCCGATCATCATCCTGATCTCGTTCCTGGTCGGCTGCATCGTCGCGCAGCAGGGCATCTTCCAGCTTCAGCGCTTCGGCGCTACCGCCTTCGTCGTCAACCTGACCGGCATTCTCGTCCTGCGCGAGCTTTCGGTGCTTTTGACCTCGATCATGGTCGCCGGCCGCTCTGGCTCCGCTTTCACCGCCGAAATCGGCTCGATGAAGATGCGCGAGGAGATCGATGCGCTCCGGGTGATGGGGCTCGACCCGATCGAGGTGCTGGTGGTGCCGCGCATCCTGGCGCTGATCATCGCGCTGCCGATCCTGACCTTCATCTCGGCGATGTCCGGCCTCATCGGCGCCGGGCTGGTCAGCTGGCTCTATGGCGGCATCGGCCTCGACACCTATCTCGAGCGACTGAAATCGGTGATCACCTGGCAGCATTTCGCCGTCGGCCTCATCAAGGCCCCGTTCATGGCGTTCGTGATCGGGCTGATCGCCTCGATCGAGGGACTGGCGGTGAAAGGCTCGGCCGAATCGCTGGGCCATCAGGTGACGGCGTCGGTGGTGAAGGCGATCTTCATGGTCATCGTGGTCGACGGGCTGTTCGCCATGTTCTTCGCCTCGATCCGGATGTGAGGGGAGCGGAGATGCTCGACAGACCCTCGCAGGCCGGCTCGTCGGCTTCGGCCAGGCCGGAACCAGAGGCCGTGATTCGCGTTCGTGATCTTAGGGTCGCTTTCGGCGACAAGGTGATCATGGACGGGCTCGATCTCGATGTGATGCGTGGTGAAATTCTCGGCTTTGTCGGCGGCTCCGGTCAGGGCAAGTCCGTGCTGACCCGCACCATCCTCGGCCTCGTCCGCAAACAGCGCGGCACGATCGAGGTCTTCGGCAAGAATGTCGACAAGCTTGATCCAAATGGTCGGCGCCGGCTCGAACGCCGTTTCGGCGTGATGTTCCAGCAGGGCGCGTTGTTCTCGGCACTGACCGTCAAGCAGAACATCCAGGTGCCGATGAGAGAATATCTCCAGCTTTCGCCGCGCCTGCTCGAAGAACTCGCCATGCTCAAGGTCGAGATGGTCGGGCTGAAGCCCGATGCGGCCGACAAGGTGCCCTCTGAGCTGTCCGGCGGCATGATCAAGCGCGCCGCGCTCGCCCGGGCGCTGGCGCTCGATCCGGAGATCGTCTTCCTGGACGAGCCGACCTCTGGCCTCGATCCGATCGGCGCCGCCGAGTTCGACGAACTGATCATGACGCTGAAGCAGACTTTGGGCCTGACGGTGTTCATGGTAACCCATGACCTCGACAGTCTCTATGTAGCGTGCGACAGGATTGCTGCCCTGGCGGACAAACGTGTTATCGCGGTCGGTCCGCTCGCCACCATGCTGGCTTCCGATCATCCTTGGCTCAAGGCGTATTTCGGCGGCGAGCGGGCGCGGGCCCGCATGCCGGCGGAACAAACGAGGACCTGACGGACGCTCGCTATGGAATCCCGTGCGAACTACGCCCTGGTCGGCCTTTTCACCCTCGCCGTGATCGCGGCGATGTTCGGCTTCGTCTACTGGTTCGGCAGCGGCGGTGGCGGGCGCAAGCAGGATATCCGCGTGATCTTCACGGGCACCGTCACCGGCCTGGGGCGCGGCTCGAGCGTGCTGTTCAACGGTTTGCGCGTCGGCGAGGTCAAGCAGATCGGCCTGCAGCCGGACGATCCGCGTCGCATCTTCGGCGTCATCGAGGTCGAGAACACGACGCCGCTGCGGGTCGATACCCGTGCCCGGATCGAGGCCCAGGGCCTGGCCGGCGTCGTTGCCCTGCAACTGATCGGCGGCGAACTGGACGCCGAGGTGCTGCGAGCAAAGCCGGGTGAGACGCTGCCGACCATCGTCGCCGAGCGTTCCGAATTGCAGGACATCATCGAATCGGTCCGCAATGTCGCCAAGAAGGCCGATGAAGTGCTCGGCAATCTCGACGGGCTGATCAAGGAGAATTCCGGCTCCATCACCAATACCGTCCGCAATGTCGAGAAATTCTCGCAGGCGCTCGGCGACAATTCCGGCAATATCGACAAGTTGATGTCGAGCTTCGGCCAGATCGCCGACACGATCGCGCCGCTGTCTCAGAAGCTCGGCACACTGAGCGAGGAACTGACGTCGGTGGTCCGCTCGATCGACCAGAAGAAAATCACCAGCATCGTCGAGAACATCGACAAGTTCACTGCGGCGCTGGGCGGCTCCAGTGCCGACGTGTCGAAGGCGGTCAGCGACGTCGCCTCGATCACCGACAAGCTCAACCGCGCCGCCGACCAGGTCGAGGGCGTGCTCAAGGCGGCGCAATCTTTCCTGAACACGCAGGACGGGCAGGGCGCCTTCGCCGAAGTCGCCAATGCCGCGAAATCGATCCGGGTGCTGGCCGACAATCTCGACAAGCGCACGGCCGAGATCACCACGGGCATCAACCGCTTCACCGGCCCGGGCCTGCGCGATCTCGAAACGCTCGCCTCCGACGGCAAGCGCACGCTCGGGGATCTCAACCGCGTGCTGCGCAATGTCGAGCGCAATCCCCAGCAGTTCATCTTCGGCGGCCGTCCGCCGCTTCCCCAATACAGCGGATCGCGCTAGCCCGATATGACCATGCCGGTTCTACCCCTGCTGCTTCGCCGCCGTCTGCGCGCCCCGTCCCTCGCGATCGCAGGTTCGTTGCTGCTGGCCGGCTGCGGCGGCGGATCGGCACCGACCACTTACGATCTCTCGGCGCCGCGTGATTTCGGTCGCATCGGTGGCGGCGGCGGCGTGATGATCGTCGCGCAGCCGACGGCGGTGCAGGCGCTCGATTCCGACCGGCTGATCGTCAAGGATTCGAGCGGCGCGCTCTCCTTCCTCGGTGGGGCGCAATGGGCCGACCGGGTGCCCAATCTGGTGCAGACCCGCCTGATCCAGACCTTCGAGAACGGCAGCCGCATCGCCGCGGTCGGCCGGCCGGGCGAGCGCATCGTCCCCGATTTCCAGCTCAATACCGATATCCGCGCCTTCAACATCGACGCCGCCAGCGGCCAAGCCGTGGTCGAGATCACCGCCAAGCTGATTGGCGACCGCACCGGCAAGGTCCAGCGCGCCAAGCTGTTCTCGGCGCGCGTTCCCGCCGGCGCCGAGGGGGCAGGGGCGGCGCAGGCCCTCGATCAGGCCCTGTCGCTGGTGCTGATCCAGATCGCCCGCTGGGCGCGCTGAGAGGGCAAGCCGGGCTGGTGACGCGTCGAGCGCAGATCGCGTCCAACCTCCACCAAAAAGTAAGGCCGCCCAACGAGGGCGGCCTTTTTTTGCATCCGGTAGTGCTGGCTCTTATTCGAACCGCCCGCTGGCATGGGCCAGCATAGTGTAGACCTTGCCGGTCTCGGAGGTCAGGTAGGTCTTCGCCACCATCGAGTCGCGGTCGTCCTTGGCCGCTTCGCCGAGCAGGCGCTCGAACTCCTCGATATAGCGGTCGACCGTCTGCTTGAACTCGGTGTCGCGGCGGTATTTGCGCCGGATCTCGTCGAAGGTCTGCTGGCCCTGCAGGGTGTAGAGCCGGCGGGTGAAGACGTTGCGCTCGCCGCGCTTGTAGCGCTCCCAGAGTTCGACGGCCGCGTCATGGTCGATCATCCGGGCGATGTCGACCGAGAGCGAGTCGAGCTTCTCAATGCTGTGCGCCGTCGGCTTTGCCGTTTCCGGCGCCCGGTCGTCGCGCGAGGCGCGGCTGAGCAGGTCCGAGAGCCAGCCGGACTTGGCCGGGGCAGGCTGCTCGGCGGCCGGCCGGCGGGCCGGCTCGGCACGCTGGACCATTTCGGGCCGCACCGGTTCTGGGGCTGGGGTGGGGCGCAGAACCTGCGCCTGCGGCTCGACCCGCGCGGGCTCCGGCGTCGGATCGATCGAGGCGCGCAGCGGCTCGGTCAGGACCGGGGCACTCGGCACCGCGACCAAAGAGGAGGTGCTCACGACCGGGGTCGGCTGCTGATAGCTCGACGTCGCCCGCCGCTCGCCGGTCGGGCGCGCGACGTCGCTGCTGCGGCCGGAGCGCGACACGATCTCGGTCAGCTCGTTCAGCGCCTTGATCTGGTCGGCGACGACGCGGCGCATCGCGGCGGTCGATTCCTGCGTCTCGCGCGGCAGCTCGAGCACGCCCTTCTTGAGCTCGGTCCGGGTCGTCTCGAGCTCGCGATGGATCTCGGCCGACATGGCGCGCATGTCCTCGGCTGCGCTCTGGAAGCGCTCCGTGACCTTGCCGAGCTCGCCCGAAACCTCGTTCACCACCTCCTCATAGGCGGCGCGCAGCGCCTGTGCCGTCGCCTCGCGCTCGCGGCCGCTGGCGGCGCGGATCGAGTCGAACTGCTGGGCGATGGCGCTGCTGGTCGATTCGGCGGCGTCGCTGAGCACGGTGCTGAGCTGGCGGGTCCGCGTCTCGGCATTGTTGAGCGATTCGTCGAGCAGCGACGAGAACGAGCGGGTGATCTGCTCGATGTCGTCGGTGCGGGTGGCGATCAGCCCGTGCAGGTGTTCCAGCGATTCCCTGCGATCGGCCAGCACGTTGCCGACGCGAGCCTCGACCTGCTCCAGGCGCTGCGCGACGGCGTTGAGCGCGGCCGCATTGGCCTGCGACGTCTCGGTCATCGCCGAGCCCTGCGCGTCGATCCGCGAGATCAGCGCCGCGGTGTCGCGCAGCGTGCCTTCCGAATAGCCCCGCAGCGCCGCGATCTGGCTCGCGACCTGTTCCGAGGTCCGGTTGGTCTCCTGCACCACCGTCGAGAGCACGTTTTGCAGTTCCTCGACACGGCCCGACAGGCTGCCTTCGACCGCTGCGAGGTTCTTGTTCGCGCCGGTGACGATCTGCTGCATCAGCTTGTTGGCCTCGCCGAGGCGGCCCAGCATGCTGCCGAGTTCGCTACGCAGCTGCTCGTTGGTCTTGAGCAGCGCCTCGACCGATTGGTTGGTGCCGCTCTCGATCGTCTCGCGCAGCGCGCCGGAGGCGAGGTCGAGCGCTTGGCTGATCTCGGCGCTGCGCTCGCGCAGGCCGGCGATCATGCTGTTGCCGCGGTTCTCGATATTGGCGACCAGCGCCTCGCCGATGCTGGCGAACTGGTTGGCGAGGGTCGCGCCCTTGCGGCCGATCGCGTCGACCACGCCGTTGCCGCGCTCGTCGAACAGCTCCCGCAATTCCTCGGTGCGCGTGGTCAGCGCCGAGCTCATGCCCTCGGACTGTTCCGCCAGCGTCCGGCCGAACTGCCGGGTCTGCTGGTCGAGCGTGTTGAGGATATCGCCGCCGCGCTCGTCGAACAAGGCGCGCAGTTCGTCCGTCCGCTGGGCGAGGGCCGTGGCGATGCTGTCCGAGCGCTCCTGCAGGATCTGGGCGATTTGGCTGCCGCGATGGCCGAGCGCATTGAGGATGCCGCCGCCACGCTCGTCGAACACGGCGCGCAGCTCGTTAGAGCGATCGGAGAGCGCCGCCGCGATGCCGTCCGACTTCTCCTGCAGTGTCTGGGCGATCTGGTTGCCCTGCTGGTCGAGCAGGGTGATCAGGCCGGTGCCCTTGTCCTCGAACAAGGCGCGCAATTCGTCGGTGCGGGCGCCGAGCGAGCCGGCGATCGATTCCGAGGTGCCTTGCAGGGTCCGGACGATCTGGTTGCCCTGCTGGTCGAGCAGGGTGACCAGGCCGGCGCCCTTGCCTTCGAACAGGGCCCGCAGTTCCTCGGTGCGGTTGTCGAGCGCACTGGCGACCGTATCGGCCGTGCCTTGCAGGGTCTGCGCGATCTGGGTGCCACGCGCATCAAGCGTGCCGGAGACCGTGTCGAGCCGGTTGACGACGCGCTCCTCGAACCGCGCCACGCTCTGGTCGAGCGTGTCGGCGATCTGCAGGGCGCGCCCGCCCAGCGTCGCATTGATGCTGTCGGCCTTCTCGGCGAGCGTCTGCGTCAGCGCCTCGCTCTTGCTGGTGACGATCTCGCCGATCTCGTCGGCCTTGGCGGTGAGGGCGCGGGTGACCTCGCGCCCGCCCTCGGCCATGACGCGGGCGATGTCGACGGTGCGCTCGACCAGCGCCTCGTTGAGCGCGTTGGCGCGCGTGCCGAGATTGCCGTCGATGCGGGCGATGAGCCCGTCGAGCGAGGTCGCGATCTCGGCGCTCTTGGCGCTGGAGCGCTCCTCGAAGGTCTTGATCTGTGTCTCCATGGCGGCGGCCGCTTCCTGGGTGCGGGCCATCATGGTCTCGGCGGCGTGCTGCGAGCGCTCTCCGATCCGCTCGGCCAGCGCCTGGCCTTCCTCGCCGAGCAGCTTCTCGACCTGGGTCAGGCGCAGCGTCACCTGGTCGGTGAAGGAACGAGCGTCGTTGCCGAGCTTGGCGGCGAGCGTGCCGCCGCGGGTGACGATGATCTCCTCGAAGGCGCCGAGACGGGCGCCGATCGAGGCCTCGATCTCGCGGCCCTGGACGTCGAAGAGACGGTTCAGCGCATCATGCTTGCTGGCGAGCGACTCGTTGAGCGCCTGCGAGCGGGCATCAACCGAGCGCAGCAGCGACTCGGCATTGGCCGCCAGCGCCTGGTTGACCCGTCCACCCTGCTGGGTGAGGGCGATGACCACGTCCTTGCCGGTCGCGGCGAGCAGGCTGCTGGCGCGCTCGGCCTCGGTGGTGAAGGTGCCGCGCAAGGCGTCCGCGGCTTCCGAGACGCGGTCGGCGATCTCGCGGCCATCGACATTGATGGCGTCGGAGAGGGCTTTGGTCGCCTCGCCGAGGCGGCTGGCCAGAGCCTGGCTCTGCTCGCCGATGAGGCCATGGACCTCGCGGCCGGTCGCAGTGAGGCCGGCGATGATCGCGTCGCGCTGCGTGCCGAGCAGGGCGCCGACCTCGTCTCCGGCTTGGCCAAGGCGGGCGATGAAGCCGGTATGCTGGTCGTCGATGACGGATTTTGCCGTCTCGCTGGCGGCCAGGATCTTGGCGGCGAGCGCCTCGCCGGTCTCGTCGAGCCGCTGATGTGCGGTCCCGCTCGCTTCGGCCAGCCGGTCGATCAGCGCATTGCCGCGCTCGGCCAGCAGGCCGTGGACCGAGCGGCCGACATCGGCGACGCGGGTAACCAGTGCCTGGCTCTGGCCGGAGAGCAGCTCCTGCATGTCCTGGCCGGTCGCGATGACGCGGCCGCTGAGAGCCTCGCCCTCGGCGATGAGCAGGTTGCGCACGCTGGCGCCGGCATCGGTGAGCTGATTGACCAGCGTCTCGCGCTGGTCACCGATCGCGGTGTGGACCTCGGTGCCGACATCCGACAGGCGGGCGACCAGGCTGTCGCCGCGCTCGCCGATGGTGGCGTGGACCTCGCGTGCGACCTCGGACAGGCGGGCGATTAGGCCGTCGCCACGCTCGCCGATCGCCGATTCGACATCGCGGCCGGCATCGGCGACGCGGGCGACGATGCCCTCGGCGCGGTCGCCGAGCGTCCGGTGAATCTCCGCGGTCGTCTCGGACAGCTTGGCGACGAGGCCGTCTCCGCGCTCGCCGATCACGCTCTCGATGCCGCGGCTGGCATCGGCGATGCGGGCGACGATGCTGTCTGCGCGGCCGCCCAGCGTTTGCTCGATCTGATACGTGGTCTCGGCCAGGCGGGAGACGAGGCCGTCACCACGCTCGCCGATGATCGCCTCGACGCTGCGGCCGGCCTCGGCCACGCGATTGACGATCCCGTCGGCGCGATCGCCGATCGCATGCTCGACGCCCTGGCCGATCTCGGCCATGCGCAGCACCAGCCCGTCGCCGCGCTCGCTGATCGCCTCCTGCAGGCGTTGGCCGGTTTCGGAGAGGCGGCCGACGAGATGATCGCCCTGCTCGCCGATCGTGTTGCGAACCTCGTGGCCGAGGTCGGACAGGCGTGTGACGAGGCTGCTCGCCTCTTCGGAGAACAGGCTGTGCACGGTCGCGCCGACGGCGGAGATGCGCGCGGTCAATTCCTCGCCGCGCTCGCCGATCAGCGTATGCAGGCCGCGGCCGGCCTCGTCGAAGCGGACCACGATCGAATCGGTCTTCTCACGCAGGAGCTCGTCGACGGTCTTGACCGTGCCTTCGAGCTTTTCGACCAGCGTCTCGCCCTGGCTGGCGATCAGGCCGTGGACGGTGTCACCCGCTTCTTGGATGCGGTTGACGACGAGCTCGTTCTGCTTGCCAAGCAGCATGTGCACGCCGCGGCCGACCTCGGCCAGGCGGGTTGTGACGCTCTCGCCTTCGCTGCTGATCGACGTACGCAGGCTCTCGCCGGTCTCGGTCAGGCGCTGGGTCAGGCTGCTGCTCTGCGTGTCGAACAGCTCGACCAGCGTGCGCCCGCTCTGCTCGAAGCGCTCGGCGACGGTGGCGCCCCGCTGGCTGATCTCCTGGGCGAGGTTGTCGCCGGTGGCCCGCAAGGTCTCGTTGACGGTTTCGGCGCGGCTCGCCAGCGATTCGACGACCTGCGCGCCGGTCTCGCTGATGGCGCGGGTGACGTCGCGGGCGCCGGCGGTCAGGCCCTCGGTGAGCACGGCGCCGGTACGCTCCAGCGAGCCGGCGATCTCCTGGGCGCGGTTGTCGAGCACGGCGGTGACAGACTGGCTCGCAGCCGTCATGCGCTCGCTGACGTCGTGCGAGGTCGACTGCAGGCGCTCCACGAGCTCGTTGCCGCGGCCGCTGATCTCGTCGACCATGCGCTCGCCGGCATGGCCGAGCGCGAGCGTGATCTGGTCGCCCTTGTCGGTCAGCCGCGAGGTGACACGCTCGCCCGCCTCGGCCACCGCTTCGGAGATCGAGCGGCTAGCAGTCTCCAGGTCCTTGGTGATGCTCTCATGCGCGCCCGAGATCGCGAATTTCACGCGCTCGGCATTGCCGACGACGGATTCGCGCTGGGTGACAAGCTCGTCGATCAGGGAGCGCAGCCGGATCTCATTGTCGGCATAGGCTCGTTCCAGCGTCGCGATCTCGCCGCGCACGATGGTCTCGAGCTCGCCGGCGCGCGCCACGGCGCGCTCGATGCCGTCGCCCATGGCGGCGACCTCGCGGCGGATCGTCTGGCTGAGCGACAGCACGGAATCCGTTGCGACGACTTCCGGTTCGGCCAGACGCAGCGCGACCTCGGTCATCGCGCGCGAGACCAGCCGCATCTCCTGGGTCCGGCGATAAAGCGCGGCCAGCACGAAGAAGAACACAACCGGCGCGCCGGCGCCCAGCGCCAGCAGTGCCCATTGGCCCGGGCCCCAGGCCGCCATGCCGGGCGGCAGGCCCTCGGTGAAGGTGCCGTAGCGGCTGACAAGAGTGAAGCCGACGCCGCCGGCCCAGACCAGGGAGGCCAGCGCCGCAAGCCAATAGGGCCGTCCCGAGGGACGGGCGGCGAAAGCCTGAACGAGCGAGGAGGAGTCCCGGCGGTCGTCATTGGCGACGCGGCTGGTGTCCGGCGCGATGGCGGGGCGGGCAGGGGCGGCCGGCGTTTCCAGAGCGGCTTCGGCCGCCGCTGGCGTGACCGGAGCACTTTCGACGCGCGGCAATTCGATCTTGAGTTCGTTCTCGGCCGTCGAGGGCAATCTCGGCTCGGTGGAAGCCGGTCCGTCGGTCTTCGACGGGTCGAGCCGCAGCGCCTCCTCGATCGCCGACATTGCCGCTTCGGTCGGATCCTGGAGCTTGTTCTGCCGGGTCATGAATGCCGCCTCGCTACGCTACTCGCAATGGGCGGTCATGTCCGCCGCAGAGCGGGAGCCGGCAGCCTCCAGCCGGAACCCGTCAAAAGCGACACGACGCCCATCGTTTACTGTCTCGAAGGGTAGTTGAGGCAAGCAGTGATTGAAACCCGTTTGAGCGTCTGATTCACAAACGTCGTTAACGCCTCATTCACCATAACGGCGCTTGATCAAGGGTCAGAAGGCTGCACGAGTCCCGCAGCTTGAGAGAAAACCGAGTTCCCCATGCCCCAGACTGCCATCGACCTCGTGCACCTCGCCCGCCAGACCGGCGGCGATGTCGAGCTTGAGCGCGAGCTGCTGACGCTGTTCGCCCAGCAATGCGCGCGCCAGCTGCGCGCCATCCATGCCGGCGACGCCAGCACCGGCCGCGATGCCGCGCATACCTTGAAGGGAGCTGCCCGCGCCATCGGCGCCTGGCAGGTTGCCGAGGCCGCCGACCGTATCGAGCAGCAGCTCACCAAGGCCGGCGCCGCGCCGCGCGAGGACGCGCTGGATGCGCTGACGCTCGCCGCAGCCGAGGCGCGCGCCGTGATTTCCCGGCTCGACTGCGCGGCCTGACGCCGCAGCACGAGCGGGCGGCACGGCGGAGATCGCCGTTTCGCGCGCTTTCGAAATCTTCTAGAGATGCGGTGTCCGCGAGCCCCTCGCGGACGTTGTCCCTCTCGCGAACCTGTCCGTGGCCCGCCAGGACGCCCGGCCGGTTCCTCCCGTTGCGCCAGCTGCGCAGCCGTCGCCAGACGGCCGGAGTTCACGATGCCGAAGATCACTTACATCGACGCCCAGGGCACCAGCCGCACGGTCGAGGGCGAGACGGGGGCGACCGTGATGGAGGTCGCGGTTCGCAACGGCGTGCCGGGCATCGAGGCCGAATGCGGCGGGGCCTGCGCCTGCGCCACCTGCCATGTCTATGTCGACGAGGCCTGGACGCAAAAGACCGGCCATGCCGAGCCGATGGAGGAGGACATGCTCGACTTCGCCTTCGACGTTCGGCCGACTTCGCGCCTGTCCTGCCAGATCAGGGTGCGCGACGATCTCGACGGCCTCGTGGTGCGCACCCCGGCCCGCCAGGGCTGAGTTTTCAAGAATACGTGCGGAAACGCATCGTCTTTCCGGGCTCAGGCTTCGGCCCGCCCCGGAATGACGGTCCGGCTCCAGGCAAAGCCCCGTGCCGGGGAGGTTCACGCGCATCTCCGGCCTGATTGATCGACCGCAAGGACGGCGGCGCCTGCACCGGCGATGATCGCACCGCCGAACACAGAAATCCGTCGCGACGACGCGACGCTCTTCCCTTGGAAGAATGTGCTCCGACATACTGTGTAGGCGTCGGTCCCGATCGTTCGACCATGCGGCCGGGCGGGCCACGCCGGAGGAGGATGCGATGTACAAATCGATTCTGGTGCCGGTCGATCTCGCCGAGGCCGAGCTGGCGGGTCCCGCAATCGCGGCTGCCGAAAGCTTCGCCAACCAATCGGAGGGCTCGATCAGGCTGGTCTATGTCCGCTCGCTGGTGCCGATCACCTACATGGAGTTCGTTCCGGCCGACTTCGACGCCGGCCAGCAGTCCGAGTCGGAAGCCAAGCTCGCCGAGATCGCCGCCAAGGTAAACCTCCCTGCTGAGCGCGTCTCGGCCAAGGTCCTGGTCGGCTCGGTCCATGGCGAGGTGCTGGCCGAGGCTGACGCCAGCGGCGCCGACCTGATCGTCATCGGCTCGCACGAGCCTGGCATGCTGGCCTATGTGATCGGCTCGAACGCTTCGACGATCGTCAGGCGGGCGAAGTGCTCGGTGCTGGTGGTTCGATAGCGAAACTCAGGCTGGCTGCCGGCCTGGGACGAGATCGTCGGGGACTTCGCCGGTCGCGAGGTCCCGGGGTCGGTTGAGCCTGATCATCGGCCAGACCTGCCAGAACGAGGCCGCCGCCAGCACGAGCCCGAGCCCGGCGGCGGTGGTCGCGCCTTGCTGAAGGGCACGCAGACTGAAGAAGGTCAGCATCACCATGGCGCCGCCGCCGGCGAGCGTCAGCGCCAGCCAGAGCAGATAGGGCTTGCCAGCGAGGAAGCGCGCTTTCGGATTGGCGCGCGCGACCGCGCTGGACAACGCCGCGACGAAGGCGTGATAGCGCGCATCATCGCGCTCGATGTCGGTGAGCGAGCGCCAGGACAGGTTGCCGAAGGTGATGCTCTTGCCGTCGCTCAGCCGCAGCCGGGTCCGGAAGCCTTTCGAGGAGACATTGCTGGGCGCATAGATGAAGCGCACCTGCTCGACGGCCGAGAGTCTGACCTGATCGACCTTGCGGGTCGAATCGATCTCCAGCACATCGCCCTTCAGCCGATAGGCGATCTCGAAGCCGATCGGCTTCGGTCGCTGGCGCCAGAAGGGCAGGGTGGTATCGTCGGGATTGTCCATGATGCAGGCTCTAGCGACTGCTCGCGATCTTGTCTCGGGTCTCGCTTGGGCGTTGGAGATAACATGGCCGGTGGAAGCTCGCAGAAGCTGAATGCGGAAGCCTTGCTTGCCGTGCTGCGGCGCCTCGAAGAGGAGTTGCTAGCACCCGAGACAAGGTCCTCGCCGGACAAGCTCGCGGACCTGCTCGCTGACGACTTCATCGAGTTCGGCCGCTCCGGCCATGTCTATGACAAGCGGCAAACCATCGAGGCGCTTGCTGGGGAAGCCGGCGGCCCTGAAGCAGCCGCGCGGACAGCCGCGCGTTTCCACGTGAACGAGTTGGCCGAAGGTGTCGTCTTGCTCACCTACCGATCAGCCCGGCACGAAGCGGGCAGCGCGACGCATGCGCTCAGGAGTTCGATCTGGGCTTGGCGCGAGGGGCGCTGGCAGATGGTTTTCCACCAGGGCACGCCGACGAACACATCGGGGGGAGATTAGCGCGTCAGCGCCTTCATTGCGCCGTCGAGGCCATCAAGCGTCAGCGGGAACATCCGCCCGCCCATCAGCCCGGCGATCTGGCGGATCGACTGGGTGTAGCCCCAGAGATTCTGCTGGACGGGATTGAGCCAGACCGATTTTTGGAAGCGCTCGGTCAGCCGCCGCATCCAGACCTCGCCGGCCTCCTCGTTCCAGTGCTCGACCGAGCCGCCCGGCATGGCGATCTCATAGGGGCTCATCGAGGCATCGCCGACGAAGACGAGGCGGTAGTCGGCCGGGTAGGTGCGCAGCACGTCGAAGGTCGGGATCACCCGATCGTGGCGGCGCCGGTTCTCCTTCCAGACCCGTTCATAGGGGCAGTTGTGGAAGTAGAAGTGCTCGAAATGCTTGAACTCCGCCCGCGCCGCCGAGAACAGCTCCTCGGCCAATTCGATATGCCAGTCCATCGAGCCGCCGACATCGAGGAAGATCAGGACCTTGACCGCATTGTGCCGCTCCGGCCGGAGCTTGACGTCGAGATAGCCGTGCTTGGCGGTTTCGGTGATGGTCTGGTCGAGGTCGAGCTCCTCGGCCGCGCCGGTGCGGGCGAATTTGCGCAGGCGGCGCAGCGCGATCCGCAAATTGCGCACGCCGAGCTCGCGCGTGTCGTCGAAATCCTTGAACTCGCGTTTGTCCCAGACCTTCACCGCCCGGAAATTGCGGTTCTTGTCCTGGCCGATGCGCACGCCTTCCGGGTTGTAGCCATAGGCGCCATAGGGCGAGGTACCGGCCGTGCCGATCCATTTCGAGCCGCCCTGATGGCGGCCCTTCTGCTCGGCGAGGCGCTGTTTCAGCGTCTCCAGCAGCTTCTCCCAGCCGAGCGCCTCGATCTGGGCCTTCTCCTCGTCGGTGAGAAACTTTTCGGCGAGCTTGCGCAGCCACTCTTCGGGAATGCCGACCTGTTCGAAAGCCTCGCCCAAGGTCTCGACGCCCTTGAAGACCTCGGCGAAGACGCGGTCGAAACGGTCGAGATGGCGCTCGTCCTTCACCAGGCAGGCACGGGCGAGATAGTAGAACTCGTCGACGCGGTATTCGGCGAGTTCTGCCTCGACGCCCTCCAGCAGCGCAAGATACTCGCGCAAGGTCACCGGGACCTTGGCGGCGCGCAGATCGGTGAAGAGGCGGAGGAACATCGCGCTACTGTGGCTAGCAGCGTCTCGAGGTCAAGCTGCGGCGGCTCGTAAGGCCGTTTAACCGATCAGCTTGCGGCGCAGGCTGATCGGTCAAGCGGCCTCCACACGACGTGGGAGCCGCCGCTGTCCAACAGGGCTCAGGCGACGGCGTCGGCCAGATCCTTGGTGACCTTGAACTTCACGACCGTCTTGGCCGGGACCTTGATGGTCGCGCCGGTCGACGGGTTGCGCGCCTCGCGGGCTTCGCGCTTGGCGGCGGCGAGCTTGCCGATGCCGCCGAGCGTCACGTCGCCGCCGGACTTCAGCGTCTTGGCGACGACACCGGCGAGCGAGCCGAGGATGGCCGAAACGTCGGCCTTGGTCTTGCCCGTCTCGTCCGCGATCGCGGCGATCAGTTCGTTCTTGGTCATGAAAACCTCCTGAGACCAATCTTGTTAAAGTTGACGCCACGCCGAGCCCCAGCGGGTTCGGCGCAACGCGGCGAATCGACGCGCTCTCGCGCACGAATTCGCCCTTTGACATGCCTGCCGCCGAAACACGACGGCATCGGCCGTACATACGCACAGCAATCGGCTTCGTTCCTGTCAAAAGCCGCGAAATTGGGGCGGTTTTCACCAGCTTTGTGGAGCGATTGACAAATTGGGCCTGGTTATTTCAAGCTTGAAATAATTCAGGGGAGCGCAAGGCGGCATGAGGGCCATCATCATCGGCGGCGGCATCGGGGGGCTGTCACTGGCCTTGATGCTGCATGCGCGCGGCATTGCCGCGACCGTCTACGAGCAGGCGAGCGAGATCCGCGAGGTCGGCGTCGGCATCAATACGTTGCCGCATGCGATTCGAGAGCTGGCCGAGCTCGGCCTGCTCCCCGCCCTCGATGCCGTGGCGATCCGGACGCGCGAACTGATCTACATGAACCGCTTCGGCCAGACCGTCTGGCGCGAGTTGCGAGGCCTGCATGCTGGTGCTGCCGTACCGCAGTTCTCGATCCATCGCGGCCGGCTTCAGGGCGTGATCCGGGACGCCGTGGTCGAGCGTCTGGGGCCGGATGCGATCCGTACCGGCCGCCGTCTGCAGGGCTTCCTGCAGGACGAGGGCGGGGTGACCGCGCATTTCGCCGACGCCAGGCTGGGCGAGGGCGGCGAGACGGCGCGCGCCGATATCCTGATCGGCGCCGACGGCATCCATTCGACCGTGCGCGCGCACTACTTCCCGAACCAGGGCGGGCCGCGCTGGAACGGCGTCCAGATGTGGCGCGGCGCCTGCGACTGGCCGGTGTTCCTCGACGGCGAGAGCATGATCATCGCCGGCGGCATGGCCGGCAAGCTCGTGCTCTATCCGATCGCCGCGGGCAAGACGCCCGGCACGCGCCTGACCAACTGGGTCGTCAACATCCGCACCGGCGACCCGGCCAAGCCGCCGCCGAAGGAAGCCTGGTCCAAGGCTGGGCGGCTGGAGGACGTGCTGCCCTTCGCCCGGCGTTTCACCGTGCCCGGCGTCGATATCCTCGCCTTGATCCAGGCGAGCGGCACTTTCTGGGAATATCCGATGTGCGATCGCGACCCGCTGCCGCGCTGGACACATGGCCGGGTGACGCTCCTCGGCGACGCCGCCCATCCGATGTACCCGGTCGGCTCGAATGGCGCCTCGCAGGCGATCCTCGATGCGCGCTGTCTCGCCGACCTGCTGGTCAAGGCGGAACACCCACGCCATGCGCTCGCCGCCTATGAGGCGCAGCGCCTGCCGGCGACGGCCGAGATCGTGGCGATGAACCGGTCTGGCGGACCGGAGCGCGTCATCGACGCGGTCGAGGCGTTGGCACCGAACGGCTTTGACGATGTCGAGCGCGTCCTGCCCTATGGCAAGCGCGAGCAGATCGTGAACGCCTATGCCGGCAAGGCCGGCTTCTCGGCGGCGCAACTGGCGAAGCGCTGAGGCGGTCTCAGGCGCCTTCCGTCAGCGCGGCGATACGCGCCTTCAGCGCGGCGTTTTCCTGTTCGAGCTGGCGCAGGCGCCGGACCAGATCGAGCGGGATCGGCGCATCGTCCCGGGTGATGGCGGCGAAGGAGACGCCGATGCGCTCGCCGTCGCGCCAGCGGCTGCGCACCATCCGGGTCTCGCGCTTCAGCGGGAAATAAAGCTCGAACAGCTCCGGCAGGGTGGCGCTGCCCGCAAAAATCAGCAGCGCGCCGTCATCCGACTGGTTCCTGACCATGCAGTCCAGCGTCGACTGGCGCTGGTTGAAGATGGCCTTGGCTCCGATGAAGGTCCGGATTCGGGTGGAGCGGCGGCGTTCGGGGGTGGTGGTCGCGGCGGGCATGGCCTGGCTCTGATTCTAGCTCAGGTTGAGACCATGCCCGCTAATGCTCATGGTTGCAGCAGCAAGCTCTCCTTAACCTTAACTGCGCCGCCGTTCTCAGGCGCCTTCGGGTGGGGGCGGCAGGAAGTCGATCTCGTAGCGCGCCGACAGGGCGACGACCTCGGCCGGATTCTGCTCCTTCATCGAATGGATCGCCCAGAACAGGTCGTAGAGCCGCCCCGTGGGCGCGACCCAGAACAGGCACTTCACCGGGGCGTCGCTCTTGTTGAACAGGCCGTGCGGGATGTTGCGCGGCAGCTTGATCAGGTCGCCGGGCAAAGCATGCGATTCCTGGCCGTCGAGCACGAGGTCGAGACGGCCTTCGAGCATGTAGATGAACTCGTCCTGCGTCGGATGGATGTGCGGCGGCACGAAGGTGCCGGGCGGGAAGGTGGCGTGCCAGGAAAAGCTGTCCTCGCTCAGCATCTTCGGCACATAGGTCTGGCCGAGGATGTTCCAGGAGATCGCGTCGATCCCTTCATTGGCCTTGGTCACGCCGGCGGTCAGAGGCTTCATCATCGGTCTCCTTCTCGAGTCATGTCAGGGGAAATGGGGGGCGGTTCTGCGCCTGGGCCTGAGTCGGCAATCGCGGATTTGCCGGCCGTGCCCGCCTCCAGGGCGAAGTCGCTCTCGTCCTTGAGGCCGACTCCGGTCAGCGAACGGCGGAAAGCCTCCGCGATCAGCCAGGACAGCTTGAAGGCTGCCTGCTCATAGGCGAGGCCTTCTGGCCGGATATTCGAGATGCAGTTGCGGTTGGCGTCGGTCAGGCCCGCTCGTGGCCCGAAGGTGAGATAGGCGCCGAGCGAATCCGGCGAGGACAGGCCGGGCCGCTCGCCGATCAGCACGGCGACCGCACGCGCGCCCAGCGCCTCGCCGATCTTGTCGCCGAGAGCGACCCGCGCTTCGCGCGCGACGACGAGCGGAGCAAGCTCCAAGCCCTGCCGTGCCAGCATTGGCAACAGTGCTGCGACGAGAGGAACGGCATTCTGGTGAACCGCGGTCGAGGAGAGCCCGTCCGCGACGATGATCGCGAGGTCGAAGTCGCCGCGCCGTGCCGTCAACGCCTCGCGGCTCCCGGGCGCGAGCGTCCGCCCGAGATCGGGCCGGCGCAGATACTCCTCACGCAAGTCCACAGCGCTGCGGACTTGGATCACCTCCAGGCCGAGCTGCGTAAGCCGGCCGGCCACACCCTCGGCATCGAAAGGCGCATGCACCGCGTCGCGGGCCTGGGCATGGGCCATGCCGAAGCGAAGCAGTTCGCGTGTCGGCAAGGAGGCGCCGGACCGGCCGAGCGCGATGCGCGCCGGCGTGAGCCGCGTCAGCTCGGCCAACGGCCGCGCTCCCGGTTTTGGCTCCTCGCTCACGCTGCCCTGCCCGGTATCGCCACCAGAAGGGCCTGTCCGCCCTGCGTCGCGCTCAGGCGCCCGGTCGCATCCGTGATGTCCATGCGCTGCAGCCAGGCCTCGAATTCCGGCGCGCGCTTCAGGCCGAGAACCTCGCGGATGTAGAGCTGGTCGTGGAAGGAGGTCGATTGGTAGTTCAGCATCACATCGTCGGCGCCGGGAACGCCCATGATGAAATTGACGCCGGCCGTGCCCAGCAGGGTCAGCAGCGTGTCCATGTCGTCTTGATCGGCCTCGGCATGATTGGTGTAGCAGATGTCGCAACCCATCGGCACGCCGAGCAGCTTGCCGCAGAAATGGTCCTCCAGCCCGGCCCGGATGATCTGCTTGCCGTCATAGAGATATTCCGGCCCGATGAAGCCGACGACGGTGTTGACCAGCAGCGGCTCGTAAGCCCGGCAGACGGCATAGGCGCGCGCTTCCAGCGTCTGCTGGTCGACACCGTGATGGGCGTTGGCCGACAGGGCGGACCCCTGGCCCGTCTCGAAATACATGACATTGTCGCCGACCGTCCCGCGCTTCTGCGAGCGGCCCGCCTCCAGGCCTTCCCGCAGGACGGAAAGGTCGACGCCGAAGGAGGTGTTGGCGGCCTGCGTTCCCGCGACGGACTGGAAGACGAGATCGACCGGCGCGCCTTGCCCGATCAGGGCGATTGCGCTGGTGACATGCGTCAGCACGCAGCCCTGCGTCGGGATGTCGAAGCGCGCGATCAACTCGTCGAGCAGGCGCAGGAGTTCGCCGATCCGGCCGAGGCTGTCCGAGGCCGGGTTGATGCCGATCACCGCATCGCCGCAGCCATAGCTCAGCCCGTCGATGGTCGAGGCGAGGATGCCGGCGGCGTCGTCGGTCGGGTGATTGGGCTGGAGGCGGACCGCGAGCCGCCCGGGCAGGCCGAGCGTATTGCGGAAACGGCTGACGACCCGGCATTTGCGCGCGACCAGGATCAGGTCCTGGTTGCGCATCAGCTTCGACACCGCCGCCGCCATCTCCGGTGTGATGCCTGGAGCGAGCTTGGCCAGCACCTCGCTCGTCGCCGCATCGGAACAGAGCCAGTCGCGGAATTCGCCGACCTTGAGCGAGGCGATCGGCGCGAAGGCGGCCGCGTCATGCGTGTCGAGGATGAGGCGCGTGACCTCGTCCTCCTCGTAGGGGATCAGCGCTTCGTGAAGGAAGGTGCGCAGCGGCAGGTCCGCCAGCGCGATCCGCGCCGCCATCATCTCCTGCATGCTGCCGGCGGCGAGCCCGGCCAGCTGGTCGCCCGAGCGCAGCGGCGTGGCCTTCGCCATCAGCTCGCGGAGATCGGCGAAGAGATGGCTCGTTCCACCGGCGGCGACGCGATAGCCCATTTACCTGTCTCCCTCTCCAGCTCGCGCTACAGATGCAGGAAGCGGTCCTTGACTGCGCTGTCGCTGCGCAGATCGTCGCTGCTGCCGCGCCAGGCGACGCGGCCCTTCTCCAGCACGATATGCCGGTCGGCGATCTTGGCGAGCGCGTCGACATTCTTGTCGATCACCAGGATCGACTCGCCCTCGGCCTTCAGCGCGGCGAGGCAGGACCAGATCTCCTGCCGGATGATCGGCGCGAGCCCCTCGGTCGCCTCGTCGAGGATGACGAGCTTGGGATTGGTCATCAGCGCCCGGCCGATCGCCAGCATCTGCTGCTCGCCGCCGGAGAGCTGGTTGCCGCGATTGGCCTTGCGCTCCCTGAGCCGCGGCATGAAGGCGTAGACGCGCTCCAGCGTCCAGCGTGCGCGCCCGAAGCGGCTGGCGGCGGTGGCGATCAGGTTCTCCTCGACCGAAAGCGTCGGGAAGACCTGCCGCCCTTCGGGGACGAGGCCGATGCCGGCTTGCGCCAGCCGGAACGGCGCGCTGCCGGTGAGGTCGACGCCGCCGAAGCTGACGCGGCCGGCGCGGGGCCGGACCAGCCCCATGATGGCGCGCACCGTCGTGGTCTTGCCCATGCCGTTGCGGCCGAGCAGGGTCACGACCTCGCCGGCTCCAACAGCAAGATCGACGCTGAACAGGATCTGCGCCTCGCCATAGCCGGCATCGAGATTTTCGACCGTCAGCATGGTGCGGGCTCGTTCTCTGTCATTCCGGGGCGCGCAGCGAACCCGGAACCCATGACCGGGCGAGCGCGATCGTTCATGGTCGTCATGGTCTCACCCGGTCGTGGGTTCCGGGTTCTTCGCTGCGCGAAGCCCCGGAATGACAAGGGGTGACGTCGTCGGTCATCAGCCCTCCTCGCCGAGATAGGCTTCACGCACGGCCGGATCGGCCCTGACGGTGACCGGATCGCCCGAGGCGATGACGCGGCCATAGACCAGGACGGTCACCGTGTCGGCGAGCGCGAACACCGCCTCCATGTCGTGCTCGACCAGCAGCATGGCGTAGCGCCCTTTCAGGCTCTTGAGCAGGGCGATCAGGCGCTCGCCTTCTTCCTTGCCGACGCCGGCGAGCGGCTCGTCGAGCAGGATCGCCGCCGGCTCGAGTGCCAGCGCCATGGCAATCTCCAGCGCCCGTTTCTCGCCATGCGACAAGCTGCCGGCCGGGACGTGAGCACGGTCCGACAGGCCGACCGCGTCGAGGGCGGCGCGGGCAGGGCGGTTCAGGCGCTCGTCGCTGGCGGCGTTGCGGAAGAAGGAAAGCGGATGGCTCGCCTTGGCCTGCACGCCGAGCGCGACATTCTCCAGCGCCGAGAGCGAGGCGATGGTCGAGGTGATCTGGAAGGTCCGCGCCAGGCCATGGCGGGCGCGTTTCTCGGCATTGAAGGCGGTGACGTCCTCGCCGCGGAAGCGGATCGTGCCGTCGTCTGGCCTGAGCATACCGGAGATCTGGTGGACCAGCGTGGTCTTGCCGGCGCCGTTCGGGCCGATCAGCGCATGCAGCTCTCCGGGCGCGACGGCGAGGCTGACGCCGTCGGTGACCTTCAGCGCGCCGAAGGATTTCCGGACACCATCGAGGACGAGGACCGGGTCAGCCATGACGGGGACCCAGCTTGCGCAGCATCCCGACGATGCCTCCGCGGGTGAACAGCACGAAGAGAATGATCATCGGCCCGAAGATGGCGCGCCAATGCTCGGTCACATGCGACAGCGCATCCTCGGCGATCAGATAGGCGATCGCGCCGATGATCGCGCCGTGCAGCGAGCCGACGCCGCCGAGCACCGCCACGAAGATCAGTTCGCCCGAACGCTGCCAGGACATGAAGGCCGGGCTGACGAACTCGGTGTGGTTGGCGAGGAAGAAGCCGGAAAGGCCCGCCAGCATGCCGCTGATCACATAGGCGACGAGGCGCACCTTGTTGACATCGAAGCCGGTGACGCTGACGCGGGTCGGGTTTTCGCGCGCCGCCCTCAGCACCCGGCCGAAGCGGGAGGCGACGAGGCCGCGCACCAGGAGATAGGCGCCGGCGAGCGCGATCAGCACGCTATAGTAAAATGAAGTCCGGTTCGCGAACGGGCTGAAGCCGAGGACGGTGCTCTTCTCGTAGAGCGTCAGCCCGTCATCGCCGCCATAGGCCGAGAGCGCCTGCGCCAGGAAATAGACCATCTGGCCGAAGGCGAGCGTGATCATGATGAAGGCGACGCCGCGCGTGCGCAGGCAGCTCGCGCCGGTGATCGCGCCGAACAGGGCACAGACGCCTAGGATCACCGGCAGGATCACGAGCGCCTCGCTGCGGCCTTCCGTGATCATGATGCCGGTGACATAGGCGCCGATGCCGAGGAAGGCGGCATGGCCGAAGGAGACGAGGCCGCCGACGCCGAGGATGAGGTCGAGCGAGAGCGCGGCGATGGCGAAGATCAGCGCCCGCGTCAGCAAGGCGAGCCAGCCGGCCGGCATGCCGAGCGAGACGGCGAGCGGCGCCAGCGCCAGCAGCAGGAACAATATGGCCGGCAGCAGCACCTTGGCGCGCTCGCGCGGCAGCGCGACGCTGGTGACCTCGGCCGTCGTCGTCGCCGAGCTCATGTCCGGCCTCGCGCCGGCAGCAGGCCTTCCGGCCGCACGAACAGCACCACCGCCATCAGGAGGTAGATCAGCATCGAGGACAGCGCGGCGCCGGTCGCCCGCGCCGACGGCGCGCTCATGAACAGCCGCAGCAGGTCGTTCATGAAGGAGCGGCCGAGCGTGTCGACCAGGCCGACGATCAGCGCCGCGACGAAGGCGCCGCGGATCGAGCCGATCCCGCCGATGACGATGACGACGAAGGCGAGGATGAGGACAGTGTCGCCCATGCCGGGCTCGACCGAGAGGATCGGCGCCGCCATCGCCCCGGCGAAGCCCGCCAGCATGGTGCCGAAGGCGAAGACGATCATGAACAGCTTGCGGATATCGACGCCGAGGGCAGAGACCATCGGGGCGTTCGAGGCGCCGGCCCGCAGCAGCATGCCGGTGCGGGTCTTCTCGACGATGAACCAGAGCAGGGCGCCGACCGCCAGGCCCGAGCCGATCAGCGCGAAGCGGTAGGTCGGGTAGAGGATGCCGTCCATCAGCGCGACATTGCCGGTGAGGAACTCAGGCAGCGGAACGGAGAGGGGAGCAGCGCCCCAGATCATCTTGACGCTCTGGTTGAGCAGCAGGATCAGCCCGAAGGTCGCCAGCACCTGGTCGAGATGGTCGCGCTCGTAGAGATGGCGGAAGACCAGGAATTCGAGCGCGAGGCCAAAGACCAGCGCCGCCGCCAATGCCAGCACGAGGCCGAGCACGAAGGAGCCGGTCAGCGCGACGAAGGTCACGGCGAGATAGGCGCCGAGCATGTACTGCACGCTATGCGCCAGGTTGATGAAGTCCATCACGCCGAAGACCAGGGTCAGCCCTGCCGCCACCAGGAACAGCAGGATGCCGAACTGCAGCCCGTTCAGGATCTGGACAATGAGGAGGCCGGTGGTCATGGCAAAGCTATCCCGTCATGCTCGGGCTTGACCCGAGCATCTCGTGGAAGGAGATCCTCGGGTCGAAGCTGTGCTTCGCCCGAGGATGACGCTTCGCGTCACTTCAGCGCGCAATCCTTCGCATGCGGGTCGGCATAGTCCTCGAACACCTTCTGGGCGATCTCGGTCTGGAACTTGCCGTCCGCCCGCTTGGCGACCTTGACCAGGTAGAAGTCCTGGATCGGATAGCCATTGGTGTTGAACTTGAACTTGCCGCGCAGCGAGGTGAAGTCGGCCTTCTTGATCGCGGCGCGCAGCTTGTCCTTGTCGGCGGTGCCGCCGGCGGCCTTGACCGCCGAGTCGATCAGTTGCGCCGCATCGAAGGCCTGCTGGGCATAGGAACCGGGCACGATCTTGTAGGCCGCTTCATAGGCCGCGACGAACTTCTTCGTCTGCGGGTTGTCCATGTTGGGCGCCCAGGTCATGCCGCCGAACATGCCGACGGCGGCGTCCTGCTGCGCCGGGAGGGTGGATTCGTCGACTGTGAAGGCGGAAAGGAACGGCACCTTGCCGGTGAGGCCGGCCTGCGACCACTGCTTGACGAAGTTGACGCCGAGGCCGCCGGGCAGGAAGGCGAAGACCACGTCGGGCTTGGCCGAGGCGATCTTGGCGAGCTCGGCCGAGAAGTCGAGCGAGGTCAACGGAACATAGATCTCGTCGAGGATCTCGCCCTTGAAGTAGCGCTTGAAGCCGGCGAGCGAGTCCTTACCCGCCTGGTAGTTCGGCGCGATGATGTAGGCCTTCTTATAGTTTTGGTCCTGCGCGTATTTGCCGAGCACCTCGTGGACCTGGTCGTTCTGGTACGAGGTCACGAAGAAGTTCTGGTGGCAGGCCTTGCCGGCCATGGTCGAGGGGCCTGCATTCGGGCTGATCAGGATCGCGCCGGAATCCAGCACCGGCTTGGCGATCGCGCCGAGAATGTTCGAGAACACCGGGCCGACGACGAAGTCGACCTTGCCGCCCTCGACGAAGCTGCGGACCTTGCCGACCGCGACGTCGGGTTTGAGCTCGTCGTCGATCACGGTGATCTGCACCGGCACGCCGCCGAGCTTGCCGCCGTTCTGGTCGACCGCGAGCTGGAAGCCGTCGCGGACCTGCTGGCCGAGCGCGGCCGCAGGGCCGGTCAGCACGCTGACCACGCCGATCTTCAAGGGCTCCTGCGCTTGGGCAGCGGAAAGCCCGAGCGCGAGCACGCCGGCGCTAAGCGACAGAGTGAATTTGAGCGTCATGTCCGATGTCCTCCCGGGACGTGGCAGATGCGACCGCCGGCGGGGTTCCCCATCCCTGTCCGGTGGTGTCGGCAGCCATATTGTTTCAAGCTTAAAATATCTGCAAGGGGGGTCCTGCGGGTAATTTTTGTTCGCGAGCCGCTTCGTCTTTCCGGGGCGCCGCGAAGCGGCGAGCCCGGAACCCACGAACACGACGTGCATCGAGAGATGCGGCGCTTTCCGACCTTTTCAGACACCGCAGTGTTCATGGGTTCCGGGTTCAGGCCTGTCGGCCTGCCCCGCAATGACGTCGTGGTTACGCCTGCACGCCGTCGACGTACCAGTCCATCTTCGAGAGGATCTCGTCGCTGGCGGTTTCGCCGGCCTTGAGGCGCAGCGTGCCCTTCTGGTCCTTGAGCTCGCCGGTGAAGGGGTGGAGCGTGCCGGCGACGATGCCCTTCTGGACCTCGTCCGCGGCGGCACGGGCGGCCGGCGTGACCGCGTCGTTATAGGGCGCGAGCTTGACCATGCCGTCCTTGATGCCGCCCCAGACGTCGCCGCTCTTCCAGGTCCCGTCCATCGCTTCCTTGACGCGCTTGACGTAATACCCCGACCAGTCGTCGACGATCGCCGAGAGATGGGCCTTGGGAGCGAAGGCCTTCATGTCCGAGGCCTGGCCGAAGGCGAAGACGCCGCGCTGCTCGGCCGCCTGCAGGGCCGCTGCCGAGTCGGTGTGCTGGGTGATCACGTCGCAGCCTTGGTCGATCAGCGCCTTGGCGGCATCGGCTTCCTTGGCCGGGTCGTACCAGGTCGAGGCCCAGATCACCTTGGTCTTGAAGTTGGGGTTCACCTTCTTGGCCGCGAGATGGAAGGCGTTGATGCCCATCACCACCTCGGGGATCGGGAAGGAGGCGATGTAGCCGGCCTGCCCGGACTTCGACATATGCCCGGCGATGGTGCCGATCACGGCGCGGCCCTCGTAGAATCGGGCATTGTAGGTCGCGACGTTCTCGGCGCGCTGATAGCCGGTGGCATGCTCGAACTTGATTTTCGGGAACTGCTTGGCGACCTGGATGGTCGGATTCATGAAACCGAAGGAGGTCGTGAAGATCAGCTGGTCGCCGGCCTGGGCGAGCTGGCGGATGGCGCGCGCCGCATCCGGGCCTTCGGCGACGTTCTCGATGAAGCTGGTCTTGACCTTGTTGCCATAGGTGGCCTCGACCGCCTTGCGGCCCTGGTCGTGGGTCCAGGTCCAGCCATGATCGCCGACCGGGCCGACATAGACGAAGCCGACGCCGAACGGCGCCTGGGCGCGTGCGCCGACCAGCGGCAGGGCCGCGCTGGCGGCGGTGCCGGCGAGAAGGGTGCGGCGGGTGATGATGGTCGACATGATGGTGCTCCCCGTTGTCGGTTGCGGCGCGATCAGGGCGCCGGGAAAGGCTTGCCGAGGCAGGCGGGCGCGTCGCGTCCGCCGGTTCTCCGTCCTAGCGACATCATGGTCAGAACCACAATCGTCGCAAGGTAGGGGGTCATCGCCAGGACCTCCGGCGCGACGAAGCTCCAGCCGGCCGCCTTGGCCTGCAATTCGAAGGTCGCGACCGCGCCGAAAAGATAGGCGCCGATCAGCAGCCGGCCCGGTTTCCAAGCGGCGAAAACGACAAGGGCGAGCGCGATCCAGCCACGGCCGGCGGTCAGCCGGTCGGCCCACATCGGTGTCAGCGCCAGCGAGAAGTAGGCGCCGCCGAGCCCGGCCAGCGCCCCGCCGAAGCCGGTCGCGGCGGTGCGGATCGCCAGCACGCGATAGCCGATGGCATGGGCGGAATCGGCATTCTCGCCGACGGCCCGCAGGATCAGCCCGGCCTTGGTCCGGCGCAGGAACAGGCTGACGGCGAGGACGAGCGCGAGCGAGAGGTAGACGATGGCGTCATGGCCGAAGGCGAGCCGCAGCCAGGGATGGGCGGCGTAGTCGGCCGGGAAGAGCGGCCCGAGCCGCGTGATCGTGCGCCCGACGAAACCGGCGCCGATCAGCGAGGATGCGCCGATGCCGAAGATCGTCAGCGCGAGGCCGGTCGCGACCTGGTTGGAGCCGAGCCCGAGGGTCAGTAGCGCGAAGATCATCGCCGCGGCGACGCCCGCCAGCGTCGCCGCCAGCAAGCCGAGCGGAACGCTGCCGGTGGAATAGGCGACCGCGAATCCCGCAACGGCGCCGCATAGCATCATGCCCTCGACGCCGAGATTGAGGACGCCGGCCTTCTCGGTGACGAGTTCGCCCAAGGCCGCGAGCAGGATCGGCGTCGCCGCAGCAGCGAGCGTCATGAAGATCGAGACGAGGATGGCGGCGGTCATGGCGCGCTCCTCGCCGGCCGCGCCTTCCAGGCGAGCCGGTAGCGCACCAGCACGTCGGTTGCGAGCAGGAAGAACAGCAGCAACGCCTGGAACATGCCGGTTGCGGCCGAGGGCAGGCGTACCGTGCTCTGGGCGATCTCGCCGCCGACATAGGTCACCGCCAGCACCAGCGCGCCGAAGACAATGCCGGGAGGCGAGAGACGGCCGAGAAAGGCGACGATGATCGCGGTGAAGCCGTAGCCGACCGGGAACTGCGGCGTGAGCTGGCCGAACGGACCGGCGGCCTCGAACAAGCCCGCCAAACCTGCGAGGCCTCCGCCAGCCAGCAGCGCCGCCCAGGTGACGCGGTCGGCATCGAAGCCGCCATGGCGGGCGGCGGCCGGCGCGCGGCCGACGACGCGCACCGCATAGCCGGCGACGGTCTTGCTCATCACGAACCAGGCGATCAGCGCGAGCAGGATCGCCAGCGGCACGCCGAAATGCACGAGCGAGCCTTCCGCGACCGCCGGCAGCGTCTGGCTGGCGCTGAACATCCTGGTCTGCGGGAAATTGAAGCCGTCCGGGTCCTTCCACGGGCCGCGCACGAGGTAATACAGGAACTGCACCGCGACATAGGTCAGCATCAGGCTGGTCAGGATTTCGCTGACCTGGAGGCGCACCTTGAGCAGGGCGGGGAGCGCCGCATAGGCCGCGCCGCCCAGGACGCCGGCGAGCGCCATCGCCGGCAGGATCCACCAGCCAGTCATGTCATGGGTCAGGAGCGCAACGCCGGTGCCGGCGATCGCACCCATGACGTACTGCCCCTCGGCGCCGATGTTCCAGACATTGGCGCGAAAGCCGATGGCGAGGCCGAGCGCGATCATGATGAGCGGCGCCGCCTTGACGCCGAGATCGGCCCAGCGCTGCGGCTCGATCAGGGGTGTGATGAAGATCGCAGTGACCGCGCGCAGGCCGTCATAGCCGATCGCGCCGAAGACCAGCATGCCGGTCAGCATGGTGAGCCCGATCGCGATCAGCGGGCTGAGATACAGCATCGCCTTGCTGGGCTCGCGCCGGCGCCGCCATTCAAGCATGCGCCGGCTCCACCTGATGGCTTTCGCCATGAACGCCGCCCATGAGCAGGCCGATCTCTTCGAGCTTCAGGCCCGCGACCGGCCGCGCCTGCGACAGTCGCCCTTCGTTGATCACACAGAGCCGGTCGGAGAGCTCGAGCAACTCGTCGAGATCCTGCGAGATCACCACGATGGCCGAGCCCTGCGCGGCGAGGTCGACCAGTGCCTGCCGGATCGCGGCGGCGGCGCCGGCATCGACGCCCCAGGTCGGCTGCGCCACCACAAGCACGTCGGGGCGCTGCCCGATCTCGCGGCCCATGATGAATTTTTGGAGATTGCCGCCGGAAAGTGAGCCGGCCAGTGCCGCTGGACCTGTGGTACGCACGTCGAAGCGGGCGATGACATCCTTCGCATAAGCCTCGACCGGCCCTTGCCGGATCACGCCCGATGGCGCGAGGGGCAACCGATGGCGCGCAGTCAGCACGACGTTCTCGGCGAGCGAGAACTCGGGCACGGCGGCGTGGCCGTTGCGCTCCTCGGGCACGCAGGCGAGGCCGGCGGCGCGGCGGGCGCCGGCATCGGCCAGGCCGATCGGCTGGCCGTCGAGCCGGATCGCCTCATTGCGGGAGGCGAGATGCTCGCCCGAAAGCGCCATCAGCAATTCGGCTTGGCCATTGCCGGCGACGCCGGCGATGCCGAGGATCTCGCCGGCCTGGGCGGAGAAGGAGATGGCCTTCAGGCTTGTGCCGAAAGGCGGCTCGCCCGGCATGTCGAGCTTCTCGACCGAAAGCCGGGCCGCGCCGGCCTTGCCGTCACCAGCCGGCCGCTCGATGCTCTTCAGCTCCGCGCCGATCATCAGCTCGGCCATGCGTCGCGTCGTTTCCACACGCGGATCGCAGGTCGCGACGACCTTGCCGCCGCGCAGGATGGTGGCGGTCTCGCACAGCGCTTTGATCTCGTGCAGCTTGTGGCTGATGTAGAGGATCGAGCAGCCTTCGCTGGCGATCTGGCGCAGCGTCTCGAACAGGCGCTCGACCTCCTGCGGCGTCAGCACCGAGGTCGGCTCGTCCATGATCAGCAGCTTCGGCTTCTGCAGCAGGCAGCGCACGATCTCGATGCGCTGGCGCTCGCCGACCGAGAGCGTATGCACCTCGCGGTCCGGGTCGAGCGGCAAAGAATAGCTGTCGAGGATCGCCTTGATCCGCGCCTTCAGCTCCTCGGCCGGGACGGTCTCGTCGAGCCCGAGTGCGATGTTCTCCAGCACGGTCATGCCATCGAACAGCGAGAAATGCTGGAAGACCATGCCGATGCCGAGCTTGCGCGCCGCCTTGGGCGAGGCGATCTCGACCGGGCGGTCGTCGAAGCTGATCTGCCCTTCGTCGGCGCGCTGCACGCCATAGATGATCTTGACGAGGGTCGATTTGCCGGCGCCGTTCTCGCCGAGCAGGGCATGGATCTCGCCGGGACGGACGCTGAGGCTGATGTCCTGATTGGCCTTCACGCCCGGAAAGCTCTTCGAGACATGGGCGAGCGCCAGGCGCGAAGGTGCCGTCTGGTCAGGCGGCTGCGTCATGGCGGTTCCGTGTCCTCGCGCGTCTCGTGGCTGTCTCGCCAAGCAAGCAACGCACCAGCTCGGCACTCGTCAAGGCGGCGATCACCTCCGGACGCTTGTCATGCACATCCGATCCGCCGATCGGGCAGGTGAGCCCGGCCAGCGCCTTGCTGCCGGGGTAGCGGCGGCGGAAGCTCGCCTCGAAGCGGGCGCGCTTCGTCGCCGATCCGATCATGCCGACGTAAAGAGCATCGCCGCGCAGCAGCGCCGCCTCGGCCAGGCGATAATCGAGCGCATGGCTATGCGTCAGGACGACGAAGGCGGAGCCCGGCCGCGCAGCGGCCAGCGCGGTCTCGGGATCGTCGAGCTGCACGTAGGCGACGGTCTCGGGCACCTCGTCGAACTGGCCGAGTCGGTCATCGATCAGGGTTGCTGCGACCGGCAGCAAGGCAAGGCTGCGCGCCAGCGCCGTGCCCGTATGGCCGGCACCGAAGATCAGCACCTGCGGTCGCTCGGCCGCGGCTTTCGCCTCGTCCTGCCTGAGCGTTTCAAGATGTGCGGCGGTGGCGGGCTCCATTGCCACCCGCACGCGCCCGCCGCAGCATTGGCCCATTTGCGGGCCGAGCGGTATGTCGATCAACTGCTGCGGGCCGCCGCTGTCGAGCATGATGCGGGCGAGGTCGATACAGTGGAATTCGAGTTGGCCGCCGCCGATGGTGCCGGCGCTGCCATGGGCGCTGACGATCATCGTCGCGCCGGCCTCGCGCGGCGTCGAGCCCTGGGCCTCCGTGATGCGGACGATGACGGCGCCTTCGGTGAGGCTAGCGGCGAGGAAGTTGGCGGGGGTCATCGTACCACCTCCGCCTGCGCCCTTACCCTGTCGACCGCGTCGAGCACGCGCTCCGGCGTCGCCGGCGCATCGAGCTGCGGACAGAAACGATGGTCGCCGACGCTGGCCACCGCGTCGGAAAGCGCGTGCAGCACGCTGATCGCCAGCATCAGCGGCGGCTCGCCCACCGCCTTGGAGCGATGGATGGTGTGCTCGCGATTGGGCGCCTTCTCCAAGAGCGCGACGTTGAAGATGCGCGGCCGGTCGGAGGCGACCGGGATCTTGTAGGTCGAAGGCGCGTGCGTCCTGAGCCGCCCCTTCTCGTCCCAGACCAGCTCCTCGGTGGTCAGCCAGCCCATGCCCTGGACGAAGCCGCCCTCGATCTGGCCCTTGTCGATCGCCGGGTTCAGCGAATTGCCGCAGTCGTGCAGGATGTCGACGCGTTGGACCTTGTACTCGCCGGTCAGCGTGTCGATCGCGACCTCGGCGGCGGCCGCGCCATAGGCGAAGTAGTAGAACGGGTGGCCGCGCCCAGCTTTGCGGTCCCAATGGATTTTTGGCGTTGCGTAGAAGCCCGTGGCCGAGAGCTGGACGCGGGCCATGTAGGCCGCCTTGACCAGCTCGACGAAAGCGATCTCGCGCGCACCGACCTGCACCCGGCCGGGCAGGAAGGCGATCGCCTCGGGCTTTTCCTGCCAGTGCTCACAGGCGAAGGCGATGAGCCGCTGCTTGATCGTCTCGCAGGCGTCGAGCGCCGCCATGCCGTTGAGATCCGAGCCTGAGGAGGCGGCCGTTGCCGAGGTGTTCGGAACCTTGCCGGTGGTCGTCGCGGTGATCTTGATCTGCGCCAGCCCGATGCCGAAGGCCTGCGCCACCACCTGCGCCACCTTCTGGTAGAGCCCCTGGCCCATCTCGGTGCCGCCATGGTTCAGCGCCACCGTGCCGTCGGTATAGACATGCACCAACGCGCCGGCCTGATTGTACCAGGTCGCGGTGAAGGAGATCCCGAACTTGACCGGGGTCAGCGCGATGCCGCGCTTGATCACCGGGCTCGTCCGGTTGAAGGCGCGGATCGCCTCCTGGCGGGCGCGGTAGTCGCAGGAATGTTCGAGGTCGTCGATCACCTCGGCGGCGATCATGTCCTCGATCTGCTGGTGATAGGGCGTGATCTCGCGGCCTTCGCCGCCATAAAGGTTGCGCTTCCTCACCTCCAGCGGATCGAGCCCGGTGGCGAAGGCGACTTCCTCGATGAAGCGCTCGGCCCCGACCATGCCCTGCGGCCCGCCGAAGCCGCGGAAGGCGGTGTTAGAGACCGTGTTCGTGCGCAGGGGCTCGGAACGGGCCCGCACCGCCGGATAGAAATAGCAGTTGTCCATGTGGAACAGCGCCCGGTCCGTCACCGGGCCGGACAGGTCGGCGTTCCAGCCGCAGCGCGCGGCATAGACCGCATCGACCGCATGGATGCGGCCGTCATCGTCGAAGCCGACCTCGTAATCGACGACGAAGTCATGGCGCTTGCCGGTGATGACCATGTCGTCGTCGCGGTCTGGCCTGAGCTTCACCGGCCGCTTCAGCTTGCGGGCGGCGAGCGCCGCGACGCAGGCGAAGAGATTGGCCTGCGTCTCCTTGCCGCCGAAGCCGCCGCCCATGCGCCGGACCTCGATGGTGACCGCGTGCGCGCCGACGCCGAGCACCTGGGCGACCATGTGCTGGACCTCGCTCGGATGCTGCGTCGAGCACAGTACCAGCATGTCCTGGTCCTCGCCGGGGATCGCGAGCGAGATCTGGCTTTCCAGGTAGAAATGGTCCTGCCCGCCGATCGCCATCGAGCCCTTCAGCCGGCGTGGGCTGGCGGCGAGGGCAGAAGCGACATCGCCGCGTTCGAGCTTGAGCGGCTCGGTGACGAGTTCGGAGCCGGCAGCACGGGCGGCGGCGACGTCGAGCAGGGGAGGCGCTTCGTCGTAAGCAGCCTTCGCCATCAGCGCGGCATGGCGGGCCTGCTCGCGCGTCTCGGCAATGACCGCAAAGAGCGGCTGGCCGTGATGCAGGATGTCGCTCGTCGCGAAGACAGGTTCGTCATGCTTGTGCGTCGAGGAGATGTCGTTCTCGCCGGGGATGTCGTTGGCGGTCAGGACCGCGAGTACGCCGGGAGCATCCTCAACGGCCGACAGGTCGAGCGTGAGCAGCTTGCCATGGGCAATGGTCGAGAGGCCGAGGCAGGCATGGGCGAGGCCGGCGGGCTCGGCGATGTCGTCTATATAGAGGGCCTCGCCGGCGACATGCTTATCGGCGGAATCATGCTTCAGCGGCGAGCCGACGATCGGCCGTGTCGCCATGGCGTCGAGCCGCTTGCGCGCGTCAGCCATGGGCAGCCTCCGCCAGCAGGCCGGCGACGCGGGTCGATGTCTCGGGCGCCGTCGTCTCGATCAGGAAGCGTCGCAGCAGGTTGCCGGCGACCTTCAGCCGGTAGGCGGCCGAGGCTCGCATGTCGGTCAGCGGCGTGAAATCCTCAGCCAGCGCGGCGATTGCAGCGGTGACTGCGGTCTCGTCCCAGGAACGGCCGAGCAGCGCGGCCTCAGCGATTTTCGCTCGCTTCGGGATGCCGGCCATGCCGCCATAGGCGAGCCGCGCCGTGCTGGTGCGGCCGGTGTCATCGAGCTCGAGATAGAAGGCGCCGCAAACGGCTGAGATATCCTCGTCGAAGCGCTTCGAGATCTTGGAGATGTGAAAAAACGCGCCCGCCGGCAATTTCGGCACCAGCACGGCCTCGACGAACTCGCCCGGCTGCCGGTCCTGCTTGCGATAGTCGAGGAAGAAGGCTTCGAGCGGGAGTTCTCGGCGCTCGCTGTCTTTGCGCAGCACCAAGGTCGCGCCGAGGGCGATCAGGGCCGGCGGCAGGTCGCCGATCGGCGAGCCGTTGGCGATGTTGCCGCCGATCGTGCCGGCATTGCGCACCTGCTCGCCACCGAAGCGGCGCAGCATCTCGTCGAGCTGCGGCGAGATAGTCGCCAGCGTCTTGCGCACCGCGATCTGGTTCGCCATCGCACCGAAGCGCAGATGGTCGCCTTCGTTGGAGATCGCGCGCAGTTCGTCGATGCGGCCGAGATAGATCACCGGATCGAGCCGGCGCATGCCCTTGGTGACCCACAGGCCGACATCGGTCGCTCCGGCGACGAGTGTCGCCTGCGGATGGGCGCTGACGAGTTCGGCGAGTGCCGCGACATTGGCGGGGGCGTAGAAATGGCGCTCACCATCGCCGATCGAGATCGTTTCGTCATCCGCGAGCGCCTTCAGCCGGGCGATGACAGCGGGCATCCCAGCGACGAAACGATCCTGCTCGCGCTCGGCACTATCCATGCGCTGCGCGGCAGCGATGATCGGCTCGTAGCCGGTGCAGCGGCAGAGGTTTCCTGCGAGCGCATCCTCGATCCGCTGCACCGACGGTGACCGCTCGTTCAGCCAGAGCGCCAGCAGCGACATCACGAAGCCCGGCGTGCAGAAGCCGCATTGCGCGCCATGGCAGTCGACCATCGCCTGCTGCACCGGGTGGAGCGCGCCGTCCGCACCTTTGAGGTGCTCGACGGTCAGGACATGGCATCCGTCAAGGGTCGGCAGGAAGCGGATGCAGGCGTTGATCGCCTCGTAGCGCAGCCGGTCGCCATCGAGCCGGCCGACGACGATGGTGCAGGCGCCGCAATCGCCCTCGGCGCAACCTTCCTTGGTGCCGGTGCGGCGGCGGTCGAGTCTCAGCCAGTCGAGCACGGTGCGGGTCGGATCGCAGGCGGCAATCTCGACCGGCTCATCGCCGAGCAGGAAGCGCACGGTCTCACGCATGGCGGTTCGGTGCATGGCGGCGCTGCCGCTCGCAAATCGGATTCATGCCCCAAGATTAGGCACGTTCGCGGCTTGGCCGGAAGCTTTGATTTGGTGCAGATATGATCGCGATTTGAGCCGGAGCGGCGAGCCTTGAGCAAAGACGGTGCGATCTCGGCCCTGCGCGGCCGGCTTCTCTGGTTCGTCGACGATCCGCACGCGATCGGCGAGGCCGCGCATCGCTATGTCGAGGACGGCCTGCTCGTCATCGAAGGCGGCCTGATCAAGGCTGCTGGCGAGGCGAGCGAGCTGCTGCCGACGCTGCCGGCTGGCGCTCCCATCACCGATCATCGCCCGCATCTGATCATGCCGGGCTTCATCGACGCCCATATCCATATGCCGCAGACTCAAGTTGTCGCCTCCTATGGCGCGCAACTCATGGAGTGGCTGAACAAATACACCTTCGTCGAGGAGCAGAAGCTGGCCCAGCAGGGCCATGCCGAGAAGCTCTCTGCCTTCCTGCTCGACGAATTGCTGGCGAGCGGCACCACCACAGCTGCGGTCTACTGCTCGGTGCACAAGCAGTCGGCCGACGCCTTCTTCGCCGAATCGCACCGGCGCAACACCCGCATGATCGCCGGCAAGGTGATGATGGACCGCAACGCGCCGCCGGCGCTGACCGACACGGCCGAGAGCGGCTATGCCGACAGCAAGGAGCTGATAGCGCGCTGGCATGGCAAGGGCCGCCAGCTCTATGCGATCACGCCGCGCTTCGTCGTGACCTCGACGCCGGAGCAGATGGCGGCGTCGCAAAGGCTGGTCGCGGAGCACCCGGACTGCTTCGTCCAGACCCATATCAACGAGAACCGGGCCGAGATCGCCTTCGCCAGGGAGCTCTATCCCGATGCCGCCGACTATGCCGGCATCTACGAGGACTACGGCCTCTTGGGGAAGAAGAGCCTGCTCGGCCACTGCATCCACATGACCAAGCGCGAATGGCGGGCTTTCGCTGAAGCTGGCGCGGTCGCGGTGTTCTGCCCGACCTCGAATCTCTTTCTCGGCTCAGGTCTGTTCGATTGGCAGAGAGCGCGGCATGAGAGCGTCAAGGTCGCGGTCGCCACCGATATCGGCGGCGGCACCTCCTATTCGATGCTTCGGACCATGGCCGAGGCCTACAAGATCCTTCAGCTGCAGGGCCAATCGCTCTCGGCCTTCGACGCGCTGCACGCCATCACGCTCGGCAATGCCGCGGCACTCGGGCTGGATCATCTGATCGGCTCGTTCGAGCCGGGTCGCGAGGCGGATGTCGTCGTGCTCGATCCCGCCGCGACGCGCGCTATGGCGCACCGACTGGAAACGGTGCGCGATCTCGCCGAGGAGCTCTTCGTGCTGGTCACGCTCGGCGACGAGCGAAATGTAGTGTCGACCTATGTCGCGGGGGAGCGGTTGTCCCATTGTTCAACGAATTGAAATTTCGTTGAACACGAGCTATTGTTCAACGAAAATCTATTTCGTTGAACACGGATGACGACCGTAGGCTATCACTCTCCGCTGGTCCATGCGGCCTATCACGATCTGCTGCGCTCGCTGCTCGACGAGGCGGTGTCGGCAATTCGTGGGACGCCGACGCGCGTGGAGCGGAACGGAAGGGTCTACTGGTACGACAGTTATCGCATCGGCTCCGAGGTGAAAAAATCCTATATTGGTGAAGACAGTGAAGGGCTTCGGCTACGCCTCGCGCAGGTCCCAGCGCTTCGCGAGCAGATTGCTGCTGCGCAGGCCAATCGGACCCGGCTGATCAGGATTCTACGCGCCGAGGGGTTTCTTGGTGTTGATGCCGGGACAGGCAGCCTGCTTGCGGCAATGGCGAAGACCGGCGTCTTCCGCCTGGGGGGCACATTGGTCGGGACGGTTGCCTTTCGGCTCTATGAAGGCGAACTCGGAGTCCGTTTCGGCCTCGAACAGGCGGCGCAGACCAATGACATCGACATTGCCAGCTTCGAGCGCCTGTCGCTGGCACTCGATGACGCGGTCGAGGAGGCGCTTCCGCGCCTGCTGGCGGGGTTTTCGTTCGCACCTGCGCCGGTGCTCGACGAGCGTCGTGCCTGGCGCTGGAGGCAGAGCCGTAGCGAAACGCTGGTCGAGTTTCTCACGCCCGCTTTCACCGAGCGCGAGGAGCCGCGGCAACTGCCGGCTCTCGGCGTCCACGCACAGTCCCTGCACTACCTCAATTATCTGATCGCCGAGCCGATCAAGGCCGCCGTCACCTATCGTGGCGGCGTTCTGGTCCAGATTCCGCGCCCCGAGCGCTTCGCCATTCACAAGCTGATCGTCTCGGATCGCCGGCAGGGCGGCCCGGACAGCCTCAAGGCGGTGAAGGATCGCCGCCAGGCCGCCATGCTGATCGACATTCTCGCCCGCGATCGGCCTGACGAGTTGCGGGAGGCTTACACCGATGCGTTGGCGCGCGGACCACGTTGGCGCGAGCGCCTCGCTTCTGCCATTGCGCGCATCGACGGTCTGGAGCAGCAACTGGCGACGTTGTGAGCGCCGCCATTACGACCTTTCAGCCCAGCACGCCGCCCTTGCGGGCGTGGTCGAGATAGATCTCGCGCAGGCGGATCGTTGCGGGCCCCGGCGCGCCGTTGTGGATGCTGTGGCCGTCGATCGTCGTCACCGGCATGACCAGGCTGGTGGCCGAGGTAATGAAGGCTTCCTCGGCATCGAGCGCTTCGTCCAGCGTGAACTCGCGCTCTTCGAAGGTGAAGCCGCTCTCCGCCAGGAAGGCGAGCACGGCCGTGCGGGTGATGCCGGGCAGCACCTTGTGCGAGAGCGGGCGCGAGATCAGCGTCTTGCCCTTGACGATCCAGGCGGTCGACGAAGCACCCTCGGTGACGACGCCGTCCTCGACCATCCAGGCCTCCTGCGCGCCGTTTTCGGCGGCGAACTGCTTGGCCAGGACCGGCGCGAGCAAATTGACGCTCTTGATGTCGCGGCGGGCCCAGCGCAGGTCCGGCGTGCTGACGACCTTGATGCCGGTCTTCGCCAGCGGCGTATTGGCGAACTGGCGCGCCTGCGTGAACAGGACCAGGGACGACTTGACGCCCTGGGGGAAGGGAAAGTCGCGATCGGCGGCGCCGCGCGAGACCTGCAGATAGATGCTGCCTTCGTCCAGGCTGTTGCGGGCGATCAGCTCCCGATGGATGGCAATGAGCTCGGCTCGCGAGCAGGGCAGCTCGAGCCCGATCTCGCCGGCAGAGCGTTCGAGCCGCGCGAGGTGCGCCTCGCAATCGACCAGCTTGCCGCCGAGCACGGCCGAGACCTCGTAGATGCCGTCGCCGAAGATGAAGCCACGGTCGAAGATCGAGATTGTCGCCTCTTCCTCGGGAAGATAGGCGCCATTGACGTAGACGGTGCGGCTCATGGGAATGGTCTCATGCGGGAAGGACGGACCTTCCTAGCCGAGCGGGGCGCGTGAGGCGAGATGGCACGCCGGCTTGCTGATCGGCGTCGGGTGCAGGGCGGCGTTAGCTGACCGTCTTCGCCTCGAAATGGCGCTGGCGGAAGGCGCGGACCTTGGCACGGTTGCCGCAGACCGACATCTCGCACCAGCGCCGCAGCCGGTTCTTGGTGGTGTCGAAGAACAGCCAGCCGCAATGGTCGCCCTCGCATTGCTTGATGCGGGCGAGGTTCTGCTGGGTCAGCACGGTCAGAGCCGACAGTGCGATCGGCCCGCGGATCGCCTCGCTCAGCGTCTGGCTCGAATCCCAGCGCCAGACAAAGCCGTCACCGAACGGCGAGAGCTTGGCGCAGGCGAGGCAATGCGCGTGGATGGCGGCGAGCTGCGTTCGGTCTTCTTCCGTTGGAGGCTGGCGGCGGCTGAGCGCGGCGCCGATCCGGTAGATCGTGTCGCGCAGATCCAGTGCCTCGGCGAGCAGGCGGGCGGCAAGAGACTCGTCCGCAGCGATCGCGGCGAGCGCGGCGTCTCGGTCGCCGTCGCTGATCACCTTGGCATGCCGCGCCCAGAGCACGACGTCGCGCCCCTCGCGCAGATGCTCTAGCTCGTTCGGCCCGCCGCGATCCGAGGTGGTGTTGGTGAAGTCGAAGGCGAGCTCGCTTGCGACGAGCGGCAAGGAGCTGGCGCGGCTGGGGCCGCCGGTGCGATCAGTCGTCATGTAACCAGCTATCTCACATTTACAGGTTAATGCAAGCGACGTAGCGTCCGGTCACGGCTCGGACCGTGGAGGAGAACGGATATGAGGATTAATCTGATCGCGATGCTCGCCGCAGGCGCATTCGCGATGTCGCATGGCGCAGCGCTGGCGCAGATCAAGCTCGGCGTCGCCGGTCCGATGACCGGCGCAAGCGCCGCCTTCGGTGCGCAATTGAAGAACGGGGCCGAGCAGGCCGTGGCCGACATCAATGCGGCCGGCGGCATCCTCGGCCAGCAGATCGTGATTTCGAGCGGGGATGACGTCGGCGATCCCAAGCAGGGCGTCTCGGTGGCCAACAAGTTCGTCGGCGACGGCGTCAAATGGGTTGTCGGCCACTTCAACTCCGGCGTGACGATGCCGGCATCCGAGGTCTATGCCGAGAACGGCATGCTGATGATCAGCCCGTCGGCTACCAACCCGAAGATCACCGAGCGCGGCCTGTGGAACGTGTTCCGCACCTGCGGCCGCGACGACCAGCAGGGCGTCGTCGCCTCCGGCCATATCGCCAAGAACTTCAAGGGCAAGGTCATCGTGGTCGTGCACGACAAAACGACCTATGGCCAGGGGCTCGCCGACGAGACCCGCAAGGGCCTGCACGCCGCCGGCATCAAGGAAGTGCTCTACGAAGGCGTCAACACCGGCGAGAAGGACTTCTCGGCGCTGGTCTCGAAGATCAAGGCCGCCAAGGCCGACCTGCTCTACTGGGGCGGCCTGCACACGGAGCTCGGCCTGATCGTGCGCCAGATGCGCGACCAGGGCCTGACGACGACGGTGATGGGCGCCGACGGCATCACCTCCGACGAATACGCCGTGATCGGCGGGCCGGGCACCGAAGGCACGCTGATGACCTTCCCGCCCGATCCGCGCAAGCGGCCCGTAGCGGCCGAGGTGGTCAAGCGCTTCGAAGCGAAGGGCATCAACCCCGAGGCCTACACACTCTACTCCTATGCCGCTGTCCAGATCATGAAGCAGGCGGCCGAGCAGGCGAAATCGCTCGATCCGAAGAAGGTCGCCGCCGCGATGCATTCGGGCATGACGTTCAAGACCGTGCTCGGCGACATGTCCTATGACAAGAAGGGCGACCGCACCAATCTCGACTACACCGTCTACACCTGGAAGAAGGGCGCGGACGGCAAGATCAGCTATGTCGAGAACTGATAGCCAGAGCATTTTCGAGCGAAGCGGGTACCGGTTCGCGTGAAGAAGATGCTGAGAACAACACTCTAGCCGGTGTCGGTGGCCTCCCCTGGCCGGACACTGATAGGGCGCCGCTTCGCTCCAGCGAGGCGGCGTTTTTCGTGTCAGTGCTTTAGCGCTGCCGCGATCAGGCGCTGGGTATAGTCCTGCTGCGGCGCTTCGAAGATCGCCTCGGTCGGCCCGCGCTCGACCACCCTGCCGTCCTTCATCACCATAATCTCGTCGGCCATGGCGCGGACCACGGCAAGATCGTGGCTGATGAAGAGATAGGAGAGGCCGTGGGCCGCCTGCAACTCCTTGAGCAGGGCGACGATGCTCTGCTGCACGGTGCGGTCGAGCGCCGATGTCGGCTCGTCCAGCACGACCAGCGCCGGATGCAGGATCATGGCGCGGGCGATGGCAATGCGCTGGCGCTGGCCACCGGAGAATTCGTGCGGATAGCGGTTGCGCAGGGCAGGGTCGAGACAGACCTCTGCGAGGGCCGCCGCGGCCCGCCGCTCGCGCTCGGCGCGCGACAGAGCGGGCTCGTGCACCAAAAGCCCCTCGGTGATGATCTCGCCGACGGTGAGGCGCGGCGAGAGCGAGCCGAACGGATCCTGGAAGACGACCTGCAGGCCGCGGCGCAGCGGCCGCATCGCGGCGCGGTCGAGCGGGGTCAACGCCCGGTCCTCGAAGCGAACGATGCCGGAGGAGGGCAGGAGCTTGAGCAGCGCACGCCCCAGCGTCGACTTGCCAGAGCCGGATTCGCCGACGATGCCGATGGTCTGGCCGCGTCGCAATGTCAGGTCGATGCCGTCGACGGCGTGCAGCGTCACTCGCTCGCGCTTGAGGAAGCCGCGCGACAGGTCGAAGGAGACGCGCAGGTCGCGGGCTTCGAGCAGGACGGGTGCACCCGGAGGCGGCGGCTCCTTGCGGCCGTGCGGTTCGGCCGCGAGCAAAGCCCTGGTATAGGGGTGCTGCGGCGCCTCGAAGATCGCTCGCGCCCGGCCGCTCTCGACGACCTCGCCGGCCTTCATCACATAGACGCGCTCGGCATATTTCCTGACGAGGCCGAGATCGTGGCTGATCAGGATCACCGCCATGCGCAGCCGCTGCCGGAGCTCGGCGATCAGCGCGAGGATCTCTGCCTCGATGGTGACGTCGAGCGCCGTCGTCGGCTCGTCGGCGATCAGGATGTCGGGATCGTTGGCGAGCGCCATCGCGATCATCACGCGCTGGCGCTGCCCGCCGGAGAGTTCGTGCGGGTAGGAATCGAGGCGGCGCTCCGGGTGCGGGATGCGCACCAGCTTCAGGAGTTCCAGAGCCCGCACCCGCGCCGCCTTGCGCGACAGTCCCTGATGCTTGCGCAAGGGGGCCGCCATCTGCGTGCCGATCCGGAAGAGCGGATCGAGTGAGGTCATCGGCTCCTGGAAGATCATCGCGAGTTTTTTGCCGCGATAGCTGTTGAGGACCGCCGGCGGCAGCGTGAGAAGGTCGACCTCGCGGTAGCGGATCGCGCCTGAAACCTCGCCGTTGCTGGCGAGGAGGCCCATCGCCGCCATCACGCTCTGGCTCTTGCCTGAGCCGGATTCGCCGACGACGGCGACGAACTCGCCGGGGCCGACATCGAGATCGATGCCGCGGACCGCCTCGCACGGGCCGTCATTGGTGCGGAAGCGGACCATGAGGTCGCGGATGGCGAGGATCGGTTCGCCCATCTCAGTGATCCCGCGGGTCGAGCGCGTCGCGCAGGCCGTCGCCGAGGAAGTTGAGCGCAAACAGCGTCGTCACCAGGAAGGCGGCAGGGAAGATCAGCATCCACGGCGTCGCCTGGATGGCGCGCGCGCCGTCCGAGATCAGCACGCCCCAGCTCGTCATCGGCTCTTGCACGCCAAGGCCGAGGAAGGAGAGGAAGCTCTCGAGCAGGATCACCTTCGGCACCAGCAGGGTGACGTAGACGACGACCGGCCCGAGCGTGTTGGGGATGACATGGCGCCTGAGGATGCCGCCGGTCGAGACGCCGAGCGCCTCGGCCGCCAGCACATAGTCCTGACGCCTGATCGAGAGCGCTTGGCCGCGGACGATGCGGGCCATGTCGAGCCATTCGATCGCGCCGACCGCGAGGAACATCAGGATGAAGTTCCGGCCGAAGAAGACGACGAGCAGGATGACGAAGAAGATGAAGGGCAGGGAATAGAGCACGTCGACGATGCGCATCATCACCATGTCGATGTGCCCGCCGAGATAGCCGGAGGTCGCGCCGTAGGCGACGCCGATCACCAGGGCGACACCGGTGGCGAGCAGGCCGATGGCGAGCGAGACCCGGCCGGCGATCAGCGTGCGGGTGAGCAGGTCGCGGCCATTGGAGTCGGTGCCGAACAGGAAGTACTGGCGTTTGATCGGGACTTCGAGCGTGAGCCGGCGGCCCTCCTGCTCATTGGCGGTGATCACCGGCGTGCCGAACTGGTCGGAACGGTCGAAATAGACCAGCAGGCGCTGGTCGATCGGCCGCTGCGCGGTCAGGACCAGCCTGACGCGAGTTGCCTCCGCCACGACGTCGCTGGGCGTGGCCCTGATGCGAGATGCGATGCGCTGCACGGCCGCCGGCAGTCCCTCAGCCTTGGGGTAGGCGGAAAGGCTTGCCGGCACGCGAACATAGTCCTGATAGACCCGGTCATAAGGATGGCCGGTCATGAGTGGACCGAGGACGCAGGCGAGCGTCATCAGCGCCAACACGATCAGGCTCGCCACCGCGGCGCGGTTGCGCAGCAGGCGGATGCGCGCGTCCTGCCAGAGCGAACGACCGATGGGCGGGGTGGGACAGGCGCTCGTGTCGCTCATCGCTCACTCCAGCCTGACGCGCGGGTCGAGCAGCGCGTAGAGCACGTCGACCACGAGGTTGAAGACCAGCACGAAGATCGCGACCACGACGACCGTGCCCATCACCAGCGTGTAGTCGCGGTTGAGCGCGCCTTCGACGAAATAGCGGCCGATCCCCGGAATGCCGAAGATCGTCTCGACCACGACCGAGCCGGTGAGCAGGCTCGCCGCCGCCGGCCCGAGATAGGAGACGACCGGCAGCGCCGCGCCGCGCGCCGCATGCAGCGCGATGGTCGTGGTCGAGAGCCCTTGGGCTCGCAGCGTGCGGATATGGTTGGCGCGCAGCGTCTCGATCATGGCCGCGCGCGTCATCCGGGCGATCACAGCGATCTGGGGGAGGGCCAGCGTCACGATCGGCAGCACGGTGTTGCGGAAGGCGCCGCCGTTCCAGCCGCCGACCGGTAGCCATGCCAGGCTCAAGCCGAAGACGATCTGCAGGATCGGCGCCACGACGAAGTTCGGGATGGTGATGCCGGCGGTGGCGAAGCCGATCACGGCATGGTCGGCCACGCCATTCTGGCGGAAGGCGGCGAGTGCGCCGAGGGGGCCGCCGATCGCGAGCGCCAGCAGCAAGGCCGAGGCACCGAGCCGCATCGAGACCGGCAGGCCTTGCGCGAAGAGTTCGGCGATCGAGAAGTCGCGGAAATAGAAGGATGGGCCGAAATCGCCGCGCAGCAGGGCGGCGAGATAGGTCAGGTATTGCTGGAACAGCGGCTGGTCGAGCTTGTAGATGCGCCGCAGGTTCTCCATCACCTTAGCTTCCAGCGGCTGTTCGAGATCGAACGGCCCGCCCGGCGCGACGCGCATCAGGAAGAACGAGATCGTCACGATCACGAACAGGGTCGGGATCGCGGCGGCAAGGCGGCGCAGGATGTAGGTGAGCACGGGGCTGGTCCCTACGTCATGCTTGGGCTTGACCCGAGCATCTCATGATCGCCGGCGGTCGCCCGCTTCGGCCTGAGATGGCCGGGTCAAACCCGGCCATGACGCGTCTGGAATCACGGCTTCAGGCTCATGAACCGCGTCGGCAGCGCGCCGCGCAGGTTTTGCTGGAAGCCCTGCACCTTCGGCGAGACCAGGTTCTTCGAGGAATAGTACAGCACCGGGATCCAGGGCACCTCGGCGGCGAGGATCGCGTCCGCTTCGCGCAGGATCGCGGCGCGCTTGGCGATGTCGATCTCCTCGGCGCCCTGCTTCATCAGCGCGTCGAATTGCGGGTTGTTGTACTTCCCGGAGTTGAAGCCGGTGTTGTCGCTCTGGAACAGGAACAGGAAGTTCTGCGGGTCCGAATAGTCGCCGATCCAGCCATAGCGGGCGATGTCGAAATCGCCGCCGTCGCGCAACAGGGCGAAATGCGTCTTGCCGTCGGTGTTGATGAAGCTGGTCTCGACGCCGATCGCCTTCCATTGCTCGGCGATGGCGATCACCGTCCGGCGGTTGTTGTCGGTCGTGTTGTAGCGCAACTGCACGCGCAGCGGCATGCCAGGGCCGAAGCCCGCCGCGGCGAGCAGCTTTTTGGCCTCGTCCTCGCGGTCGAGCGGCGAGGTTCCCTTGAAATCGGCTTCGGCCCGCTCGCCGTAATTGCCGATGTTCGGCGGGATCACGCCATAGGCCGGCAGCATGGTACCGCCCCAGATCTCCTCGGCGATGAATTCGCGGTCGATCACCAGCGATAGCGCCCGGCGCACCCGAATGTCGTCGAACGGCTTCTTGGCGGTGTTGATGATCAGGAAATAGGTACCGAGATAGGGCGAGATCCGGACCTGCTCCTTGCCGAGCTTCTCGCGCAGCTGCTGGACCTGGTCGGCCGGCATGTCCGAGGTCATCTGCAACTCGCCGGCCTGGAAGCGGCGGGCGGCGGCGGAGAAGTCTGGCGTCGGATAGTAGATGACCGTGTCGATCTTGACGTTCGCGGCGTCGTGGAAGGCCTTGTTCTTTTCCAGCCGGATATGCGAATTCGGCACGAATTCCTTCAGCGTGTAGGCGCCGTTGGACACCCAGTTCTCCGGCTTGACGAAGTCCTTGCCGAATTTCCGCACGGAGGCGGGGTGGACAGGCAGTCCGGTCTGGTGCGTCAGCAACTCCAGGAAATACGGCGTCGGTCGCTCCAGGGAGATCTCGAGCGTGCGCTCGTCGATCGCCTTGACGCCGAGATCCTCCAGCCTGGCGCCGTCACTCGCCTTGTTGATCTTCTCGGCGTTGAGGATGGGGTAGAGGATGTTGGCATATTTCGCACCGGTCTCCGGATTGACCATGCGCCGGAACGAGAAGACGAAGTCGCCAGCCGTGACCGGATCGCCATTCGACCATTTGGCATTGGCGCGCAACTTGAAGCTGTAGACCTTGCCGTCCGGCGCCATCATCCAGCTCTCGGCTACGCCGGGGACCACCTCGCCGTTGATGTGGTGGATCACCAGGCCCTCGGAGAGGTCGCGCAGCAGATGCGCCTCGCTCACCGTCGAGGTCTTGTGCGAATCGAGCGTCTCGGGATCGCCGTCATTGCCGCGGTGGAACACCACCTGCGCCATGGCGGCGCCGGCAGAGACAAGCGCAAGAAAAAGGCCGCTCGCCAGCGCGAGCGGCCGGATGGCACGCCGGATTCCGGACTGACGGTGAATCTCATGCATGAGCGCTCTCCGAGCGATTCGGACGGGCCCCTTTCCCGCTCCTGAAGCGAAGTATGAGCCTATCGCGCGCCGCCCGCCAAGAGCGAAAAGCCGGTATCAACCGTTGAGCTTAAGTCCCTGTCCCGCTTTCGAAAGCTGGCTCAGAAACGAGTTGAGCCAGCCTTCTCGCAAGGTCAGCCTGCCACCGCCCGCCCTTGCGCTTCGGCGACCGCGACCGCCGTCATGTTGACCACGCCGCGCGCCGTCACATTGCCGGTCAGGATGTGCACCGGCTTGGCGGCGCCGATCAGGATCGGCCCGACCGGGAGCGCATCGCCCAGCACCTTGGCGAACTGGTAGGCGATGTTGGCGGCGTCGAGATTGGGGAAGATCAGAACGTTGGCGACACCCTTTAGCTTCGAGGACGGCAGCACGCGATCGCGGATCGCCGCGACGAGGGCGGTGTCGGCCTCCATCTCACCGTCGCATTCCAGCTCCGGCGCGCGCTCCTGGATCAGCTTGACCGCCTTGCGCATCTTGATCGAGGACGGCGTGTCGGCCGCGCCGAAGTCGGAATGCGAGAGCAGGGCGATCTTTGGCGTGATGCCGAAGCGCTCGACATGGCCGGCGGCGAGGATCGTCATGTCGGCGATCTCTTCGGCGGTGGGATCGTACTTCACATGGGTGTCGGCCAGGAAGAAGGCGCCCTTGCTGGTGATGACCAGCGTCATCGCAGCGATGTCACAGACGCCGGGCTCGAGCCCGATGATGTCGCGGATATGGCGCAGCCGCGAGAGGAACCGGCCTTCGAGGCCGGTGATCATCGCATCCGCCTCGCCGCGCGCGACGGCCAGCGCCGCGATCACCGTGTTGTTGGTGCGCACCAGCGAGCGGGCCGCCTCCGGCGTGATGCCGCGCCGCCCGGCGATGTCGAGATAGGTCTGGACATAGTCGCGGTAGCGCGGATCGTCTTCGGGGTTGACCAGCTCGCAATCGATGCCGGGGCGGATCGTCAGGCCGAAGCGCTTGACGCGGGTCTCGATCACGCTGGGGCGGCCGATCAGGATCGGGATCGCCATGCCTTCCTCGATCGCGATCTGGGCGGCGCGCAGCACGCGTTCGTCCTCGCCCTCGGCATAGATCACGCGCTTGGGATCGGCCTTGGCCTTGGCGAAGAGCGGCTTCATCAGGAAGCCGGAGCGGAAGACGAAGCGCGACAGGTCCTCGCGATAGGCTTCCAGGTCGATCAGCGGCTTCTTGGCGACGCCGGTCGTCATCGCCGCCTCCGCCACCGCCGGCGCGATGCGCAGGATCAGGCGCGGATCGAACGGGTTGGGGATCAGCGAGTTCGCGCCGAAGGTCGAGGCCTCACCGCCATAGGCGCGTGCCGCGACGTCCGAGGTCGCCTCGCGGGCGAGCGCAGCGATGGCACGCACCGCCGCGAGCTTCATCGGCTCGTTGATCGTCGTCGCCTGCACGTCGAGCGCGCCGCGGAAGATGTAGGGGAAGCACAGGACGTTGTTAACCTGGTTCGGATAGTCCGAGCGGCCGGTGCAGATCATCGCGTCGGGACGGACGGCCAGGGCCTCCTCCGGCATGATCTCCGGATAGGGGTTGGCGAGTGCCAGGATCAGTGGCTTTTGCGCCATCTCCTTGGCCATCTCCGGCTTCAGCACGCCGGCGGCGGAGAGACCGAGGAAGATGTCGGCGCCGGGGATGACCTCTGCTAGCGTGCGAGCGTCGGTCTCCTGAGCATAGATCTCCTTCCAGCGGTCCATCAGCGTGTTGCGGCCCTTGTAGACCACGCCGTCGAGATCGGTGACCCAGATGTTCTGCGTGCGGGCGCCGAGCGAGACCAGGAGGTTGAGGCAGGCCAGCGCGGCGGCGCCCGCGCCGGAGACCACGATCTTGACCTCGCCGATCTTCTTGCCCGCGAGGTCGAGCCCGTTCAGGACGGCGGCGCTGACGATGATCGCGGTGCCATGCTGGTCGTCATGGAAGACCGGGATGTTCATCCGGGCCTTGAGCTGCTCCTCGATCTCGAAGCATTCGGGGCCCTTGATGTCCTCGAGATTGATGCCGCCGAAGGTCGGCTCAAGCGCGGCGACAACCTCGACGAATTTCTCGATGTTCTTCTGCTCAACCTCGATGTCGAAGCAGTCGATCCCGGCGAATTTCTTGAAGAGGACGGCCTTGCCCTCCATCACCGGCTTGGAGGCGAGCGGGCCGATGTCGCCGAGGCCGAGCACGGCCGTGCCGTTGGTGATGACGGCGACGAGGTTCTGGCGCGAGGTCAGCTCGGCCGCCTGACCGGGATCCTCGACGATCGCCTCGCAGGCTGCGGCGACACCGGGCGAATAGGCGAGCGCCAGGTCGCGCTGGTTGCCGAGCGGCTTGGTCGCCTGGATCTCCAGCTTACCGGGCTTGGGCAGGCGATGGTAGACCAGCGCGCCCGACCGAAGATCCGCCGACAAGGTGCTCTTAGCCATCCCCACGCTTCCTCTGCGCCGCCATTGCTTATCGACGAGGTCGCGCGGAAAGGGGGTAGGCGTCAAGCGGGGGCGGGCGGCGAAAGACTTGTGCTGCTGGGAAAACGCGGCCCCATCCTGCCGCAGGCGCCGCGGGAGAGGCCGAAATCCGGGCAAGCGAGCTCTCGTGAAACAGTCGTGAAACAAAACTAAACATTACAAAGAAATAATGATTTCAACGGCCTCGGCTGTTGCAGACTACCTCTCGCAGTCCCCGCGGATGTGATCCTCGCGGGGCGTCCCTGGGAGCGGTTGATGGAAGCGACGCGTTCCGCCTTCGAGGAAGTCGTCTCACTGCGACAGGCCAAGCAGCTGATCCAGTGCATGGCGCATGAGCAGAGCTTCCTGCTGCTCTCGCCGCCCGGACTGGGCAAGTCGGAGCTGGTCTATGAAGCCGCGCGCGAGGCGGGACTGCCCTGTCGCTCGCTGCTCGGCACCCAGATCGCGCCCGAGGACGTCAGCGGCATTCCGCGCATCGTCGGCGAGCGCTCGGTCTTCTGCCCGCCGCGCGTGCTGCTGCCCGAGAAGCCGGAGCCGTTCTGCCTGTTCCTCGACGAACTGCCGGCCTGCTCGCCCGATGTCCAGAAGGCGTTCTATTCGCTGCTGCTGGAGCGGCGGCTGGGCGAGCATGCCCTGCCGAAAGGCACATGGGTGGTCGCTGCCGGCAACCGCCTGCAGGACCGCGCTCTGGTGCGGGCGATGAGCTCGGCACTGGTCAACCGCGTCACCATCCTGCAATTGCGCGTCGATCCCGCCGATTGGCTGGCCTGGGCTCAGCGCGCCGGCGTGCGTGCCGAAATCCGCAGCTTCATCGCGACGATCCCCGACGCGCTGATGCGGCCGGTGCCGGCCGAGCCGGTGCCGTTCTCGACGCCGCGCGCCTGGACATTGCTGTCTCGGGCGCTCGACATGGCGCAGAATGCCGGCTTCCTCAGCAATGAGTTGCGGCGCGCTCTGGCCTTCGGCCGGCTCTCGCCGGAGGACGCCGTGGTGTTCTGCGCGCTCGCCGAGGATTCGATCGGGGCGGTGCGTCCGCTCGAGGATTATCTGCGCAAGCCCGAGCTGTTGCCCAAGGGCGATTCGGCCCGCTGGTTCATCCTCGACTGCATTCGCCAGTTCGTCAGGGACGGGCGCGCGGAAGGCATGAAGCCGGCGGTGATCAACCGCTTCCTGCGCAGCCTGTCGCAGGAGCATCAGCTGCTCGTGCTCAACGACATGGTCGAGGTCTGGGGCGCGCTGGGCGCGGACCGGGCGATGTACGACCTCCTGCGGAAGGTTGCGGCATGAGCACGGCGCCCGATCTTTCGGTTGCCGACCACGCCACCCATGCGCGGATCATGCGGGGCCTGCGGCTGGTGACGGTGCCGTTCCCCCATCTGGCCGGGCTTGCCGCCGCCGTGCGCGTCGAGATCGACGCGCGCGTGCCGACCATGGGCGTCTTCGCCTCCGGCCGGCTGCTGGCGAACCCGTCCTTCACCGCCAGGCTCTCCGGCGACGATCTCGTCTTCGTCCTCGCCCACGAGCTCCTGCATCTTGCATTGCGAACCCATGACCGGGCCCGCGGCAGCGCCACGCTCGAGTTCAACTACGCCCATGACTACATCATCAACGACATGCTGCGGCACGCGCTCGGCACCACCAAAATCCCGGCCGGTGGGCTCGACATGCAAGGGGCCCGCGAGCGCTCGGCCGAGGACATCGTGCTGGAGATGCGCCGTACCGGCAGCTCCATGTCCTCGCGGACTCAAGTTTGGGAAGGGCAGGTCGTCACAGTCGAGCAGGTGCTCGGCGCGGCGCGTCAGGCGCCTCCCGGGGCGATGGGAGATGCGCTCGACGCCCAGCGCGAACGCGAGCTGTTTCCGGAGGACAGCGCAGACCAGGCCGAGCGGGCGCGGGCGGTCCGCGACCTTGCTGCGCGCGGGATGGTGTTGGCGAAGGCCATGGGCGCCCTGCGCGGCAGGGGCAACAGTCCCGGCGGCCAGCAGCAAAGCGTGCGGGCGCAGCGCGGCTTCTTCCACACGCCCTGGCAAATCGCGCTCCAGGCCTGGCTCGACGGCGCCGCGGCGGGCGAGCGCACCTACACCCGTGCTTCGCGCTGCGGCCATGATCGCAGCGACGTCGTCATGCCCGGCCGCAAGCGCCATTCCTGGGTGCTGAACGTCATCCTCGATACCAGCGCCTCGATGGGCGACGACATCCCGAAGGCGCTCGGCGCCATCGCCGATTTCTGCGATGCGGCCGGCGTCGACGAGATCCGCGTCGTCCAGTGCGACAGCGTCGTCACCTGCGACGAGGTGCTCTCGCCGGCGGCGCTCGCGGACTACCGGATCAGCGGCTATGGCGGCAGCGACCTGACGCCGGCACTCGAAGCCCTATCGGACGATCCGCGCGTCAGCGCCGCGATCGTCATTACCGACGGCGACATCACCTATCCAAATGAAGCCGTGCCCTATGCCGTGCTCTGGGCGCTGCCCAAGCCTTCGACCTCGTTCCAGCCCGCCTATGGGCGGGTGATCGTGATGCAAGCGGGAGGCGCATCGTGAAAGTCGTTCAGGATCTCGTCGCCTATTTCGACAAGCGCGGGAAGCTCTCGCGCCGGCAGCTCCGGACGCTGCTCGATCAGAGTTCCATCGCGTCGGAGGCGCCGACAAACATGCACGGGCTCTGCGAGAAGGTCGGTGCCGTCTATTATTTCCGCATCACGGGCGCGCTGGAAGGCCAGCTCTGGGGCACCGATGTCTACAGCGGCGATTCGACGATCGGCGCGGCCGCCGTCCATATGGGCCTGTTGAAGCCGGGCAAGACAGGCGTCTTCAGGGTGACGGTGGTGACGCCGCCGGAGGAGTTTCCCGGCACGCAGCGCAACGGCGTCACCAGCACCCAGTATGGGCGCTATCAGTACGCCTGGCAGCTCTCACCGATCTGAGCCGAGGCGCTAGGCCGCCAGTGCGCCGACGCCGCCATCATGCAGATGGCAGGCGGCGACATGCCCCGTCGCGATCTCCTTCAGCGCCGGGCGCTCGGCCCTGCAGCGCGGCCCGGCCTGCGGGCAGCGCGGATGGAAATGGCAGCCGGAGGGCGGATGCAGCGGCGAGGGGATCTCGCCCTTCAGCGGAGCGAAGCGCTTCTTGCGGGCGCTGATCGTCGGGACGTTGGCGAGCAGCGCCTGGGCGTAGGGATGCTGCGGGCCCTTGAACAATTCGCTCGCCGGCGCCGCCTCGACGACGCGGCCGAGATACATGATTACGACGCGGTCGGAGAGGTGGCGGACCACCGAGAGGTCATGGCTAATGAAAAGATAAGTCAGGTTAAGTTCGTCGCGCAGCTTCATGAAAAGATTCAGGACCTGGGCCTGAATCGACACATCAAGTGCGGCGACGCTCTCGTCGCAGACGAGGAATTGCGGCTTGACTGCCAGCGCGCGTGCAATGCCGATGCGGGCGCGCTGGCCGCCGGAGAACTGGTGCGGATAGCGGCGGCGATAGGTCGAGTCGAGGCCGACCCGGTCGAGCATCTCGGCGACATAGGCGTCCTGCTGCGCCTTCGGCACCAGCCCGTGCACAACCGGTGCCTCGCCGACGATGTCCGTGACGCGCAGGCGCGGGTTGAGCGAGGACATCGGGTCCTGGAAGATCATCTGGATGGCGAGCGTCGCCGCCTTGCGCTCCTCCGCCGACATCTCGTCGGTATAGCGGCCGCGCCAGGAGACGCGGCCGGAGCTGGCATGATGAACGCCGGCGACGACGCGCCCGAGGGTCGACTTGCCGCAACCGGACTCGCCGACGAGCCCGACGACCTCGCCCTGGCGGATCGAGAGGTCGACGCTGTCGACGGCATGGACGGTCTGCTCGCTGTAGTTGGCGCCGAGCAGGTTGGCGAATTTCGAGGCGGCATCGAGCGGCTTGGTGAAGCGCTTCGAGACGCCTTCGAGGGTGAGGATCGGCGTGCTCATGCCGCGACTCCGGCGAGGTTCAGCGGGTGGTGGCAGCGCACGCCGCGCTCGCCCGGGAAGGGGGTGACGTCGGGGGCGATGGCGAGGCAATCGGCCTGCGCGTAATCGCAGCGCGCCGCGAAGGCACAGCCTTGCGGCAGGCGCGCCAGCGAGGGCGTCGAGCCCCTGATCTGGCGCAAGGGCGCGCCGGGCTCGCCCTCGGCCGGCAGCGAACCGAGCAAACCGTTGGTATAGGGGTGGAGGGGTGTGTCGAGCACCGGATCGACCGCGCCGGTCTCGACGATCCTGCCGGCATACATCACCGCGATCCGGTCGGCGAGGCCGGCGACGACGCCGAGATCATGGGTGATCCAGACCAGCGCCGTGCCGGTATCGGCGCAAAGCGACTGCATCTCCGCCAGGATCTGGCTCTGGATGGTGACGTCGAGCGCCGTGGTCGGCTCGTCGCAGATGATCAACGGCGGGCGATGCAGCAGGGCGATTGCGATCGCGACGCGCTGGCGCATGCCGCCGGAGAACTGATGCGGATAGGCGTTGAGTCGCTCCTCGGGCGAGGGGATGCCGACCTTGGCGAGGGCGTCGCGGGCGCGGTCTCGGGCTGCCTTGTGCGAAACCCTGTCATGGGCGGTGACGGCCTCGATCATCTGCGTGTCGACGCGAAGGACCGGGTTCAGCGTCATCATCGGGTCCTGGAAGATCATCGCGACCTCGCGGCCGCGGACCTTGCGGAAGCCCTCCTCGTCGAGGCCGACCAGCTCCTTGCCGTTGAGCTTGATCGAGCCCTCGACGATTCTACCGGGCGGATCGATCAGGCCCATCACCGAAAAGCCGGTGACCGACTTGCCGGAGCCGGACTCGCCGACGAGGCCGAGCACCTCGCCGCGATCGACATGGAAGGAGACGCCGTCGACCGACTTCACCGTGCCGGCGCGGGTGAAGAAATGGGTCTTTAGGTTGGTGACCTCGAGAACGGGCGCCATGCTCACTTCTCCAGGCGCGGGTTGAGGACGTCGCGCAGGCGGTCGCCGACCAGATTGATCGAGACGATCGTCATGAGCAGCGCAAAGCCGGGGAAGACCGAGATCCAATAGCTGCCCGAGAGCATGTACTGGAAGCCGTTGGCGATCAGCACGCCGAGCGAGGGCTCGGTCTGTGGCAGGCCGACGCCGAGGAAGGACAAAGTCGCCTCCAGCGAGATCGCATGGGCCGTCTGCACGGTGACGATGACGATGACCGGCGCCAGGCAATTCGGCAGGATGTGACGGAAGACGGTGCGGGCATGCGACAAGCCCAGCGACTGTGCCGCCTCGACATACTCCTTGCGTCGCTCGACCAGAGCCGAGCCGCGCACGGTGCGGGCGTAGTAGGCCCACTGCACCATCACCAGCGCGATGATGATCTTGTCGACGCCCTTGCCGAGGCCCGCGACCAGGATCAATGCGACCAGCACCGAGGGCAGGGAAAGCTGCAGGTCGACCAGGCGCATGATCGCGTTCTCGGTGCGCCCGCCGGCATAGGCGGCGATCAGGCCGATCGCCGCGCCGAGGCTCGCCGCCAGGATGCCCGAGAAGGCCCCGACCATCAGCGAGATGCGCAGCCCGTAGAGGATGCCGGAGAGCAGGTCGCGGCCGACGCCGTCCGAGCCGAGCCACATGGTGAAGCCTTCGCCTGAGGCCGAGCCCGGCGGCTGGCGCGAATCCATCACGTCGACGCTGGCGAGGTCGTAGGGGTTCTGCGGCGCGATCAGCGGCGCGGCGATGGCGAGCAGCACGATCAGGATGAAGAGGGCGAGGCCGAACAGCGCCAGCCGGTCCTCGACGAAGGAGCGGACGAAGCGCCGGAACGGCGTCTCCTCCTTGGCGGGGGCGGCCGGCGGCGTGGCCGCGGCGGAGGGCAGGGCGGCTTCGCTCATGATGTCGCCTCCGTCAGGCGCACGCGTGGGTCGAGGGCCGAATAGACCAGGTCGACCAGGAGGTTGATGGTGACGAACAGCACGACAACGACCATGACATAGGCGACGATCACCGGCCGATCGAGCCGCGTGATCGCCTCCAGCAGCAGGCGGCCCATGCCGGGCCAGGCGAAGATCGTCTCGGTCACCACCGAGAAGGCGACGAGCGAGCCGAACTCCAGACCGAGCACGGTGACGATCGGGATCATGATGTTCTTGAGGATGTGGACGCCGATGATCCGGCCCTGCGACAGGCCCTTGGCCCGCGCGAACTTGACGTAGTCCATCAGCGCCGCCTCGCGCGCGCCGGCTCGCGCCAGGCGAATCACCAGCGAGATCTTGAGCAGCGCCAGATTGAAGGCGGGCAGGGCGACGTGCTTCCAGCCGTCGAGCGACAGCAGCGAGGTCTCGAAGCCGAGGATCGAGACTGTCGGGCCGCGCCCGGTCGCCGGCAGCCAGCCGAGGCCGACCGCGAAGGTCAGGATCAGCATCAGGCCGACCCAGAAGGTCGGCAACGAGAAGCCGAGGATCGAGACCGCCATGATGAAGCGCGACAGCCGGCTCTCCGGCTTCAGGCCGGCATAGAGGCCGAGCGGCAGGCCGATCACGATCGCCAGCACCAGTGCGACGAAGGCGAGCTCGAGCGTCGCCGGCATGCGATGCAGGATCAGCTTGATCGCGGACTCGCCATGAACGAAGGAGCGGCCGAGATCGCCCTGGGCGGCGTTCTTCAGGAAGACCAGGAACTGTTCCCAGATCGGCCGGTCGAGCCCGAGCGCGCGCGCGGTCTCGGCGATCTGCTGCTGGTCCATCTCCGGCGAGATCAGCATGTAGATGGGATCGCCGACGACATTCACGCCGAAGAAGACGATCACGAGCATCGCCGCGATGACGAAGAGGGCTTGCGCCAGGCGGCGCAGGATGAATGCCAGCATGGTCCGGTGCCTTCCGGATCGGAGTGCGGAACATCACCCCATTCGGCGGGGCCGATGGGGTGACGTCTTCGCATTTCAACAAGAAAAGAGTGTCGCGCGGTCCGGACGGGGCTTCAAGCCGGTTCGGACCGGGATCGACAGGGCCCGGTCAGTCCTTACGGATGCCGGTGGCGAGCGTGTACTCGTCGGTGCGGGCCTGCACCTTGATGCCCTTGCGCGAGGCCCAGGTGTTCAGCTGGAAATGGGTCGGGATCAGGCCGACATCGTTCATGCTGATCTCCATCGCCTCGGCCAGGGCGGCGTCGCGCTTGGCGTCGTCGACGGTGCGCAGCGCCTCGACGAGCTTGGCGTCGAAGGCCGGGTTGGAGTAGCGGCCGCGATTGGTCGCACCCATGCCCTTGGCGGGATCGAAGGTGGCGAGCAGCGCCTTCAGCGAGTCCGAGGATTCGCCGGTGCCGGCGCCCCAGCCGACCAGGATGAAGGAGAACTCCGGCACATTGCCCTGACCGCCCTGCGAGGCGCGGGTGAAGAAGTTCGCCGACGGCAGCGTCTCGACCTCGGTCTCGATGCCGAGGCGCGAGAACATCTGCGCCACCGCCTCGATGATCTTGGTGTCGTTGAGGTAGCGGTTGGTCGGCCCGTGCAGCTTCATCTTGAAGCCGTTGGGATAGCCGGCCTCGGCGAGCAGCTTCTTGGCGCCGTTGAGGTCATAGGCGACCGGCTTCAGCTTCTTGGAGGTGCCGAAGAAGCCGTCGGGCAGGAGCTGGCCGGCGGGGATCGCCTCCTTCTCCATGATGCGGTCGACGATGCCTGGCCGGTTGATCGCCATCGACAGCGCCTGGCGGACCTTGAGGTCGCGCAGCGGGTTCTTGATCTCCGAGCCGTCCTTGCCCTTGATGAAGGGCGAGACCTCGCGGAAGTGATCCATGTGGAAGTAGATCACCCGGTTCGAGACCGTGCTGGCGACGCTGAGCTTGGCATCGCCCTTGAGGCGGGCGACGTCCGAGGTCGGCACGTTCTCGATCACGTCGAGATCGCCGGCGAGCAGTGCGGCGACGCGGGTCGGGGCCGAGGTGATCATCCGGAAGGTGACCTTCGACCACGGCTCCTTGCCACCCCAGTAATTCTCGTTCGGGGTCAGCACGACGCGGTCGCCGGCGACATATTCGGCCTGCTTGTAGGCGCCGGTGCCACCGGTGGTGCACTTGCCGAGGTTGAAGTCCTCGGTGGTTACGTCCTTGCACTTGGCCGGGATGATGCCGAAGGTCGAGAGGTCGGTCGGGACCAGCGGCGCCGGCGCTGCGGTCTTCACGCGCACGGTGAAGTCGTCGACCTTGGTGAACTCCTTGCCGCGGACATAGGCCGAGAAGCTCGACGGGCTCTTCGGCACGTTCGGGGCGCGCTGCATGGTGGCGATCACGTCGTCCGCCGTGAACGGCGTGCCGTCATGGAACTTGACGCCCTGGCGCAGCTTGAACTCCCAGGTCGTGTCGTCGATCGCCTTCCAGCTCTCGGCGAGCTGCGGCTTCAGCTTCTGCTTCTCGTCCTGGCCGACCAGCGGCTCGTAGATGTGCCGCGCCAGCATGTTGTTGGGCGAGACGTTGTGATAGTGCGGGTCCATCGCGCTGAGCTCGGCCGACAGGCCGATCTTGAGCTCCTGGGCCGATGCCAGCCCGGCGATGGTCATGACCGGAGCCGCCAGAATGGCGAGCCTGAGAGCCGTCAGTCCGTTGGTGCTGAACGTTTTCATTCCGAACCTCCCGATGGCTTCGAGGCGCCATCTTTAACAACTGAGCCGCGAGTGGCGAGTCGCCGATTGGCCGGTCTGCCCCTGATCTCGCCCGGCCGGGCTTGTAGAACGATTTCATATACCTGTAAATTATATGGAACGCGCTTTGATATAATCCAACTGCATAGCCGGATGCAGGGCGCGGATAGGGGCATGCGATCATGGCGAACACGGCGAGCGCCGAGCGGCGGCCACCTAGCCTGCGTGAGCTCGAAGTGCTGCAGGCTATGATCGCCACCCGCAAGACGGTGGCAGCAGCCCAGATGCTCGGCATCTCGCAGCCGGCGGTGTCGCGGGCGCTGGCCGCGCTGGAGGCGCATGTCGGCCGCCCGCTGTTCTCGCGCGAAGGTGGCAGGCTCGTGCCCACCGCCGACGCCTTTGCGCTGGACGCCGAGGCCCAGCCCATCTTCGCGGCGCTCGACCGGCTGAATCGTTGGCCCCGGCAGGCCGTCCAGGCGAGCGTGCTGCGCATCGCGACCCCGCCGACGCTTGCCCAGTTCGTCCTGCCGCGGGTCCTGGCCGAGTTCCGCCGGCTTGAGCCCGATGTCGTCGCCAATGTCGAGATCGACACCAGCTCGACCGTGATCACCCAGGTTGCCGACCGGGCCGCCGATCTCGGGCTGGTCGACATGTCGGCATCGCATATCGGCATCCATGGCGAGGTCCTGCGCGAGGCCGTGGCGCATGTCCTGATGCCGGAGGACCATCCGCTTGCCGGGCGCGACGTGCTCGGTCCGCAGGACCTGGCGGACGAACCCGTCATCGCCCTTGCCCGGCGCTTTCCCGAGCGCATCAAAGTCGAGCGCGCCTTCGCCGATGCCGGCGTGACGCTGCGCCTGGTTGGGGAAGGCACGGCGACGATATTCGTCGCCGAAATGGTCAGGCAGCGCGTCGGGCTTGCCCTGCTGAATCCGTTCCCGCTGACGCTCGGCGGCATGCAGGGGCTGGTGGCCCGCCGCTTCGCGCCGGCCATCGCCTACAGGACGATGCTGCTCTTCCCGTCCGCAGGCTCGGTCGCGCCGGCGGCGCGCCGCTTTGCCGACCTCTTGATCGCGATGCAGCCCGAGGACGGTCTGACGATGCCGATCAGGTAGCGCTCAGAACGCCTTGAAGGTGATGATCGTGTGGGTGTCGGCGATCTCCGGGATCGACTGCACCTTCTGGGCGACGAAATGGCCGATGTCGACATCGGCCGCGACATGGAACTTGGCGAGAATGTCGTAATTGCCGGCGGTCGAGTAGATCTCCGAGGCGATCTCGCGGTCTGCGAGTTCGCTCGCGACCTCATAGGTCTTGCCGAGCTTGCATTTGATCTCGACGAAGAAGGTCTGCATCGCTTGGCTCCGGAATCCTGTCGCCTCTGGATAGAGCCTGCTGCGGGCGGGTCAAGCGCCGGCGAGTTCGGCGATACGGCGCGTCATGGCGTCCTGCGGATCAGCAAGGCCAGCAATCACCGTGAAATGATTGGCGCTGCCGATCTCCTCGTAGCGCGTGCGCACGCCCTCGAGGCCCCAGACATCAGCGAGCCGGCGGCTCTGCTTGAGGTATTCGGCGCTCTCGGCCCCGCCAACGACGGCGTCCATGACGAGCCCGGACGGCGCCGGCCAGAACAGCGGGCTTTCACGCTCGGCGCCCTCCAGCGTCAGCCCGAGCGCCTTGTTGATGCTGGTCTCCGTCAGCGGCTTCAGATTGTAGAGGCCGGAGATCCCGTAGGCAGCCGGCACGATCTGCTCGGGAAGCATCGGATCGACGTTCTTCCAGCCCGTCGCCAGCAGGCAGGCGGAGAGCTGGCCGCCGGCCGAATGCCCCACCGCGACCACCGGCAGGTTGTAGCGCAGCCAGATCGTCGCCGCAGCCTGCTGCAGCTCCCAGACGATATGGCCGACCTCGACCTGTGGGCAAAGGTCGTAGCCAACGACCGCGACGGGAACGCCGAGCAGGTTCAATCCGCGCGCCATGTGCGAGAAGTGGCTCGGATCGAGCGCCTGCCAGTAGCCGCCATGGATGAAGAGCACGATCGCCTGGCTCTTCACGTCTTCCGGTTTGAACAGGTCGTAGGTCTGGCGCGGGCCCTCGCCATAGCGGACGCCGCGCTCGCTGACTGCGACCTCGCGATAGGCGGCGGCGTCGCGGGCCCAGCCAGCGATGATGCCGGGGTGCTCGGGAACACGGGCGCGATTGTTGTATTCGGTCTCGTAATCGACTGACATCATGTCCTGATCTTGCTGTGCCGCGGCCGGAGCTGGCGGCTCGGTTTGGAACCAGTTTGCGCCATGCGCACCCGGCCGGTCGAGGTCTTTTGACAGGGGCTGCGACAAACGCGACAAGACGCAGCCTCGATCGCGCCGGAGCCCACCATGGACAATCCCGTTCTCGCCGAAGTCACCCGTGGCAGCACGGTCGAATCGCGCCATCGCGGCGCAGCGATCGTCGTCGATGCGGACGGGGCGGTGGTGCTCTCGCTGGGGGATGTCGAGCGCCCAGTCTTTCCGCGTTCGGCGGTGAAGGCGCTGCAGGCCTTGCCGCTGCTGGAGAGCGGTGCCGCCGACCGTTACGGCCTGACCCCGGCCGAGATCGCGCTAGCCGTCGCCTCGCATTCCGGCGAGGAACTCCATGCCGAGACCTCACTCGCCATGCTGAAGAAGGCCCGTCGCGACGCCGGCTGCCTCGAATGCGGCGCGCATTGGCCGATGGGCGAGGCGGCAGCGCGCGCGCTCGCCAAGGCCGGCCGCGAGCCGAGCGCTCTCAACAACAACTGCTCCGGCAAGCATGCCGGCTTCGTCTGCCTGTCCTGCGGCCTCGACGAGGACCCGGCCGGCTATGTGAAGGCGGACCACAAGGTGCAGCAGGCGGTTCGCGCCGCGCTGGAGGAGGTGACCGGCGCCGCGCACAAGGCCGAGCTCTCCGGCACAGATGGCTGCTCGATCCCGACCTATGCGGTGCCGCTAAAGGCGCTGGCGCTCGGTTTCGCCCGCTTCGGAACCGGCAATGGCCTCGGCCCCAACCGCGCCGACGCGGCCCGGCGCATCCGTGAGGCGGTTGCCGCCAACCCGTTCATGGTTGCCGGCACCGGCCGCTTCGACACCCGCTTCATGGAGATCTTCGGCGCCAGAGCCTTCATCAAGACCGGGGCCGAGGGCGTCTATTGCGGCACGCTGCCGGAGCTCGGCTATGGCATCGCGCTGAAATGCGATGACGGCGCCGCCCGCGCCACCGAGATCGCCATGGCCGCGCTGGTCGAGCGCTTCCTGCCGCGGCAGGACGGTGACGAGGCGGCCTTCGCGCCGTTCCGCGAGACGGTGATGAAGAACTGGAACGGCATCGAGGTCGGCCGTGTCCGCGCGGCGGAGGCGCTGCGCGCCTGATAGAGCGCTGCACGTCAGCCGACGGAATTACCTTCGACCCGGATGCCGGCGGCGCGCTTGTCCTCGCCCCTGGTCAGGTCGCCGGTCACCACCTTGCCGAACGCGGTGCCGACCACGGCGCCGATCTTGACCTCGCTGATCACATTGTTGGCGATCAGCGCGTTGCGCTCCTTCGGGACCAGCGAGACCGAGATACCGATCCCGGTGCGCCTGACGACGTTACCGGTCGCGACGAGGTTGCGCATTGCCCAGGACCAGCCGAGCGTGATGCCGACATCGCTGGCGTTCTCGACGACATTGCCGGTGACCGCCGCCTCCGCCTCGACATGCAGGCCGGCGCCGCCGGCCAGGATCTTGCCCTTCGGCGCCAGCCCCTTCTGCGCGTTGCGGATGATGTTGTTGGCCAGGACCGCGAGCCGGCCACCATGATCGAGATTGGTGATGCTGACGCCCTGGGCGCAATCCTCGACCAGGTTGCCCGCGATGATCGCGCCCTCGAAGGCGAATTCGGAATAGAGCGCGGTCTCGCCGCAGCGCCGGCCCTGATTGCCGAGGATCTGCACGTTCGAGCCGGAATTGTTGCGGATGAAGGTCAGCGCGCAATCGCGCAGCGTATTGCCCTCGACCACCACGCCGCCGGCCCGGAACAGGCTGATGCCGTTGCCATACGGTCCGTCGCCGCCGGCATCGTTGCGGATGCGGTTGAGCCGGTTGCCGCGAATGAGGCTCTGGTCGTCGCCGGCCTGGCCGCGCCACAGCTGGATGCCGTTGTTGCCGCAATCCTCGACCGTGTTGCCCTCGATCGAGAGGCCGCGTGAGTCGAACGAGAACAGAGCCGAATCCCGCATCGAGCGGAAGCGGTTGCGCTCGATACGCCCCGCCGCGCGATTGAGCGTCAGCCCGACCGAGCCGGCATTGGCGAATTCGCAGTCGGAGATGGAAACGTCGAGCACATCGTCGATGTTGAGCAGGCCGATGCGCTGGTCGAGCTTGATATCGAGGCCGTCGAGCATGATCCCCGAGATCGCCGCGCGCTTGATCCGCCGCGCCAGCAGGAGCGATCCCGCCTGCGCGGCGATAAACTGCGTCGCGCCTGGCACGCCGATCAGGCGGGCGTTCTCGGGCAGAACGACATTGGCGATGCGATAGCGGCCGGGCGCGACCAGCAACGGCGCCTCGCGCTTGACGGCCTCGGCGAGGGCCGCCTGGAGCGCACGCGATTGGTCTTCGGTCGCGCCGGGCCGCAGGCCGAACTGTGCGGCCTCAAGGCCCAGCGTGCCGAGCGCGGCCGACATGCTGACCCGCGGCGACTGTGCCAAGGCGGGACCAGTTGTTGCCGCTACCGTTCCGAAAAGGGCCGTCCGCAGCCAGTCGCGGCGCGAAAACGTCATCCGAGCCTCCATTTTGGCTGAAAGGCTTCAAGAGGCGTGCCGCGGCGGGCCATGGGGTTGGATTACAGCCCGAGCGCCTTTGCGATCTCGTCGGCGGCGGCAGTCGGCGCCATCTCGCCGGCGGCGACCGCCGCTTCCAGCTTCGGCGTGCGCGCCTTCAGGGCCGGATCGTGCCGGAGCTTGGCCTGCAAGCGGTCCTGCACCATCGCCCACATCCATTTGACGTCCTGCCGCCGGCGCTTCTCGGCGATCAGGCCCTTGGCCTCGAACCGGTTGCGATGTTCCTCGATCCTGGCCCAGAGCGCGTCGAGGCCGGCGCCGGTCAGGCCGGAGATCGTCACCACCGGCGTCGACCACAGCGTCGAGGCGGGGGCGAGGATGTGCAGCGCCGCCTTGTATTGCGCGGCGGCGGCGCGTGCGGCGGTCGCGCCGTCGCCATCGGCCTTGTTGACCGCCAGCATGTCGGCGAGCTCGATGATGCCCTTCTTGATGCCTTGCAGCTCGTCGCCGGCATTGGGCAGCATCAGCACCAGGAAGAAGTCGGTGAGGTCGGCGACCGCGGTCTCCGACTGGCCGACGCCGACCGTCTCGACCAGGATGACGTCGAAGCCGGCGGCTTCGCAGAGAAGCATGGTCTCGCGCGTCTTGGCCGCGACGCCGCCCAGCGTGCCGGAAGAAGGCGAGGGGCGGATATAGGCGCTGGGATCGACGGCGAGCCGCGCCATCCGGGTCTTGTCGCCGAGGATCGAGCCGCCGCTGCGCGTCGAGGACGGGTCGACCGCGAGCACCGCGACCTTGTGACCCTGGCCCGTCAGATAGCTGCCGAGCGCGTCGATCGTCGTCGACTTGCCGACGCCGGGCACGCCGGTGATGCCGACGCGGATCGCCTTGCCGGTCTGTGGGAGGAGGCGGGACAGAAGCGTTTGCGCCTGCTCGCGGTGATCGGCGCGACGGCTTTCCGCGAGCGTGATCGCCCGCGCCAGCGCCGCACGCTCGCCCCTGAGAATCGCATCGCCGAGCGCTGTGAGGTCGACCATACCCGCTGGTAGCAAGAGAGCGTCCGCAGCGGAAGCGAGGCTTTCGGAGACCGATCCGCCGTCCACGGTCTTGCAAAGCGGACGCGACGGTGAGACGAGTCGCGTCGGTTTGGAGAGCGTGTTTCGTGCCCAGCCTGCGGTCTTTCGTTGTCGTTTCGTTGGTGTCGCTCGTGCTTGCCGCCTGCGGCGGCCCGCCGCGCGTCCTGGTCGTGTCGGGGGCAAAGTCGGAGGACACCGCCGGTACAGTCCGCATCTTCGTCGCGACCTCGCGCGCCTCGACCAAGCAGCCCGAATATTTCAGCGGCGAGCGCAGTCCCGCAGTCGCCTTTGCCCGGCTCGACATCAGCGTGCCGCGCGCTCATCAGGTGGGACAGCTCGAACTGCCGGGCAGCGTCACGAGCGCGGGTGATCCGGCCAGCCATTTCACTGTCAGCGGCGTCGAGCGGCTCACCGAGCTGGAGATATTGAAACAGGTGCGCGCCGAGATCGCGCGGCGCCCGCAGGCCGATCGCGAGGTGCTGGTCTTCGTCCACGGCTACAACACCAATTTCGCCGATGCCGCCTTCCGCTTCGCCCAGATCGTCACCGATTCCGGCTTCAAGGGCGTGCCGGTGCTGTTCACCTGGCCGTCGCGGGCGCAGCTCTTCGCTTATCCCTATGACCGCGACAGTGCTGATTTCTCGCGCGATGCGCTCGAGACGGGTCTGCGCGTCATCGCTCGCGATCTCGGCGCCAATCGCTTCGACATCCTGGCGCACTCGATGGGAACGCTGCTGACGGTCGAGACCTTGCGCCAGGCGGCGATCCGCGGCGATGGCAGCTTCGGCGGCAAGCTGCGCAACGTCATGCTGGCGGCGCCTGACATCGATCTCGACGTCTTCAAGACTCAGCTCGCCGCGATCAAGCGCCCGGTCACCGTCTTCGTCTCCTCCGATGATCGGGCGCTCGATTTCTCGCGACAGTTCGCCGGGGACAAGGCCAGGCTCGGCGCCATCTCGGAGAAGGATACCGAGATCGTCGCCGATCTCAGCCGCGCCGGCGCAAGGATCATCGACCTGTCGAAGGATCGCGGCGGCGACGACTACAACCACGGCAAGTTCGCGACGACCCCGCGCGTCGTTCAGATGATCGGAAAGCGGCTCAGCGCCGACGGGATCGATGGCGGTACGCTCGGCGCCGGCCGCACTGAGCCGCAGGACTTTGCCGCCCGCGACAAATAGCTGCCTAATTCTGGCCGCGTTGGTCTGGCCTTAAGGGTTTGCGGCCAGAACGTCCGCGCACCCCCATATCGGACTTCGCCAGTGACCTCGCCTTCGCGACATGCCGTTTCACGCCGCTCCTTCGTCGCCCTGCTCGGGGCGGGACTGGCCGGCTGCGCGCAGAGCGAAGCGTCCGTCTCCCCCTTCGTCGGGCCGGCGGACTCCTCAGCCTTCGGCAAGGAGCCGCAGCTGCTGGTTGCGACGACACGCAAGCCGATGGGCGACCGCGCACCTTATTTCGGCTCCGAGCGCGGCAGCGGCTTGACGTTTGCCGAGGTCAGGCTGTCGGCGCCAGGCCGCGGCGTCGCTGCGCAGGTGAGCTCCGTCGTCAGCGGTGACTGGGCCGTGCTCGGCGTGACGCGCCGGACCGCGAGTGATGCCGCTCGCGCCTTCTCCGAAGCGGCCACCGGCCGCGACGTGCTGCTCTATGTCCACGGCTTCAACGAAACCTTCGAATCGGCTGCGCGCAGCGCCGGCCAGCTCTCGCATGCGCTCGCCTTCGAGGGGCGCACGGCGTTGTTCACCTGGCCGTCCGGCGGCGGGCTGCTCGCCTATGCCTATGATCGCGAGAGCGCGCTCTATTCGCGCGATGGCTTCGTCCAGACCCTGAAGGCGCTGGTCGCCAACCCGACGATCGGGCGGATCAACATCGTAGCGCATTCGATGGGCAGCTTCCTGACACTGGAAGGCCTGCGCGAGTTGCGTGATTTCGACGGGCTGTCCGATCGGATCGGCGCCGTGGTGTTGGCTTCGCCCGATGTCGATATCGACGCCTTCGAGCAGACCGTGCCGAGGCTCGGCTCGATCGCCCAGCGTATGACCGTGATCATCGATCCTGGCGACAAGGCGCTCGCCGTCTCCTCGCGCATCGCCGGCGGCGTCGCCCGTGCCGGCGCCGCCGACCGCGAGCGCCTGGAGCAGCTCGGCGTGCGCGTCGCCGACACGGCCGGCCGCGGCTGGAGCCTGCTGCGCCACGACCTCTTCCTGTCGAACAGCGAAGTGACGCAGGTGGTGCGCCGCGCCATCGACCGGGCGCGAGGCTGATCAGAGCGGCGGCAGACCGACCCGCTTCTTGATCGTCGCCAGGGCAAAGTTGGACTCGACCGATTGGACGCATTTCAACCGCGTCATCTTCTGCTTCAGGAAGCGCTCATAGCCCTCGATGCCGTCGGTCAGCACGCGCAAAAGGTAGTCCTGCGATCCGGTCATCAGATAGCACTCCGCCACTTCCGGCCAATTCTCGACCGCCTTCTCGAACTCGGCGATCTGCTCGGTGTTCTGCTGGCTGAGCCGCACCGAGACGAAGACGCTGAAGGGCAGGCCATAGGCCTTGGGGTCGACGATCGCCGAATAGCCCCTGATGACGCCGGTCTCCTCGAGACGTTTCAGCCGGCGCAGGCACGGCGTCGGCGACAGGCCGATCTTCTCGGACAGGTCCTGATTGGTGATGCGGCCGTCCTCCTGCAGCAGGGTGAGCATGCGGCGGTCGATCGTATCGAGCATGATCTGCTCCTCCAGGCTGATCTGCGAGCAGGAAGCTGCAAAGTCTTGCTCTAGAGCACGGGTGATCGTTCATGCAATGGCCTTAGGATCGTCTTAGGCTCGCGTCCCGGGGCCGCGCTGGCCGGGCAGGAGGCAGTCATGGGTGACGACAACTACCACAAGGACCGGATCGCCAATCGCCGGCTCCATCCCGAGACGCTGATGATGGGCTATGGCTATTCGCCGGCCATGTCGGAAGGCGCGCTCAAGCCGCCGGTCTTCCTGACCTCGACCTTCGTTTTCGAGAACGCCCAGCAGGGCAAGGACTTCTTCGATCTGACCGCAGGCCGCCGCCAGCTCAAGCCCGGCGAGAAGTCGGGCCTGGTCTATTCCCGGTTCAACCACCCGAACATGGAGATCCTCGAGGATCGCCTGGCGATCTGGGACGAGGCCGAGGCCTGCGCCGTCTTCGCCAGCGGCATGGCCGCGATCGCGACGACCTGCTTCGCCTTCCTGCGGCCGGGCGACACGATTCTCCACAGCCGCCCGCTCTATGGCGGCACCGAGACGCTGCTGAAGAACCAGATGGGCGCCTTCGGCGTCACGCCTTTCGGCTTCACCGACGGCGTCGACGTCGCGCAGATGCGCAAGGTCGCGCAGGACGCCGCCGCCAAGGGCCGGGTCGCGATGATCCTGGTCGAGACCCCGGCCAACCCGACCAACGGGCTCGTCGACCTCTCCGCCTGCAAGGCGATCGCCGACGAGTTGGAGAAATCGCAGGGCCATCGCCCGCCGGTGGTGGTCGACAACACCATGCTCGGGCCGATCTTCCAGAAGCCGCTGAAGCACGGCGCCGACCTCACCTTGCTGTCGCTGACCAAATATGTCGGCGGCCACAGCGATCTCGTCGGCGGCTCGATCAGCGGTTCGAAGGCGCTGGTGCGGCAGGTGAAAAGCTGGCGCGGCTCGCTGGGCACGCAGCTCGATCCGAACTCGTGCTGGATGCTGATGCGCTCGCTCGAAACGCTCGACATCCGCATGCATCGCGCCAACGAGAACGGCCGCAAGGTCGCCGACTATCTGCGCAAGCATCCGAAGATCGCCAAGGTGCATTATCTCGGTGATCTCGCCGAGGGCGATCCGCGCAAGGCCGTGTTCGACCGGCAATGCGTCGAGCCCGGCTCGACCTTCGCCTTCGACGTCAAGGGCGGCGAGAAGGAGGCCTTCGCCGTGCTGGACAACCTGCAGATCATGAAGCTCGCGGTCAGCCTGGGTGGCACCGAGACGCTGGTCTCGCATCCCGCCGCGATGACCCATTCCGGCGTCGCCCGGGAGCTGCGCGAGGAGATCGGCCTCACGGACGCGTTGATTCGCATCTCGGTCGGCATCGAGAACATCGAGGACCTGATCTCGGATCTCGCCCAGGCGCTCGACGCCGCGTGAGGGCAGGGCGGCGCCACATCGTCGTCGCGGCGCTCGCCGCCACGCTGCTCGGCGGCCCGGCTCTGGCCGAGCCGCAGACCGAGAGCGTGGCGCAGACCATCTGCCGCCTGATCGAGGCCGCCGCGAAGACGCATGACCTGCCGGTCGCCTTCTTCACCCGCCTGATCTGGCGCGAGAGCAGCTTCCGGCCGAACGTCGTCAGCCCCGCCGGAGCACAGGGCATCGCCCAGTTCATGCCGGGCACGGCGAACGAGCGCGGCCTCGCCGATCCGTTCGATCCGGAGGCCGCAATTCCGGCTTCGGCCTCTTTTCTGGCGGCGCTGAAGAACCAGTTCGGCAATCTCGGCCTCGCCGCTGCGGCCTATAATGGCGGGCCGAACCGGGTCGCGCGCTGGGTCGAGCGTGGCGGCATGCTGCCTTACGAGACGCAGGCCTATGTCCGTTTCATCACCGGCCGCCCCGTCGAGGAATGGCGGCTTGGCGCAGGCGAGGCGCCGCCCCCGGCAACGCGGGAGGAAACCGACTGCCTCGCCACGGTCGCCTCGATCCGCATCACCACGCCGGCCGTACTGGTCGAGGGCGCCTATGGGCCGTTCGGCGTCCAGCTCGCAGGAAATACCTCGAAGGCGCGCGCCATCGCGTCCTATCAGCGTGTCGCCGCGCGCTTCGCTTCGCTGCTGTCAGGCAAGCCGACCATGATCCTGGGCTCGGCCGTGCCGGGGCGGGGCAGGGGGCGATTCTATCGCGTCAGGCTGCCGGCGCAGAGTCTGCGCGAGGCGACATTAGCCTGCAATCGCCTGCGGCAGGCCGGCGGTGCCTGTCTGGTGCTGCGGAATTGACCGTCAGGCCGAGAATCCCACCCGCCCCCAGCCCGGCAGCTTCAGCGCCGGCCGCTGCAGGTCGAGGCCGGCGACCAACCCGAGCAGGTTGATCTCTACCCCTTCGACCCAGCCGAAGGTGACGCCGGCGAGCCCGTAGAGCGAGGCCTGCAGTCCGGTGCGGCTTGGCGTGAGGCCGGCATAGAGGCCGCTCTCGCGCCAGTCCTTGCCGATTGCGGTCGGCGGCAGAGCGCGCCCGAGCTCCGGCACTTCGGAAAGGATGTGCTGGACGAAGCTGTTCGAGTTCGGCCCAGGCCAGGCGGCATAGGAGCCGTAGTCGCTGTAGCTATAGCTCTTCACGGCGTCGCGGATCCGCGGGATCAGCGCCTCGGCTGCCTGCCCTTTGATCTCGCCGACCAGCTCCGGGACATTGCCGTACCAGCGTCCATCGGCGACGCGAACGTTGACGCGCACCGGGTTGCCCCAGCCGACGACGTCGAAGCGGGTATAGGCAGGGGCGTTCTTCTCCTTGACCACGACCCAGGAGTGATGGGCGAAGACGCCGCGCCATCGTCCGACGCGGGCGGCGAAGACGTGGACGCTCGCTTCGGGCGCGATGGCGGGCGCCGGCAGTAGCGCGGCGCTCGACCAGTCGGCGCGCGCCCAGTCGGAGGCCAAGGGCTGCAACTGCCACCAGGCGGCATGCGTGCCCAGTGGCAGGAGGAAGACGAGTGCGAAAAACAGGAAGAAGCGCCGGATCATGCTTCTGCGGAAAATAAAGGGCGCGGCACTTGCGCCACAAGGCGCGGCGCAGCGTCGCCGATCACGAAATCGAGGTTGAGGCTTGGTCACAAGCTGCTAGCTTGCCCGCGCGAAATCTAAAGGAGGGGCAGATTGCGCACGTTGACGTCGGTTATGCATAGCTTGGCCGCTGCGGCGGCTCTCGGGCTCGCTCTTACGGCAGGCCCGGCTGGGGCGCAGGAAAACAAGGAACTGCGCATCTTCAACTGGTCGGACTACGTCAATCCGGAGGTGCTCGACGCCTTCAAGAAAGAGACCGGCATCACCGTCGTCTACGACACCTTCGACCAGATGGAGACGGTCGAGACCAAGCTTCTCGCCGGCAAGACCGGCTACGACCTCGTCGTCGTCACCGCCTCCTTCTTGCCCCGGCACATCCCGATCGGGCTCTATACGCCGATCGACACCGCCAAGGTGCAAAACCTCAAGCACGCCTGGCCCGAGATCAAGCAGCGCCTGTCGAAATACGACCCCGGCAACAAGTTCGCCGTGAACTATATGTGGGGCACCACCGGGATCGGCTATAACACCGCCAAGATCAAGGAGCGGCTCGGCAACGACGCCGTGATCGACAGCTGGAGCATCGTCTTCGATCCGGAGAAGCTGAAGAAGCTCTCCAATTGCGGCGTGCACGTGCTCGACGCGGTCGAGGAAATGTTCCCGGCGGCGCTGCGCTATCTCGGGCTCGATCCCGATTCGAAGAAGGAGGCCGATCTCGAAAAAGCCGGCGAGTTGCTGCGCAAGATCCGCCCGCATATCCAGAAATTCCATTCGTCGGAGTACATCAACGCGCTCGCCAATGGCGATATCTGCCTGGCGGTGGGCTATTCCGGCGACGTGCTGCAGGCGAAGAAGCGTGCGGTCGAGGCCAAGAACAAGGTCGAGATCAACTACGTCATCCCGAAGGAAGGCGCGCTGATGTGGTTCGATTCCTTCGTGATCCCGAAGGATGCCGGCAACCAGGATGCGGCGCTGCAGTTCATCGACTTCGTCAACCGGCCGGAGATGGCGGCGAAGAACTCGGACTTCATCCAGTACGCCAACGGCAATCTCGCGGCCAGGCCGCTGCTCTCGGCGGAGGTTCGCGACAATCCCGGCATCTATCCGACCGACGCGGTGATGAGCCGCCTCTACACGATCACGCCCTACGACCAGAAGACGCAGCGGGTGGTGAACCGGCTGTGGACCCGCGTCAAGAGCGGCAGGTGAAAAGGCCGGAGGCGGGGGGAAGGCGCGCCTCGCCGGCCAGCGTCCGGCGCGACTTTCAGCCCTGGAACGACCCGGCGGCGAAGCCGCTGGTCGAGTTCAGGAACGTCACCAAGCGCTTCGGCACGGTGACCGCGGTCGACCGGCTCTCGCTTGCGATCCATCAGCGCGAGTTCTTCGCGCTGCTGGGGCCGTCCGGCTGCGGCAAGACCACGCTCATGCGCATGCTCGCCGGCTTCGAGCAGCCCGACGAGGGCGAGATCCTGCTCGACGGTATCGACATCACCGCGGTGCCGCCGCACCAGCGGCCGGTCAACATGATGTTCCAGTCCTATGCGTTGTTCCCGCATCTCAGCGTCGGCGACAACATCGCCTACGGCCTGAAGCGAGAGGGTCTGCCCAAGGACGAGATCGCCGCGCGGGTCGAAGCCATGCTCGGGCGCGTCCGCTTGAAAGGCATGGAGAAGCGCCGGCCGGACCAGCTCTCCGGCGGCCAGCGCCAGCGCGTAGCGCTGGCGCGTGCTTTGATCAAGCAGCCCAAGCTCCTGCTGCTCGACGAGCCCCTGGGCGCGCTCGACAAGAAGCTGCGCGAGGAGACGCAATACGAGCTGATGGACCTGCAAGCCGATCTCGGCCTGACCTTCATGGTCGTGACGCACGACCAGGACGAGGCCATGACCATGGCCGACCGCATGGCGGTGATGGATCACGGCCGGTTGCTGCAGATCGCACCGCCCGACCTGATCTACGAAGCGCCGGCGAGCCGCTTCGTCGCCGAGTTCGTCGGCGACATCAACCTGATCGAGGGCAGGGTCACTGCCGTATCCGGCGATCTCGTTACGCTAGAGAGCGGGCCTGCCGGGGTGATAGAGCTCGACGAGGATGCGCCGAGCTGCCGGCCGGGCGATCCGCTCACTGTCGGCCTGCGCCCCGAGAAAATCGCGCTCAGCCACGACGAGCCCGCGCAGGGCGTCAACAAGGTCGCGGGCGAGATCTGGGATATCGGCTATCTCGGCGACATGACCATGGTCCAGGTCATGGTCGGCGGCGACGCAGGCAAGCTCTTCAAGGTCTCGCTGACGAACCGCACACGGCGGATCGAGCGGCCCTTCGCGTGGGAAGACAAGGTCTGGCTCTCCTGGGACGTCGAGGCCGGCATGGTGCTGGCGTCGTGAGCACTCCGGTTCCCCGAGCCAGCGGAACGGGGCGCGGCCTGGTGGTCGCGGCCATCCCCTATCTCTGGCTTATCGCCTTCTTCCTCGCGCCATTCGTGATCGTGCTCCGGATCGCGCTGTCGGATGCAGCGACCGACCAGCCACCCTATGCGCCGCATTTCCCCGGCTTCGGCCAGCTCGGCGAGTTCCTTGGCGCGCTCGATCTCGAGAACTTCCGCCTGCTTGGCGACGACCCGCTCTACTGGCAGAGCTATCTCTCCTCGCTGCGCATCGCGGCGCTAACGACGCTGATCGCGCTCGCGATCGGCTATCCGCTCGCCTATGCGATGGCGCTGGCGCCGAAGCGCTGGCAGGGCATCCTGCTCGTCCTCGTCATCCTGCCGTTCTGGACCTCGTTCCTTATCCGCGTCTATGCGTGGATCGGCATCCTGCGGCCGGACGGGCTGCTCGACATGGCGCTGATGGGGATCGGGCTGACCACCGAACCCCTGCGACTGCTCAACACCGATGCAGCGGTGCTGATCGGCATGGTCTATTCCTACCTGCCCTTCATGGTGCTGCCGCTGTTCTCTACCTTGCAGAAGCTCGACGGCACCTTGCTGGAAGCGGCCTCCGATCTCGGCGCGAAGCCGCTGACCACTTTCCTGACCGTGACCCTGCCGCTCTCCATCCCCGGCATCCTCGCCGGCTCGGCCCTCGTCTTCATTCCGGCGATCGGCGAGTTCGTCATCCCCGATCTGCTGGGCGGTTCCGACACGCTGATGGTCGGCAAGGTGCTCTGGAACGAGTTCTTCTCCAACCGCGACTGGCCGCTGGCCTCGGCGGTGGCGATCGTGCTGCTCGTCGTCCTCGTCCTGCCGCTGATGCTGCTGCAGCGGGCGAGGGGAGCGGCATCAGGGGATGCGCGATGAGGCGCTTCGGAGCCTTTCATCTCGCCGCGCTCGTCGCCGGCTTCGCCTTCCTCTATCTGCCGATCGTCGCGCTGATCGCTTATTCCTTCAACGCTTCGCGGCTCGTCACCGTCTGGGGTGGCTTCTCGACGCATTGGTATGGCGCGCTGCTGCGTAACGAACCCTTGCTCGACGCGGCCTGGCTGACGATCCGCGTCGCGCTGGTCTCGGCGACGCTCGCGACGGTGTTGGGGACGCTCGCTGCGCTGGCTCTGGCGCGCTATCGGATTTTCTCCGGGCGCACGCTCTTCTCCGGCATGGTGATGGCGCCGCTGGTGATGCCCGAGGTGATCACCGGTCTGTCGCTGCTGCTGCTCTTCGTCGCCGGCGATGTCGAGCGCGGCTACTGGACCGTCGTCATCGCCCACGCGACCTTCAGCCTCGGCTTCGCCTGCATCGTCGTACAGGCGCGGCTCGCCGGCTTCGACCGCTCTCTGGAAGAAGCCGCGCGTGACCTCGGCGCCACGCCGACGGAAACGTTCCGGACCGTGACGCTGCCGCTGATCTGGCCGGCAGTCGCCGCTGCCTGGATGCTGGCCTTCACGCTCTCGCTCGACGATCTCGTCATTGCGAGCTTCACCACAGGGCCGGGTGCGACGACGCTGCCGATGCGGCTCTATTCGGCGATCCGCCTCGGGGTGACGCCCGAGATCAACGCCGCCTGCACGATCATGATCGCGGCGGTGGCGGTCGCGGTGATCGGCGCCTCCCTGCTGATGAAGCGGGATGCGCTGGCGGGGCGGTGAGGCTTATTCGGTCGAATCGCGACCGCTTGCCAAAATCTGCTCAAGCGCACCTTCGAGCCGGTCAAAGTCGCCATCGGCGGCGTTGAGAAGGACGTCCACGTCTATATCGTCATAGACATGGCGCAGGAAATTTCCAATGCCAGCGATGCGTCTCCAGGGGATCTGTGTGTGAACTGCGCGCGCCTCTTCCGGAATGTGCCGGCTCCCTTCACTGATGATCTCGAAGAAGCGCTCAAGAGCCGCACGTAGGACGGGGTCGCGCTTGATCTGCTCATCGCCGTTCGTCTGGCGCATGGCACGGATGTTCGCGATGGCCTCCTTGATGTGGCTTACTCGGTCGCCGACGGTTGGCGCCATCAGAACAGCTCTATCCGCTCATCGCGCGTCGCCCTTGCCAGCCGTTCCGACACGCTCCGTCGCAATGTGATCTGGACCGGCAGACCGATATGCTCCGACAAATCCTGTTCGACACCCACGAGATCGATGATCGAGAATCTGGGATTATCGACCTCGATCATCAGATCGACATCGCTGTCGGGTCGTGCGTCACCGCGAGCCCGCGATCCGAAGAGCGCGACATGGCTCACGCCGCGCGCGCGCAACTCCGGCCGCATTGCCAGAATCCGCCGTTTGATCTCGTCCTGAGTCATCATTGCGCTGTCGTCAGTGCCGAATGCTCTCTCGCAACCAAGTTTAATTGGTTTTGGTCATTCGCGGAACAGCCTGGCTAAACGCCGGCTGAACGTCCCGCTCAAAACCGGTTCAGCCTGGGAGCGCGATAGTGCGTGCCAGAGCGGGAAGCTTTTCCGCTCCGGCACAAGGAGACATCACGATGTTTCGCACTCTCGCTTCTGCCGGCCTCATCGCTGCCGCCGCGCTCGGGATCAGCGCGGCAACGCCCAGCACGGCCGAGGCCGGCGTCCTGATCCAGCAGGCCTATTACGGCGGTCCCGGCCCCGGCTATGGCTGGCGCGGCCCGCCGCCGGCTTATGGCTACTGGGGCGTTCCGCGCTGGCGCCGTCACTATGACCGCCCGCGATTCTACGGCCCGCCGCCCCCGCCGCCTCCGCGGTCCTACCATCGCTGGCGCGGCGGCTGGTGAGCCTTGAAGCCTGACGAAGCGCGGCGGATCACTCCGCCGCGCTTTTCTGCGTGTAGCCCAGGCGCTGGTTGAGCTCTTCCAGCAGCTTCTCGGCTGCGTCGGCGATGACGGTGCCGGGCGGGAAGATCGCTGAAGCGCCAGCTGCGATCAGGGCATCGAAATCCTGCGGCGGGATCACGCCGCCGACGACGATCATGATGTCGGGCCGCCCCGCCTTGGCAAGCGCAGCCTTGAGCTCCGGCACCAGCGTCAGATGCCCCGCCGCCAGCGAGGAGACGCCGACGATGTGGACGTCGTTCTCGACACCCTGGCGCGCGGCCTCGTCCGGAGTGGCGAAAAGCGGGCCGATGTCGACGTCGAAGCCGAGATCGGCGAAGGCCGAAGCAATCACCTTCTGGCCGCGGTCATGGCCGTCCTGGCCCATCTTGGCGACGAGAATGCGCGGGCGGCGCCCATCCGCTTCCTCGAAGGCCTCGCACATCGCCTGTACGCGCGTCACGGCGGGATTCATCGTGCCGACCTCCCGTTTGTAGACGCCCGAGATCGCCTTGATCTCGGCGCGGTGGCGCCCGAAGACCTTCTCCATCGCCATGGAAATCTCGCCGACGGTTGCCTTGGCCCGTGCCGCCTTGACCGCGAGGTCGAGCAGGTTGCCGTCGCTTTGCGCTCCGTTAGTCAGCGCGGTGAGGGCGGCTTGCGTCTCGGCCTCGTTGCGCTCCGCCTTCAGCCGCCGGAGCTTGTCGAGCTGCTGGGCGCGGACCGAGGCATTGTCGACCTTGAGCACGTCGATCGCCGCTTCGTTCTCCGGCTTGTAGATGTTGACGCCGATGATCGCCTGCTGGCCGCCATCGATGCGCGCCTGAGTCTTGGCCGCGGCCTCTTCGATCCTGAGCTTCGGGATGCCGGCTTCGATCGCCTTGGCCATGCCGCCGAGCTTCTCGACCTCCTGGATATGGCCCCAGGCTTTCGCCGCGAGCTCGGCGGTGAGCCGCTCGACATAATAGGAGCCGCCCCAGGGATCGATGATCCGCGTGGTGCCGCTCTCCTGCTGCAGCACGATCTGGGTGTTGCGGGCGATGCGGGCGGAGAAGTCGGTCGGCAGCGCCAGTGCCTCGTCGAGCGCGTTGGTGTGCAGCGACTGGGTGTGTCCCTGCGTTGCCGCCATCGCCTCGATCATCGTGCGCGGCACATTGTTGAAGACATCCTGCGCGGTCAGCGACCAGCCCGAGGTCTGGCAATGGGTGCGCAAGGGCAGCGACTTCTCATTCTGCGCGCCGAAATCCTTGACCAGCTTGGCCCAGATCAGCCGGGCCGCCCTGAGCTTCGCCACCTCCATGAAGAAGTTCATGCCGATGGCCCAGAAGAAGGAGAGCCGCGGCGCGAAGACGTCGACCCCGAGCCCGGCCTGCTGGCCGGCGCGGATATACTCGACGCCGTCGGCGAGGGTGTAGCCGAGCTCGAGGTCCTGCGTCGCTCCGGCCTCCTGCATGTGGTAGCCGGAGATCGAGATCGAGTTGAACTTCGGCATGTTCGCCGAGGTGTAGGCGAAGATGTCGCCGATGATCCGCATCGAGGGCGAGGGCGGGTAGATATAGGTGTTGCGGACCATGAACTCCTTGAGGATGTCGTTCTGGATGGTCCCCGAGAGCTTGGCCGCCGGCACGCCCTGTTCTTCCGCCGCGACGATGTAGAGCGCCAGCACCGGCAGCACCGCGCCGTTCATCGTCATCGACACGCTCATCTGGTCGAGCGGGATGCCGGAGAACAGCGTGCGCATGTCGTAGATCGAGTCGATTGCGACGCCGGCCATGCCGACATCGCCGCCGACGCGCGGATGGTCGCTGTCATAACCGCGATGGGTCGCGAGATCGAAAGCGACCGAAAGGCCCTTCTGGCCGGCGGCGAGATTTCGCCGATAGAAGGCATTCGAATCCTCGGCCGTGGAGAAGCCGGCATATTGCCGGATCGTCCAAGGCTGGTTGACGTACATGGTCGGGTAGGGACCGCGCAGATAGGGCGCGATGCCCGGCAGCGTGTTGACAAAGGGCAGGCCGTCGCGGTCGGCGGCGGTGTAGAGCGGCTTGACCGGAATGTCTTCCGGGGTTTGCCAGAGTTCGCCTGCGGCCTGGGGGGCGGCCGCGCCGGCCGCACCGTCGGCGAAAGCGAGCTTCGTGAAATCCGGGATCGCGGTCATGGCTTGCTCCCGTCTGGTCTCTCCCACCAATGGTGGAAATGATGCACCGGTCCGTGGCCGCGGCCAACCTTGACCGCGTCCGAAGCCGCGATCGCGGCCGAGATGTAGCGTTTCGCCAGCGCCACCGCCTCGTTGAGGGCGATGCCGTGGGCGAGGCCCGAGGCAATCGCCGACGACAGCGTACAGCCGGTGCCATGCGTGTTCTTGGTGGCGATGCGCGGCGCGACCAGGCGCTCGCGCCGGCCATCCTTGCCGATCAGGATGTCGACGCTATCGTCGCCGCTGCCGTGGCCGCCCTTGACCAACACATTGGCCGGGCCGAGCGCCAGCAGCGCCTTGGCCTGCTCAGCCGCGGCATCCTCGGCCTCAGCCATAGCAGTACCGAGCAGCGCCGCCGCCTCGGGCAGGTTCGGCGTGACGATCGTGCAGAGCGGCAGCAGGCGACGCTTCAACGCCTCGATCGCATCTTCGCGTAACAAGCGTCCGCCCGAGGCCGCGATCATCACCGGGTCGAGCACGATGTTCTTCGCGTTGTGGCGCTCCAGCCCGTCGGCGACGGTCTCGATCAGCTCGGCGGTGGCGAGCATGCCGATCTTGACCGCATCGACCGAAAGGTCGTCGAAGACGGCGTCTAGCTGCGCGGCGACGAAATCGGCCGGCACCGGATGGATCGCAGTGACCGCGGTGGTGTTCTGCGCGGTCAGCGCGACGATAACGCTGGCGCCATAGACCTGGTGCGCGGCTAAGGTCTTGAGGTCGGCCTGGATGCCGGCGCCGCCGCTGGAGTCGGAGCCGGCGATGGTGAGCGCGATCGGCATGCCTATCCCTTGTTCGTGCTGACCGGGGATATGGCGATCGCTAGCGCATCCTGCAGCACGGCGATGGCGTCGCAGCCGGCGGAGATGAAGTTCGTCACTCCGGCCTGGCGCAGCGCCGCTTCCAGTTCGCCAGGGCGGCCGGCGAGCCAGACCGTGGCGCCCGCCGCGGTCAGCGCCTGCGCTGCGGGGGCCGCCTCAGCGGCATAGCTCTCGTCGGAGCCGCAGAGGCAGGCGAGTTTCGCTCCGGAAGCGCGGAAGGCTACAATGAGCGCGTCGAGATCGGTCGCGCCGGCCTTGGCGAAGCCGTCGCCGGAGGGTGCGGCGATGCCGCCGGCCTCGAACAGGTTGCGGGCGAAGCCGGAGCGCGCGGTGAACCCGGCGATCGGGCCCAGCGTGGCGAGGAAGGCCTTCGGTCGCTCACCGGCGGCTTGCGCGATATCGGCGCTGGCGCGCAGTGCCTCGAACGGCTCGGCCAAACGGATGCTCGGCAGGGCCTCGACAGTGATCGCAGCACCGGTCGCGTCGTTGCCGGGCATGGGGGGCGGCGGAGCCAGCACCGAAACCGAGGCTTCCGACAGATTCGGAAATTCGCTCGTGCCGGTGATTGGCTCGCGTCGGGTTGCGATGGCCTTGGCCCGAGCGTCGCGCTCGCGCGCCAGCCCCTTCTGGATATGGCCGTTGGCGAGCGCGCCGACGATCCCAGTCAGGCCATCGGCGCTTTCCGCCTCAAGGTCCTGGAACTTGCGCCAGCCCTGCTCGCACAGCGCCTGCGTCAACGCCTCGAAGCCACCGGCCCCGGCCGCCGGATCGGCGACGCGCCCGAGATTGGCTTCTTCGAGCAGGATCAATTGGGTGTTGCGGGCGATGCGCCGTGCGAAGCCGTCGGGCAGGCCGAGCGCCGCGGTGAAGGGCTGGACGCCGATCGAATCGGCGCCGCCGACTCCGGCCGAGAAGGCGGCGATGGTGCCGCGCAGCAGGTTCACCCACGGGTCGCGCCGGGTCAGCGAGCGCCAGGCGGTCTCGGCATGGATGAAGACAGGTTTGGGATCGAGCCCGCAGGCTCGCTGCACCCGGTCCCAGAGCAGGCGTGCCGCCCGCAACTTGGCGACGGTGATGAATTCGTCGGCATCGGCGACCAGCGTGAAGGAAATGGCGTCGCGCGCCTCGGCGAGCGGGAGCCGTTCAGCTTCCAGCAGGCGCATATATGTCACCGCCGTCGCCAGCACGGCGCCGAGCTCCTGCGCCTCGGTCGCGCCGGCCTCGTGCCAGACGCGGCCATCGGCGGCGAGGAAGGGGCCGGCGAAGCCGCGCGCTTTCAGCGCGGCGATCGTCTCGGCAATGCGCTCGCCGAGTTCGGGCAATGGCACCGCGAGCGCGCCCGAGCTTGCGAGCACGCCGATAGGCTCCATGCCGAAATCGATCTGGAGGGAGGAGGGGGCATGGCCGCGCTTCTCGGCCAGATCGGCCAGCAGCAGCGCCTGCTTGCGGCCTCCGGGAGCAGGATCGAGCCGTGTCCGGACGAGGTCGAGCATGACGCCGTCTAGGGCAGCATCGAACGCCTCGACAGATGTCGCGGTGAGACCGAAACCGCGCGCCGCCGGCGCGCCGGCGAAAGCCAGGCTGAGGGAATCGGCACCACCTTCCAGCTCGGCGAGGGCGAGCCTCGACGCTTCAGTTGTATCCGGGTGATCGACGCGCGCCGCGACGCGCCAGCGTCCGGCCTCTGCGCGCAGGGGGCGTGCGCCTTGCTCGGTTGCCGCCTCGTAGAGCGGTTCGATGCGGATCCCGTCCGTCGTGCGTCCGACCAGCTTCTTCTCGAAATCGGCGCCCTTCAGCACCTTGTCGACCGCCGCGCGCCACTGCGCCTCGCCCGGCGTCGGGAATGCGTCCATGAAGGGCAGATCGGCGAGGACTGTCGAGGTCATCAGCAACGAACTCCTTGCATGCGTTCCTCCCGCCATGTCCGTCGGGCGGTGGAACACACGCCAATTGGCGGCCCATTGTGCAACCGCGAAGTCCTGATTGCCATGGCTCGGCGCGAACGCAAATGCCCCCTTGGTCGGAAAGCCGTGCCGAAATGCGTAATCCCGCGACAGGGAACGCCTATGCCTGCAAACGAAAACGCCGCCCGATAGGGGCGGCGCTACCGTATTTCGAGGGGGTAGTTCCGCTCAGACGAACTGGCCGAGGCCCGGGATCGCGCCGACGATCGCGCCCATCGTGTCCTCGCCCGCCTTCTCGCGGCCGACAGCGAACATCTCCTTGGAGACGCTCTGGATCTGGCCCATAGACAGGCCGGCGCCCATCAGCTGGCCGCCGAGCGCCATGACACCGCCACCGCCGCCCATCATGCCGCCGATCGTGCCGAGCAGGCCGCCCTTGGCGCCGCCTTCCGCATCGGCGAGCTCCTGTGCACCCGGCAGCGCCGCCATCAGCTGGCCGATCTCGGCCGCGGGGCCTTCCTTCTGCAGGAAAGCGAGGATGATGCCGATCGCCTTCTGCGCCAGCGACTGGTCGAGGCCGGAAGCGGCCATGATGCGGGAGATCAGTTCATCCATCGTGCGGTCCTCTGATGCTGAGCCTTCGGGTGCTCTGAAAATAGTTTACACATAAACCATCTGCGATGGAAGCGATCTTCATGCTTCCGCCCAACTTCTCGTTTCGCTACACCCTTTCCACGACCTTATGGCAACGGAACAGGCGCGACCATGGCGGATGACGGCACGATCCTGATCGGCAAGAGCGAGAAGCCGGAGGTGCTGCTGCTCAAGCTCGCCAACCGCCACGGGCTGGTGACCGGCGCGACCGGCACCGGCAAGACGGTGACGCTGCAGGTGCTGGCGGAAGGCTTCGCCAGGCATGGCGTGCCGGTTTTCGCCGCCGACATCAAGGGCGACCTCTCCGGCATCGCCGCGCCCGGCAATTCCAAGCCGCCCTTCGTCAAGCGCGCTGAGGAGCTGGGCGTAAAATACGAGCCCGACCAGTTCACCACCGTGTTCTGGGACGTGTTCGGCGAGCAGGGCCACCCGGTCCGCGCCACGATCTCGGAGATGGGGCCGCTGCTGCTGGCGCGCCTGCTCGACCTCAACGACACGCAGGAGGGCGTGCTCAACATCGCCTTCCGGATCGCCGACGAGCAGAAGCTCTTGCTGCTCGACCTGAAGGACCTGCGCGCGATCCTCAGCTTCATCGCCGAGAACGCGCAGGAGCTGACGACCAAATACGGTAACGTCACCTCTGCCTCGGTCGGCACCATCCAGCGCGCGCTGCTCGTGCTGGAGAACCAGAAGGGCGACCTGTTCTTCGGCGAGCCGGCGCTCGACATCAACGACCTGATGAAGACCGACCGCGACGGCCGCGGCATCGTCAACATCATGGCCGCCGACAAGCTGATGGCCAATCCCAGGCTCTACGCCACCTTCCTGCTCTGGCTGCTCTCTGAACTGTTCGAGCAACTGCCGGAGGTCGGCGACCTCGACAAGCCCAAGCTCGTCTTCTTCTTCGACGAGGCGCATCTGCTCTTCAACGGCGCGCCCAAGGCGCTGCTGACGGCGGTCGAGCAGGTGGTGCGCCTGATCCGCTCCAAGGGCGTCGGCGTCTATTTCGTCACCCAGAACCCGCTCGACATTCCCGACACCGTGCTGGCCCAGCTCGGCAACCGGGTTCAGCACGCGCTGCGCGCCTTCACGCCGCGCGACCAGAAGGCGGTGAGGGCCGCGGCCGAGACCTTCCGCCAGAACCCAAAGATCGACACCGAGCAGGCGATCACCCAACTCGCCGTCGGCGAGGCCCTGGTCTCGACGCTTGAAGGCAAGGGCTCGCCGACCATGGTCGAGCGCTGCCTGATCGCCCCGCCGATGGCGCAGGTCGGCCCGATCACGCCGCAGGAGCGGACGCAGTGCATGCGCGCCTCCGGCTTCACGGGTAAATACGACACTATGGTCGACCGGGACTCGGCCTATGAGGCGCTGATGAAGCGCAAGGGGATGAACGCCGACGGCTCGCTTGTGGAGGCGTCGACCGAAGGGGGCGGCGGCATCCTCGACACGATCGGCGGCTGGCTCGGCGGCCCGAAGGAGCGCCCGAAGACCGGGCCGGGCAGCCGTGGTGGCCCGCTGCCGCAGAGCATGACCGAGAAGATCATCACCTCGGCGGCGCGCTCGGCCGCGACCTCGATCGGCCGGCAGGTCGGCAACGCCATCCTGCGTGGTGTGCTCGGGAGCCTTACAGGCGGCCGGCGGTAGTATGCCGGCTGAGCAATGAAGAGACTCGTGTACCTTGATAGTCACTTTTTATCTCGTGAGGTTGAGTCTCCGGGATGGCTTTCCGATCGTATGCTCAACGATGACGATGTTTGTTTTGTATTTTCTTCTATCCATTATTTAGAGGCAATGCCGCGAGGTGCCATCGAGGCACGAGAATTAAGTTTGTCCAAAAAAAGACTTGAGCTTATTGCGGGTTTTCGATCAAAAATTTTCGTTTCGCCAGTGCACGAGATTCTTCAAGGAAAGATCGTCCAATCGGCGTCGATCTCTTCCATAACGTGCAAGCAGAAGGATGTATTTGGAGAACTGGGCCTCGGAGTTGCCCGAAGCTCTGTTATTAAGAAATTAGCCAATAAAATACAAGAGAATGAGACATTTCAAGCGCTTCCTCGATCCCGTAGGCGTGCGCTTGTTTCCGGTTTTAAAGCTCAGAAAATCGGAAATGTCGATGTGGTTGATGCGATAAGGTGCGCTTTCGAGAGCTCAAAGCGGGGTGTGCAGGTATCTTGCCCTGAGTTGTTACCAATATTCTCAGCGGGAGGCATACTTGATTGGATTTTAGGCAAAGTTTCCGATCGGAGTTTTTCGGATTTGTTTTATGGACTCTTGTCGAAGCCTGAAGTGTTCTGCTTTACAAATTTTGACGATGATGAAATTGGCGCGCTGATTGCGAATTTTAGAGAGACTCTAGATGGTATGGTCATTTCGTTGGTGCTTAGACTTAAAAAGATGGAGAGCTATCTTGTTGAGTTGGCAGAAGAGAAAAATATTAATCAAAGAGCAATAAAATCTACGATTTTGGATGTAATTCCGAAGATCGCTGCCGAGTATGTTGGTAATGGCGCGGCAAGTGAGATATTAAAAGCCCAACTAGAGCGCCTTTTCATGGTGGTCGCCGGAAAAATTTTTATCGAGCTTGACAAGGCGGGAGTAGGAAAATTCAGAGATGGTATAGTTAAGAATGATATTTGTGATATATTGCATACGATGTATCATGGATATGTTGATGTATTTTGTTGTGACAAAGGAACAAAATACATTCTCGATAAAAACGTCCCCGGACGTGCCATCGTATGTAAGAATGACATAGAATTACGGCGAGCGATTTCCGCGGCATAAGGCTCGCTCCGCGCATTCGCCATGCATCTGGACGGCTGGCATCCGGCGCGTGACTGGGCATGATGACGCCATCGGAATCAGCCTCCAGTGAGCGCCATGTCCCAGCTTCCTACTATCCTCTCCCGCCTCGACGCCGATCTCGACGCTTCGCTGGCTCGCCTGTCATCCTGGCTCGAAATCCCCTCGATCGGGACCGACCCGGCCTTCAACGCGCAGACGCGCCAGGCAGCCGAATGGCTGCGGGCCGACCTCGAAGGCCTCGGCTTCAAGGCCGAATTGCGCGAGACCGGCGGCCACCCGGTCGTGCTGGCGCATCGCCCGAAACCCGGCGCGCCGCACGCGCTGTTCTATGGCCATTACGACGTCCAGCCGGTCGATCCGCTGGAGCTTTGGGACAACGATCCGTTCAAGCCGACCGTCAAGGAGATCGAGCCGGGGCGGAAAGCGATCCTCGCGCGGGGCGCCTGCGACGACAAGGGTCAGGTGATGACCTTCATCGAGGCGATCCGGGCGACGCTCGCGGAGACCGGCGACCTGCCGATCGGCCTCACCATCCTGGTCGAGGGCGAGGAGGAATCCGGCTCGGTCAACCTGCCGGGCTTCATCAAGGCCAACGCCGCCGAGCTGAAGGCCGATTTCGCGCTGGTCTGCGACACCGGCATGTGGGACCGCGTCACCCCGCTGATCACCTCGACCCTGCGCGGCATGGTCTATCAGGAGGTGCGCCTGAGCGCCGCCGACCGCGACCTGCATTCAGGCCTGTTCGGCGGTGCCGCCGCGAACCCGATCCATGTGCTGACCAAGATCGTCGCCGAGATCCATGACGAGACCGGCCGGATCACCATCCCCGGCTTCTATGATGGCGTGCACGAGCCGACCAATGCACAGAAGGCCGAATGGGCCGATCTCAACCTGACCGAGAAGGAGTTCCTCGGCCAGGTCGGGCTGAAGCACTCGGTCGGCGAGAAGGGCCGCATGCTGATCGAGCAGATCCAGTCGCGCCCGACCTGCGACGTCAACGGCATCTGGGGCGGCTATACCGGCGAGGGCAGCAAGACCGTCATCCCGGCCAAGGCCTCGGCCAAGGTATCTTTCCGCCTCGTCGGCGACCAGGACCCGGCGAAGATCACCGCCGCCTTCCACCAGTTCGTGCGCGAGCGCCTGCCGGAGGATGTGACCGCCGAGTTCATCAGCCATTCCGGCTCGCCGGCGTTGGCGGTTCCGGTCGATTCTCCCGTCCTGCAGAAGGCGCGCAAGGCGCTTGCCGAGGAGTGGGGCGGCCGCGTCGTCTCGATCGGCAGCGGCGGCTCGATCCCGGTCGGCGGCGACTTCAAGCGCACGCTCGGGCTCGATACGCTGTTCGTCGGCTTCGGCCTAGACGACGACCGCGTCCATTCGCCGAACGAGAAGTACGATCTTTCGTCCTTCCACAAGGGTCAGCGCTCCTGGGCCCGCATCTTGCAAGAACTCGCCTCATGAAATCGGTCTGTGTCTTCTGCGGCTCGAGCCCGGGCCATGATCCCGTCCATGCCGAGGGCGCCCGCGCCATGGGCACGGTCATCGCCAAGCGCGGCCTGACGCTGGTCTATGGCGGCGGCGCCGTCGGACTGATGGGCATCGTCGCCAATGCCGCGCTCGAAGCCGGCGGCGAGGTCCATGGCGTGATTCCCCGCGCCCTGCGCGAGAAGGAGGTCGGCCACAACAAGTTGACCCGGCTCGAGGTGGTCGAGACCATGCACATCCGCAAGGCGCGCATGGCCGAGCTTTCCGACGGGTTCATCGCCATGTCCGGCGGCATCGGCACCTTCGAGGAGATCTTCGAGATCTGGACCTGGAGCCAACTCGGCATCCACGGCAAGCCGCTCGGCTTCCTCAACATCGACGGCTTCTACGACGCGCTCTTCGCCTTCCTCGACAACACGACCAAGGCCGGCTTCATGTGGCAGGCCCATCGCGACATGGCGATGATGGAGACCGATCCGGCGGCCCTGCTCGACAAGATGGACGCCTACAAGCCGCAGACCCAGATCAAATGGGTGGAGAAGACGGAGGTTTGATTGCCTTCCGCAGGATAGGAATTTTATCCTTGACATCGTGACGCTGATCGGGTAGAGATCAGGAACGCTCACGAAGTGTGCCTGAGACGAACGAAGCCGCCGCGCTGCCCAGCCGGCGGCTTTTGCGTGTCCGGGGCCGAGCCGAGGTTTTCGATGACCGACGAGAATGATGAAACCGCCCCGGCTCTGCCGGCGGCGAAGCGCAAGCCTGCACGGAGCGGCGGCCGCAAGACTGTGATCGGCAAGCTCTGGAAGGCGGCGCAGACGCAGCTCGAAGCGCATGAGGCGCATCTGGCCGAACTGCCGGCCGGCACCGCCGCGAGCGAAACCGACGCCAAGACGCTGGCGACGCTGGCCCGCACCGTGCGCGAGCTGGTCGCGCTGGATTCTGCTGCGGCGGGGGAGGGAGGAAAGTCCGAGGATGAGCCCAGTCCCGCCGAAGGATTGCGCCGGGTCGATGAGCTTCGCAGCGAGCTTGGACGCCGTCTTGCGGCGCTTGCCGCCGAGGAGGCGGGCGCGGCTGGTGCGTCGCCTCATGGAGACGGCGTCACCTGAAGAGCAGCAGATCATCCTGACGACTTGGGCCACTTGGGCACGCGCTGATCAGTTTCCCGTCTCGTGGGATGACTGGTTCAGCTGGCTGGTCCTCGGCGGCCGCGGTGCCGGCAAGACGCGAACCGGCGCCGAATGGGTACGGGGCATGGCGCTGGGGCGGTGGCCGTTCGCAGTCGAGCCTGTTGGCCGCATCGCCCTCGTCGGTGAGACGCAAGGACAGGTTCGCGATGTGATGATCGAGGGCGTCTCCGGACTGCTGGCGATCCACCATCGCTGGGAGAAGCCGGTCTGGTCGCCATCGCGGCGCCGGCTCGAATGGGGCAATGGCGCGATCGCGCAGGTGTTTACCGCCGAGGACCCGGAGGGACTCCGCGGGCCGCAATTCGGTGCCGCCTGGTCCGACGAACTGGCGAAATGGCCGAACCTTCAGGAGACCTGGGACATGCTGCAGCTCGGCTTGAGGCTCGGCGACCGGCCGCGCCAGGTGGTGACGACGACGCCGCGCCCGCTGCCGCTGATCAAGCGGCTGCTCGACGATCCGCGCGTCGCCGTCAGCCGCGCGGCGACCCGCGCCAACCGCTTCAACCTGGCGCAGAGCTTTCTCGACAGCGTGCATCAGGCCTATGGCGGCACCCGGCTCGGCCGGCAGGAACTGGAAGGCGAGATCGTCGAGGAGAGCCTTGACGCGCTCTGGAGCCGGGCGCTGATCGAGGAAAGCCGCGAGCGCGAGGCGCCACCGCTGGCACGGATCGTCGTGGCGGTCGATCCGCCGGCATCTTCGTCGAAACGGGCCGATAGCTGCGGGCTCGTCGCGGCCGGCATCGATCGCGACGGCCTCGGCCATGTGCTGGCGGATGCAACGCTCGCCGGTGCCAGGCCGCATGAATGGGCGCAAGCCGCCGTCGCGCTCTATCGCCGGCTGGAGGCCGACGCGCTGGTCGTCGAGGTCAACCAGGGCGGCGAGATGGCGACAAGCGTCATCCGCGAGGTCGATCCGGGCGTGCCGGTAACGCCGGTTCGGGCCTCGCGCGGAAAATTTCTGCGCGCCGAGCCGGTGGCGGCGCTCTATGCGCAGGCGCGGGTGCGTCATGCCGGCGCCTTTCCGGCGCTGGAGGACGAGATGTGCGATTTCGGCCCGACAGGGCTGAGTTCTGGCCGTTCGCCCGACCGGCTCGACGCGCTGGTCTGGGCGCTGACGCATCTGATGCTCGGGCCGAAGGGCCGGCCGCGGGTGAGGGGGCTTTAGGAACAACCGTCATTCCCGGACCGCGAAGCGGAGCCGGGAATCTCAGGACCATCTTGCATGAGATGCTCGGGTCAAGCCCGAGCATGACGTGCTCTTCATAGCGAGAAACCCATGCTCAATTTCCTTCGCAGCCTGCGCGGCCTTGCCGCGCCGGAACAGAAACGCTCGCGTGTCGGGCCGTTGATCGCCCTGCACGAGGCCGGCCGCCCGGTCTGGACGCCGCGCGACTACGGCGCCCTGGCGCGCGAGGGTTATCAGCGCAATCCCGTCGTGCATCGCTGCGTTCGGCTGATCGCCGAGGCGGCGGCGCAGACGCAGCTGATCGCCAAGGTCGGCGGGCGCGAGATGCCGGAGCATCCGGCGCTGGCGCTGATCGAGCAGCCCAATCCGCGCCAGGGCGGCATCGCCTTCCGCGAGATGCTCTACGGCCATCTGCTCGTCGCCGGGAATGCCTATGTCGAGGCGGCAAGCATCGGCCGCGAGCCGCGCGAGCTCTATGCGCTCCGGCCCGACCGGATGCGGGTGGTGCCTGGCCGCGACGGCTGGCCGGAAGCCTATGACTATACGGTCGGCGCGCAGACGATCCGCTTCCGCCAGGACGAGGGCGGGCTGCCGCCGATCCTGCATCTGTCGCTGTTCCATCCCGTCGACGACCATTACGGCCTCTCGCCGGTCGAGGCGGCCGCCTGCTCGCTCGACGTCCACAATGCCGCCGGTGCCTGGCATAAGGCGCTGCTCGACAATGCGGCGCGGCCTTCCGGTGCGCTGGTCTATGACGGGCCGGAAGGCGGTACGCTGACCGAGGCGCAGTTCGAGCGGCTGAAGCAGGAGCTTGAGGACGGTTTCCAGGGCGCGCGCAATGCCGGGCGCCCGCTGTTGCTCGAAGGCGGGCTCGACTGGAAGCCGCTGTCCTTGTCGCCGGCCGAGCTCGATTTCGTGGCGGCCAAGGGCGTCGCGGCGCGCGAGATCGCGCTCGCCTTCGGCGTGCCGCCGCTGCTGCTCGGCCTGCCTGGCGACAACACCCATGCCAATTTCGCCGAGGCCAACCGCGCCTTCTGGCGCCAGACGCTGATCCCGCTGGTCAGGCGCACGGCGCAGTCGCTGGCGCAATGGCTGGGCCCCGCCTTCGGCGATGCGCTTGTGCTCGAGCCCGATCTCGATGCGGTCGAGGCGCTGGCGGATGAGCGGGAATCGCTCTGGCGGCGGGTCTCCGCTGCCGGCTTCCTCAGCGAGGACGAGAAGCGCGAGGCGGTCGGCTATGGCCGCCGGGATGTGCCGTCATGAGCCCGTTCGACGCAGCCGCGGCAGGGATCGTCGCACGCGGCGATCTCGGTCATCTCGCCCTGCTGCTCTGGGCCTTCTGCGCCTCGGGGCTCGCACTCTTCGCCTTGCGCGAGCTGATCGCCGCCAACCGGCGCTTCGACGAGTTCGTGCGCGAACTCGCCCGCTTCAACGCCCGCTACGAGGGAGGGGATTGATGAGCAAGACTGGTGGCAAAGTGCCGCCCAGGCCGGCTCCGGCAACGGTGAGATCGGGCGCGGCCGCGCCGCGCCCCGGCCGCCAGCCGCGCGAGGTATTCGGCCGCTTCTTCGAGACGCTGGGACAGCTCGATACGAATAGTCGCGGCGGGCGGGGAGGGGCGCGATGACAGCCGTTACGCCCCGCTATCCCGCACTGGCGCGCGAAGCCAAGTTCCTGGCGCAGCCGCTGGCCCGGATCGAGCCGGACGGTGCTTTCGAGGGCTATGCCAGCCTGTTCCGCATCGCTGATCTCGGCAAAGACGTGGTCGAGCCCGGCGCCTTCCGCGAGTGCCTCGCTCGCCGCGGGGCCGGCGGCATCCGGATGCTCTGGCAGCATGACCCGACCGAGCCGATCGGCCGTTGGCTTGAGCTGCGCGAGGATTCGCGCGGCCTCTATGTCCGCGGCCGGCTCTCGCTCGCCGTGGCGCGGGCCCGCGAGCTGCATGCGCTGATGCGCGACGGCGCCGTCGACGGGCTCTCGATCGGCTTCCGCTCGCAGCGCGCTCGCAACGAGCCGCGAAGCGGCCTGCGCCGGCTCGAGAAGGTCGACCTCTGGGAGATTTCGCTCGTCACCTTCCCGATGCTGCCGCAGGCAAGGGTCAGCGCCGTCAAGGCGCTGCGCCCCTCCTGTCGTGCCGCCCTTGTCTGAAAACCCACCTGAAGCCGCAGAACCACAGGAGATTCCATGACTGCGCTGAACCAGGCTCCCGAGACCAAGGCGACCGGCGAGGCCGCCGCTGTCTATGACGATCTGCGCTACACGCTGGAGGCCTATCGCGCCACCAATGACGAGCGCCTGGCCGAGCTCGAGACCCGCATGGGCGGCGACGTGCTGACCGGCGAGAAGCTCGCTCGTCTCGACGATGCGCTCGACGAGACCCGCCGCCGGCTCGACCGGCTGAGCCTCGACAGTCGCCGCCCGGCGTTGGGTGCGAGCGAGGAACGCGATCCGGCCGTGGCCGAGCACAAGGCCGCCTTCGCCTCCTATGTTCGCCATGGCGAGGCGACCGGGCTGAAACGGCTCGAAGCCAAGGCGCTTTCCGCCGGCTCCGGCCCGGATGGCGGCTATCTCGCACCCTCGACCGTCGAAAGCGAGATCCTGCGCCGCCTGGCGACGGTGTCGCCGATCCGCTCGATCGCGACGGTGCGCACCATTTCCTCCGGCACCTACAAGAAGGCGTTCTCGACCACCGGCCCGGCCTCCGGCTGGGTGGCTGAGACGGCGGCGCGTCCGCAGAGTGGCACGCCGACGCTGGCCGAACTCTCCTTCCCGGCGATGGAACTCTATGCCATGCCGGCGGCGACGCAGACCCTGCTCGACGACGCCATCGTCGATATCGACCAGTGGATCGCCGAGGAGGTCGAGAGCGCCTTCGCCGAACAGGAAGGGGCCGCCTTCGTCACCGGCGATGGCGTCGACAAGCCCAAGGGCTTCCTGGCCTATCCGACCGTCGCCGACGCGAGCTGGAGCTGGGGCAATATCGGCACGCTGAAGACCGGTGTCGCCGGTGCCTTCGCCGCCTCGACCCCGTCCGACATCCTGGTCGATCTCGTCTATGCACTGAAGGCCGGCTACCGCCAGAACGCCAGCTTCGTGATGAACCGCAAGACGCAGGCTGCCGTGCGCAAGTTCAAGGACTCGACCGGCCAGTATCTCTGGCAGCCGCCGGCCGCGGCGGGCGCGCAGGCGACGCTGCTCGGTTTCCCGGTGGTCGAGGCCGAGGACATGCCGAACGTCGCGACGGATTCGGTCTCGATCGCCTTCGGCGACTTCCGCCGCGGCTATCTCGTCGTCGACCGGGCCGGCGTGCGCATCCTGCGCGATCCCTATTCCGCCAAGCCGCATGTGCTGTTCTATACGACCAAGCGGGTCGGCGGCGGCGTGCAGGACTTCGCCGCGATCAAGGGGCTGAAGTTCTCGGCCTGATCGGCGCTAGCGGCCGAACCACCAGCTGTAGCTCGCGTTGGGGCGCGCTTCCTCGCGCGCCTGGCGCGGCTCGTCACCATAGGTGAGCAGGCGCTCGCTCGCCTCGGCGATCCAGGCCCGATGGTCGCTGATCGGGGTGATCGCGGTGAAGCCGCCGCAGATCATCTTGACGCGCGAGCTGAGCGGCCCGCTCGACCAGGAGACGATACCGACGAGATCGCGCGATCCCGGCGGGCCGCGCAGCACCGGACCACCGGAATCGCCACGGCAGGCGCCGGCGCCGAGGACCTCGCCGCGGTTCTCGGTGTCGACCGCGACTTTCACCGTATTGGCGGTGGTGTAGTTGCCGGCGTTGACCAGGGTCACCTCGCGCAGGGTGCGCGCGGTCCTCTTGTTGGTCTCCGAAGCGAGGCCGAAGCCGGCCATGGTCACGGTCTCGCCCTGCCAAAGCCCGCTGCCCAGTGTCAGCGGCTGGATGTCGGCCGGCAGTGGCGCCGCGAGGCGCAGCAGCGCGAGATCCGCCCCGGGCTGGGTGCGCGGCGTCGTGCCGGGCACGAAAGTCGGGTGCGGCAGCACGGCCGCCACAGCGTGCGTGCGGTTGCGGAAGCGCTTGTCGAGGCTGATGACGCGGACCGAGCCGCCGGTCATCAGGCAATGCGCCGCCGTGAGCACCAGCTCGGAGGAGATCGCAGCGCCGGAGCAGAGCTCGCCCCGGCTGGTCTCGACCCGCAAGGTCGAGGCGCGAACGCCGTCGACTGCGCGCGAGGTCACGCCACCGATCACGGCCTGAGCCGGCACGGTCATCTGCAGGCCGGCGCAAACGGCGATCGCGACGGTCGCGGCGCGCTTTGAAGAGGTCATGGTCGAGGCCATCGTTGCCATGGTGCCACTCTATGGTTTGTCGCGGCGCAGTCCAGTGCTCTTCGCGCCTGCGGAGAATCAGGGGGCGTCAATCCAATTGGCGCTCTCGCCCCAGCTGGACAAGGTGCGATCGATCCAGCCGCGCTGCGGCGCGACCAGTACGCCCTGGCTGAGCAGGCCACATTGCTTGCCGGAGGGGCCGGTCGACCAGCTGGAAACCGCGACGACGCCGTCCGAGCCTGCGACGATCGGCCCGCCGGAATCGCCCTGGCAGGCGCCGGCGCCCGGTCGCTTGCCGCCGGTCGCCGGATCGGACGCCCAGAGCAGGATCTTGCCGGGTCCGTACGGCTCGACGGTGGCGAGCGCGGCCGACCGGTAGGTGCCGGTCGTCTTCGCTTCGCCCTCGCGCGCGACGCCGTAGCCCGAGAGCGTCACCGGCGATCCGGCGCGCGGCAGGCCGCCATCGACGAGCGTCGCCGTCGAGAAGCGTGCCGGCAGCGGCGCAGCGAGCCTGACCAATGCGAGGTCGATCGAGCGCTGCCGGTTCGTGACGGATTTGGCGTTGAATTCGGGATGCAGGGCGATTGCCGCCGGCTCGACCAGGACCGGCTCGCCGGCTTCGCGCCAATGGACGCGCAGGTCGACACGGGAATCGGCGCAATGGGCTGCCGTCAGGATGACGCGGCGTGACAGCACGATGCCGGTGCAAACGCCGCCGCGCGCATTGAGAACCATCACGGTCGCGCCGGCGATCGGGCCGCCCTCACGCCCGCCGACCACGGCCGATACGGGCCAGGGTGCCGCGAATGCCGCTGCCAGGGCCGCCAGTCCAATCGCCGTTCTGCCACGCATCGAGCCGCCTCCGCTGTCGGGCCGGGCTCGATAGCGCATTGGCGGCGCCGTTCAAACCCGAAAGAGGAGAGATCATGACGCCGCTTGCTTTGACGCCGCCGGCGATCGAGCCGGCCTCGCTCGCGGAAGCCAAGGATTTCCTGCGGATCGTCGCCGACGACGAGGACGAGCTGCTAGGGACCTTGATCACCGCGGCCAGGCTGATGATCGAGGCCGCTTCCGGCCACCTGCTGATCGAGCAGGGCTGGCGAATCGTGCTCGACGCTTGGCCGCAGTGCAGCGAGATCCGCCTGCCGCTCTCGCCGGTGCTCAGCCTCACGGCCGCGCGCGTCCATCCTGCGAGCGGGCCGGCCGAGCCGATCATGCCCGCGTCGCTCGTTCTGGTCGCCGGCTCCGACCCGCCGCTGATCGCGATCGCCGGTCCGGTTCCGGTGCCGGGCCGTGCCCGCGCCGCGATCGAGATCGACCTTGCTGCCGGCTTCGGCGCGACGCGCGACACGGTGCCGGCGCCGCTGCGGCAGGCCGTGCTTCGGCTGGCTTGCCGTTGGTTCGAGCATCGCGGCGACGTGGTCAGCCGCGACGCCGTCCGGCTGCCGGCTGAGATCGCCGCGCTTGTCGCTCCCTTCCGCCGGGTGCGGCTGTGATGATCCGAGAGACCGGCAAGGCTCGCCCCGTCGGCGCCCTGCGTCGCCGCCTGCTGCTGGAGGCACCCGTCGAAATGCCGGACGGCGCCGGTGGGCGGCTCACCGTCTTCGAGACGGTTGCCGCGGTCTGGGCTCAGGTTGAATGGCTGTCGGGCAATGAGCGCTGGCGCGGCGAGCGGCCCGAGCAGGCGGTGAGCCATCGCATCACCTTGCGCTGGCGCGCCGGCATCGATGCCGGCCAGCGCCTGCGCGATGGCGAGCAGGTCTTCGACATCCGCGCCGTCGGTGATCCCGATGGGGGCCGAAGGCGCCTGGTCTGCCTGGTCGAGGAGGTCGGCCGATGAGCGACGCCATCCTGCCGCTGCGGCGCGTCGTCCAGGCGCATCTCTCCGCCGATGCCGGGCTGACGGCGTTGATCGGGGCGGGGCGCATCCATGACGAGCCGCCACGAGGCGCGAGCGGGCTCTACGTCGTCCATGGCGAGGTCACGGCCGAGGACTGGTCGACCGGCAGCGACCGCGGCTGCGAACAGAAGCTCTCGCTCGTCGTCTGGGCCGGCGAGAGCGCGTCCTCGCGCAAGGCGCTCGAGGCGGCGGCGCGCATCGTCGCCAGCCTGGAAGGCGCCGCACTCGCGCCGGAAGGCCACCGCCTGGTCAATCTGACCTGGCTGTCCTCGAAGCTCGCGCGCGATCCCAAGACCCATCTGCCGACTGTGACGCTGACCTTCCGGGCCGTCACCGAGGCGCTCTGACACGAAAGGACCGCCCATGCCTGCCCAGAAAGGCAAGGACCTCTTGCTCAAGGCCGCCGATGCCGGCGGCAGCTTCGTCACTGTGGCGGGCCTGCGCGCCCGCCAGATCGCCTTCAATGCCGAGACAGTCGACGTCACTCATGCCGAGTCGGCCGGACGTTGGCGCGAACTGCTCGCCGGGGCCGGGATGCGCCGCGCCAGCATCAGCGGCGCCGGCATCTTCAAGGACGAGGCCTCGGACGCGCTGGTGCGCCAGATCTTCTTCGACGGGGCGATCCGCGACTGGCAGGTGATCGTGCCCGATTTCGGCACAATCACCGGGCCGTTCCAGCTCTCGACGCTGGAATATCGCGGAGACCATGCCGCCGAGGTCACCTTCGAATTGTCGCTGGAATCGGCCGGCCAGCTGAGCTTCACGCTCACCTAGAGGAGAAGCGCATGGTCAATCGCTACAGGGGCGAGGTCGCCCTGATGGTCGAGGGCCGGCCGCTGCCGATGCGGCTGACGCTCGGTGCGCTCGCCGAACTGGAGGACGCGTTTTCGGTCGAGAATCTGCCGGCGCTGGGTGAGCGCTTCGCTGCCGGGAGGCTTTCGGCCCGAGATATCGCGCGGATCCTGGCGGCTGGCCTGCGTGGCGCCGGGGGGACGCTGGCTGCTGACGAGGTCGCGGCACTACCTTTCGACGGCGGTCTCAACGGCGCCATCGGGGCCGCGATCGCTTTGCTCGATGTGACGTTCGCTCCAGCGGACGAGGGGACGCCCGCCCGCCCTCCGGTGCCGCCGGTCGCATGAGTGCTCCGGCGGCCGCTGCCTTCCCATGGCGCGAGGTGATGGCTTTTGGCCTGGGACGCCTGTGCTGGGCGCCGGATGCGTTCTGGTCCGCCACTCCCCACGAAATCCTCGCAGCGATCGAGTCTCATCGAGCGCCGCCGGCCGGCGAGGCGCCGTCACGTACGACGCTGGATGCCCTGATGCGGGCTCATCCGGACCCCGCTTCCCGTAACGACGAGTGAAAAGGTCGGGCCGATGGCTGATGAAGACGATTCCTCTTTTTCTTCCTCCTTCGATGTCGGCGGCTTGCGCTCGCTGAACACGCTGACCCAGAGCCTGTCCAAATCGGCACAGGCCTTCGGCAAGTCGATTACTACGGCCTTCGCCAGCGGTATCGTCGAGGGCAAGCGCTTCGAGGACGTGCTGCGCAGCATCGGCACGTCGCTGAGCCAGAGCCTGCTGAAATCGGCACTCAAGCCGCTGCAGAACACGATCTCGAGTTGGCTCGGTTCCGGCATCAACAGCCTGGCTGGGCTCTTCACCGGCGGCATGGGCGGCGGTGGCGGCAGCTCGCCGGTCTCGTTCTTCGCCGATGGTGGTGTCGTCGCGGCGCCCTCCTATTTCGCCATGGGGCGCGGGCTCGGGCTGATGGGGGAGCGCGGGGCGGAGGCGATCATGCCGCTGTCGCGGGGCCCCGACGGCAAGCTCGGCGTGCGGGCCGGCGGTGGCGGCGATCGGCGCCCGGTCAGCGTCATCGTGCAGGTCTCGACGCCTGATGCCGACAGTTTCCGCCGGTCCGAGGCGCAGGTCTCGGCGGCGATCGCGCGGGCCGTGGCGCGCGGCAGCCGCGCGCTCTGAGGCTCGCACCGTGACAGGACAGGGAGAGGCGGCATGAGCGGCTTCCACGAGGTGCGCTTTCCCACGGGGATCGCGCGTGGCGCGCGCGGCGGGCCGGAACGGCTGACCCAAGTGGTCACGCTGGCCTCGGGCCGCGAGGTCCGCAATAGCCGCTGGGCGCATTCGCGGCGACGCTACGATGCCGGCTTCGGCATCCGCACGCTCGACGCGCTTGCCGAGGTCGTTGCCTTCTTCGAGGAGAGGCGTGGCAGGCTCTACGGCTTTCGCTGGCGCGACCAGCTCGACTGGAAGAGTTGTGCCCCGTCCGCGACGCCCGCAGCCAGCGACCAGCAGATCGGTGTCGGCGATGGGGCGGCGCGGGCCTTCCAGCTCTGCAAGCTCTATGGTGGCCTGCACGCACCTTATCTCCGTCGCATCGGCAAGCCCGTGCCCGGTACGGTACTGATCGCGGTCGATGGCGTGGTGCAACCACAGCCAACCGCCGTGTCCTGCGACCACGCCACCGGCCAGGTCACCTTCGCAGTAGGCCATGCTCCTCCTGCCGGCGCCCTGGTCAGCGCCGGCTTCGCCTTCGACGTGCCCGTGCGCTTCGACACCGATGTGATCGAGGTCGATCTGTCGGCTTTCGAGGCGGGCGACATCCCCAAGATCCCGATTATCGAGATCGCCGATTAGAGGCTTTGCCATGCGGACACTCTCTCCTGGGCTCGCCGCGCATGTCGCCGGCGAGGCGACCACGCTTTGCCGTTGCTGGAGTCTCACTCGTCGCGACGGTGCCGTACTCGGCTTCACCGATCATGACCGCGATCTTTCGTTCGACGGCATCGTGTTCCGCGCGAATGCCGGCCTCGATGCCGCCGAAGCCAGCTCCGAGCTCGGCTTCGCAACCGGCGGCGGCGAAGTGCTCGGAGCCTTGGCGACGAGCGGATTGAGCGAGGCGGATCTGTCGCGCGGCCTGATCGACGATGCCCGCGTCTCGCTCTGGCTGGTCAACTGGGCCGACCCCGGCCAGCGCACCTTGCTCGAAACCGGCTTCGTCGGCGAAGTGAAACGCAGCGACAGCAACTTCATCGCCGAGGTGCGAGGGCTCGGCAAGGCTTTCGACGAAGAGCGCGGCCGGCTCTACACGGCGAATTGCTCCGCCGATCTGGGCGATACCCGTTGCGGCGTCACTCCGGGCTCATCGCCGGCCACTGTGGTGGCCACCGATGGACGGCTGTCGATCACGGCGCCGGCTCTGTCCGATTATGGCGACGGCTACCTCAGTGGCGGCTGGCTTGTCTTCACCGCGGGCGACAACACCGGCTTCGCCACCGAGATCCGCAGCCATCGCGCGGATGGCGGAACTGTCGTGCTGCAACTCTGGCAGGCCGCGCCGCAACCGATCGCGGTCGGCGATGCCTTCACGGCCCAGGTCGGCTGCGACAAGCGTTTCGCCACCTGCAGTGCCAAATTCGGCAATGGCGTCAACTTCCGCGGCTTCCCGCATTTGCCCGGCAACGACTTCATCATCGGGGGAACCGGGAGCGGCAGCCCCGGCGCTGGGCCGTTCGATGGCGGGAGCCTGTTCCGATGACCGACGCCGATGTCCGGCGGGCTCGCATCGTCGCGGCCGCACGCTCGTGGCTCGGCACGCCCTATCATCATCAGGCGTCGCTGCGCGGGGTAGGTTGCGACTGTCTCGGCCTGGTGCGTGGCATCTGGCGCGATCTCTATGGAGGCGAGCCGGAACCGACCCCGCCCTATTCGCTCGATTGGGCGCAGCAGGGTGCAGGCGAGACGTTGGCGCTCGCCGCCGAACGGCATCTGCGGCCGACAAGCGCAAACGCCGCGCTGCCGGGCGATGTCCTGCTCTTCCGCTGGCGCGTGCATCTGCCTGCGGCGCATTGCGCCATCCTGACGGAGCCGGACCGCATTCTGCACGCCCATGACGGTGCTGCGGTCGGCGAGGTCGCGTTCACCGGCTGGTGGCGTCGCCATCTCAGCCATGCCTTCGCTTTTCCGGAGCTCGACGCCTGATGGCCACGCTCGTTCTGCAGGTCGCCGGCTCGGTCCTCGGCGCCGTCGTCGGTGGGCCGTTCGGGGCCATCGTCGGTCGCTCGCTCGGTGCACTTGCCGGCGCCCGGCTCGACCAGGGCCTGTTCGGCGGCGGAGGCGGCACGCGCGTCGTCGAGGGGCCGCGCCTCAAGGAGATCGACGGCATCGTCTCGACAGAGGGGGCGCCGATCCCGCGCGTTTACGGCCGGGCCAGGCTCGGTGGCCAGCTGATCTGGGCGACGCGCTTCGACGAGGACGTGACGACCACCGTCACTCGCACCAAGGCCGGCGGCAAGGGCGGGCAGAAGGCGCAGAAGACCTACGAGACCACCTACAGCTATTATGCGAATCTTGCGGTCGCGATCTGCGAGGGGCCGATCGCGTTCGTGCGCCGCATCTGGGCCGACGGGCGCGAGATCGACTTCAATGCCGTGACCCTTCGCGTTCATCGTGGCTTCGAGGACCAGGAGCCCGATCCGCTGATCGCCGCCAAGGAAGCCGGGGCGGCGCCGGCCTATCGCGGGACGGCCTATGTCGTGTTCGAGCGCTTTCCGCTTGTGGCTTACGGCAATCGTGTGCCGCAATTCTCCTTCGAGGTGGTGCGCGCCGTCCCCGGCCTCGGCGAGATGATCCGCGCCGTGACGCTGATCCCGGGCGCGAGCGAGTTCATCTACCATCCAACCCTGGTCAACCAGGAGCCGGAGGCCGGCGTCACCATTGCCGAGAATCGGCATCAGCTCCACAGCGGCAGCGACATCGATGGCGCCATCGGTCACCTTCTGGCGCTCTGCCCGAACCTGCGCCGCATCTCGCTTGTCGTCAGCTGGTTCGGTGATGATCTGCGCGCCGGACATTGCACCATCGCGCCGCGCGTCGAGATCGCCGCGAAGAACACGCCGGGGGTGCTGTGGTCTGTCGCCGGTCTCGATCGCGCCAGCACGCGTCTCGTCAGCCAGTCTAGCGGCAGGCCGGCTTATGGGGGCACGCCATCGGACGACAGTGTGATCGCTTTGATCCGCCGTCTGCGCCACGTCTACGGGATCGAGGTGGTTCTCTATCCTTTCGTGATGATGGACGTGCCGGCCGCAAATGCATTGACGGACCCTCATACCGGCAACCCTTCCCAGCCACCCTATCCCTGGCGCGGCCGCATCACCTGCTCGCCCGCACCGGGCCAATCCGGATCGCCAGACGGCACGTCGACGGCGGCCGAGCAGATCGGGAACTTCCTCGGCGTCGCGACCGCGGCGCATTTCTCGCTCGATGGCGACAGGGTCGTCTGCGGCGTGCCTGGCGAGTGGAGCTTCCGACGTGCCGTGCTTCACGCGGCGATGCTCGCCAAGGCCGCCGGCGGCGTCGAAGGGTTCATCATCGGGTCCGAGCTGGTCGGCCTGACGCGCGTGCGTGGGACTACGGGCTCCTATCCGATGGTCGACGGGCTGGTCGCGCTCGCGGCCGAGGTCCGCGCCATCCTGCCGGCTCCGACAACGCTGGTCTACGCTGCCGACTGGACCGAATATGGCGCCCATGTGCGGGACGGCGGGCAGGAGGTCGGCTTTCCGCTCGATCCGCTCTGGTCGAGCCCGGATATCGACGCGATCGGAATCGACTATTATGCGCCGCTCTCCGACTGGCGGGACACGCCGGACCACGCCGATCTCGCCATCGCGCGCAGCCCTGCCGATGTCGACTATCTGCGCGGCGGCCTGACCTCCGGCGAGGGCTACGAATGGTATTACGCCGATCTCTCCGGCCGTCAGGCCCAGGCGCGGCTGCCGATCAGCGATGGCGCTTTCGGCAAGCCCTGGGTCTTCCGGCAGAAGGATCTGCCGAACTGGTGGCTGAACCGGCATGTTGAACGGTCGGGCGGGCATGAGATCGGCACGACCGCTTGGGTGCCAGGTTCGAAGCCGATCTGGCTGACCGAGATCGGCTTGCCTGCCGTGGACAAGGGCGGCAATTCCCCGAACGTCTTTCCCGATCCGAAGTCGTTCGACGGTGGCTACCCGCATTTTTCGACGAGAGCGCGCGACGACCTCGTCCAGGCCCGAGGACTAGAAGCGATCCTGTCGGGCTTCGATCCCGTGCTCCCGGGCTTCGCGCCACAGCGCAATCCGATCTCGCCTTGGCTCGGTTTCCGCATGGTCGATCCGGCCAATATCTTCGTCTGGACTTGGGACGCCAGGCCGTTTCCGGCCTTTCCCGATCTGATCTCGGTCTGGGCGGACGGGACGAACTACCAGACCGGCCATTGGATCAATGGCCGCCTCGAAGGCGTCACCCTGGACAGGCTGGTGCGGGCGATCCTCGCGGACTATGGCCTTCCGGAAGCGCACGAGATCGCCATCGATGGTTTCGTCGACGGTTATGTCCTCGACAGGCCGATCTCGGCGCGGCAGGCGCTGGAGCCACTGTCTCAAATATTCGGCTTCGATGCCGTCATGTCTTCCGGCCGGCTCGTGTTCCGGGGGCGCGCTGCCAACGTGGCGCGCGCCCTTTCGGCCGACGATCTGGTCCTCGATCGCAACGGTCAGCCTTACGAGTTGCGCCGGGCCGAGGAAAGCGAGCTGCCCCACGAGTTGCGGTTGATCCACATCGACGGGAACGACGATTATCGGCAGGCTGCCGCCCGTTCGCGGCGCCTCGCCGGGGCAGCGCGGCGTGAGAGCGCCGTCGAGCTGCCCGTGGTCACGCGTCGGGCCGAGGGCCAACGCCTTGCCGAACAGCGGCTGCAGGAGATATGGGCAGGTCGCGAGACGCTCGAGCTGGAGCTGTCGCCGCGCTGCATCGATCTCGAAGCAGGCGATATCGTCTCCTTGGAGGTCTCTGGCCAGGCGCGCCTGTTCCGGCTGACGCGGATCAGCGACGGCCCGACGCGGCGTGCCGATGCGCGCTCGGTCGAGCCGGCCATCTACCGCGGCGCTGCGGCAGAAGGGGCGGAGGGCGAGCGTCCTCCGAAGGCGACTCCGCGGATCGCGGGACGGCCGGACGCGTTGATCCTCGACCTTCCGATCGCACGGGAACCGCAGCCGCCGCTGCAGTCGCTTGCTGCCTTCGCCGATCCCTGGCCCGGAGGGCTTGCGATCTGGCGCGCCGCCGAGGGCGCATCGTTCGCATTGGCGGGCATCGTCGCGGCACCCTCGATCATGGGCGAAACCTTGACCACGCTCATGCCTGGGCCGCTTTGGCGGACAGATCGGCACGCTTCGGTCGATGTGCGGCTGAGGGGCGGCAATCTCGCCTCGGTCGCGCCAGAGACTGCCCTCGCAGGAGCCAATGCGCTCGCCTTCATGGATCCGGCCGCAGAGGTCGAGATCGCGACGGCGGCTCGGGTCGAGCTGATCGGCGCGCAGACATTCCGGCTGTCGCAGATAGTGCGTGGGCTCGGCGGCTCGGAGGCGGCGGCGGCGCGAGTGCTGGCTCCAGGTGCGCGCGTGGTCGTGCTCGACGGAGCGGCCGTCCTGCTGTCGGCGGGGCTTGATGAGATCGGCCGCCCCCTTCGCTATCGGATCGGCCCACCGGATGCGGATGTCGCCTCCGCATCGATGCGCGAACTCTCGACGACGGTCGGGACGGCGCCCCTGCGCCCCCTCTCACCCGTACGCGTCCGGGCCCGCCGCCTTCCGGCCGGCGTTCTCCTGAATTGGATCCGGCGTAGCCGCATCGACGGCGATTCCTGGGACGCGGTCGAGGTCCCGCTCGGCGAGGAGATCGAGCGCTACCGCGTGATACTGCGCGCCGGCGGAGTGATCATTCGAAACGTCGAGGTCGACGCTCCAGCCATGCTCTACGAGGCGGCACAGGAAATGGCCGATTTCGGGGAGCCTCAGGGCGCGCTCGACGTCGAGCTGGCACAGCTCAGCGTCGTCGCGGGGGCCGGCCTTTCGCGGCGTGGACTTATCACGGTCCGCTAAGCTAGCCTCACGCTGATGTTCATGGCGCATTCACGCGTACCGGGATAGCCCATGGCGATGATGCTGCTCGACCCCAACGTCGCGATTCTCGCGCTCGTGACCGCCACGGCTTCGCCGGTGGAGCCGGTCGATTCGCCGCAGCCGATCTCCTGCCTGTCGGCACAGGAAACGCGCGAGGCGGTGTCGGACGGCAAGGTCATGCAGCCGGCCGCCGCGTCCAAGCATGCGCGCGAGGCGGCTCCGGGGGAGGTCTTGCGGATCAGGCTCTGCCGCCAGGGCGACGAATTCGTCTATGTCGTGACGACGATGAAGCGGGACGGCCGGGTCGCCCGGGTCACGCTCGACGGCGCCTCGGGCAAGGTGGCGGATATCCGCTAGTTCCGCTATTTCCCGTTCCTGATCCGCCAATCGGAGAAAAGCCGCCGTGCGACTGCTCGTCGTCGAGGACGACAAGGACCTCAACCGCCAGATCGTCAATGCGCTGGAGAACGCCGGCTATGCCGTCGACAAGGCGTTCGATGGCGAGGAAGGGCTCTATCTCGGTGAGACCGAGCCTTATGACGCGGTTATCCTCGATCTCGGCCTGCCCAAGGTCGACGGCGTCGCGGTGCTGCAGGGTTGGCGCCGCGCCGGCAAGACCATGCCCGTGCTGATTTTGACGGCCCGCGATCGCTGGAGCGACAAGGTCTCGGGCTTCGACGCCGGCGCCGACGACTATGTCGTGAAGCCGTTCCATATCGAGGAGTTGCTCGCACGCGTCCGCGCCTTGCTACGCCGCGCGGCGGGACATGCGACGGCCGAGCTGATCTGCGGCCCGGTCCGGCTCGATACGCGCGCCAGCCGCGTCGTCGTCGATGGCAACCCGGTCAAGCTCACCTCGCACGAATACCGGCTGCTCGCCTATCTGATGCATCATCAGGGTCGCGTCGTCTCGCGCACCGAATTAGTCGAGCATCTCTACGACCAGGATTTCGATCGTGATTCCAACACGATCGAGGTCTTCGTCGGCCGCTTGCGCAAGAAGCTCGGCGTCGACGTCATCGAGACCGTGCGCGGTCTCGGCTATATCGCCGCCGCGAAACCCTGAGGCCGTCATGCCGGTCACGCGGCAGCGCTTCTCGCTCGGCGCCCGGCTCTTCATCTCGGCCGCGATCTGCTGTGCGCTGGTGCTGATCCTCGCCGGCTTCGGCCTCACCACCTTCTATCGGCGCGCGGCCGAGCGCGGCTTCGACGAACGCCTCAGCGTCTACATCAAGGAACTCGTCGCTGACCTCGCGGCGCCGCCCGAGGCCGAGCGCCAGGCGATAGGCGACCTCGGCGAGCCGCGCTTCGACCTGCCTCTTTCCGGCTGGTACTGGCAGATCATCCGGCTCGATGGCGAGCGCCCGACCGTGCGGACCTCGCGCTCCCTCGTCGGCGGGCAATTGCCCAAGCTGCTCGACCAGAACCTGCAGCCGAATGCGCGCGGCCTGCGCGAGAGCTATGTCTCCGGCCCGGATGAGCGGTCGCTACGCGTGCTGGAGCGCGAGATCGATGTCGGGGAGGACGGGCGCTTCACCGTGGGCGTCGCGGCGCCTGCCGACGAGATCGAGGGTGACATACGCGATTTCCGTTTCGCCCTGACGCTGACCTTTCTTTTTCTCGGGCTTGCTCTCGTCGCCTCGACCATCGCTCAGGTCCGCTACGGCCTGCGCCCGCTGGCTCGTTTGCGCGCTGCAGTCGGTACGGTGCGCACGGGCGAAAGCACGCGCATCGCCGGGCACTATCCGCCCGATCTCGCCCCGCTGGCTGGCGAACTCAACCAGCTCATCGACGCCAATCGCGAGATCCTGGATCGGGCGCGCACCCAGGTCGGCAATCTCGCCCACGCGCTTAAGACGCCGCTCAGCGTGATGCAGAACGAGGCCGATGCGAGCCAGGGCGTCCTCTCGCAGACGGTCCGGTATCAGACGGCGATCATGCGCGATCAGGTGCAGTACTATCTTGATCGCGCGCGAGCAGCGGCCTTGTCCGGCGCGCTGGGCGGCATCTGCGAGATCGAGCCCTCGCTCGATGCGCTGATCCGCACCTTTGAGAAGATCGCGCAAGGCAGGGCGATCGACGGCAGCCATACGGTGCCGGCGGGCGTCCGCTTTCGCGGTGAGAAGCAGGATTTCGAGGAGATGCTCGGCAACCTGCTGGACAACGCCTTCAAATGGGCGCGGACCGAGGTGCAGGTCAGCTTGGCGCCGGAAGCGCAAACACCTGAGGGGCGCCTCGTCCTGCTCATCGACGATGACGGCCCCGGCCTTCCCGATGACGCCATGGCCGAGGTTCTGAAGCGCGGCCGCAGGCTCGACGAAACGACGCCGGGCTCGGGGCTCGGCCTCTCGATCGTGGTCGATCTCGCCAAGCTCTATGGCGGCGGCCTCTCGCTAGAGCGCTCGCCACTTGGCGGCCTCAGGGCCCGGCTCGTGCTGCCGGCGGTCTGACGTCGCATTGCCCGCGTGACCCTTTGTCGCCATCTTCGGACATGAACCGGCACCTTCGAACGGCTATGAACGGCGGATGCTGATCTGGATCATCTTCGCGGCCATGACCGGGGCCGCGGTCATGGCGGTGCTCTGGCCGCTCGGCCGGCGGGCGCCGGCGCTCTCCGCCGACACGGCCGGGGCGACTGCGCTCTACCGCGCCCAGCTCGCCGAGATCGACCGCGATCTCGGCCGCAAGCTGATCGGCGCCGCCGAGGCCGATGCGGCCAAGGCCGAAGCCGCACGCCGGCTGCTGCGCGAGACGGCGTCGGAAGCGGTTCCCACCGGCGAGAGCGAGCCGGCGCTGCGCCGGCGCCGCGCAGCGTCCGCGATTGCGCTTTCCTGCGTGCCCCTGCTCGCGCTGCTGATCTACGGCGCCTATGGCTCGCCGACCGTTCCCGACCAGCCGCTCGCGGCACGGATGAAGGGCAACCCGGCACAGGATTTCGAGCTGGCACTGGCGCGGATCGAGTCGCATCTCGCCGCCAACCCGACCGACGGCAAGGGCTGGACCGTGCTCGCTCCGGTTTATCTCCGCCAGGGCCGCTTCGACGATGCCACCAAGGCCTTCGCCAATGCGATCCGCTACGACGGTGCGACGACCGAGCGGCTGGGCGGCCAGGCCGAGGCGCAGATTCTCGCCGCCGGCGGCGTCGTCACGGCGGCGGCACGCGAAAGCCTCGCCGAGGCGTTGAAGCTCGACCCGGCTAATCCGCGCGCCCGCTTCTTCATGGCGGTCGCGCAGGAGCAGGACGGGCAGGTGCCGGCCGCGATCGCATCTCTCAAGGCTCTGCTCGCCGACGCGCCGGCCGACGCCCCCTGGACTGCGACCGTCCGGGCTCGCCTCGAAGGGCTGGAGCGTCCTGCCGCTCCGGCCGATGCGATCGCCAGCCTGCCTGAGGCTGAGCGCATGTCGGCGATCCGCGGCATGGTCGACGGCCTCGCCGCGCGGCTCGCCGAGGGCGGCGGCAGCCTCGCCGACTGGTCTCGCTTGATCCGCTCGCAGGCCGTTCTCGGCGAGCGCGAGGCGGCGCAGAAGTCGCTCTCGACGGCCCGCCAGCGCCTGGCGTCCGATCAGGCGGCTGCATCCGCGCTCGACGGCCTGCGCGGCGAGCTCGGCCTGCAGGAGGCGGGACGATGACTGTCCAGGCTGGTATTCCCGCCTCGCCGCCGAGCAAGCGCCTGACCCGCAAGCAGCGTCGCCTCGTCGTCATCGCCTCGGCCGGCGTCGTCCTCGGCCTTGCCGCCGGGCTCGTCGCCTATGCGCTGCGGGATTCGATCGTCTTCTTCTACGGTCCGACCGAGATCGTCGAGAAGGGGCTCACGCCCGGCACGCGCCTGCGCCTCGGCGGCCTGGTCGAGGCGGGCTCGGTCGAGCGTGGTGCCAATCAGCGCGTCAGCTTCGCCGTCACCGATGGCAAGACCAGGACCATGGTCAGCTATACCGGCCTGCTGCCCGATCTCTTCCGCGAAGGGCAGGGCGTCGTCACCGAGGGCGTGCTCGAGGGGCCGGGGCGGTTCCGCGCCGATTCCGTCCTCGCCAAGCATGACGAGACCTATATGCCGCGCGAGGTCGCCGACGCGCTGAAGAAGCAGGGCCATTGGCAGCCCGGCGAAACCAAGCCCGGCGCGCCCGCAGCGCCGGCCACGAAATAGGGCCGCGCCTGTGTTCGTCGAGATCGGTCATTTCGCCTTGGCGCTGGCGCTCGGAGTCGCGGTCGTTCAGACGATCGTGCCGCTCTGGGGCGTGAGCCGGAACGATCCCGCCCTGGCCGCCGTCGGCCCGGCGGCGGCGATCGCCTGCTTCCTGCTGGTCGCGCTCTCCTTCGGCTGCCTGATGGCGTCCTATGTGGTCTCCGATTTCTCGGTCGAGAACGTCGCCGCCAATTCGCATTCGACGCAGCCGCTGATCTACAAGCTGACCGCGGTCTGGGGGAACCATGAGGGCTCGATGCTGCTCTGGGTCCTCATCCTCGTGCTGTTCGGCGCGCTGGTGGCGCTGTCGCGCCGTTCGCTGCCGCCGAAGCTGCGGGCCGGGACGCTCGCGGCGCAAGGCAGCGTCAGTGTCGCCTTCATCGCCTTCACCCTGCTGACCTCGAACCCGTTCCGGCGGCTCATCCCGGCGCCGGGGGAGGGGCAGGACCTCAACCCGATCCTGCAGGATCTCGGCCTCGCGATCCATCCGCCGCTGCTCTATGTCGGCTATGTCGGCTTCTCGATCACCTATGCCTTCGCCGTCGCGGCGCTGATCGAAGGCAAGATCGACGCGGTCTGGGCCCGCGCAGTCCGGCCGTGGATCTTGTTGGCCTGGACCTTCCTGACGCTTGGCATCGCCATGGGCTCCTACTGGGCCTATTACGAGCTCGGCTGGGGCGGCTGGTGGTTCTGGGACCCGGTCGAGAACGCCTCGCTGATGCCCTGGCTTGCCGGCACGGCGCTGATCCACTCGACCGTGGTGATGGAGAAGCGCGACGCGCTCAAGGTCTGGACGATCCTGCTCGCGATCCTGACCTTCTCGCTCTCGCTGCTCGGCACCTTCATCGTCCGCTCGGGCGTGCTGACCTCGGTGCACTCCTTCGCCAGCGACCCTCAGCGCGGCCTGTTCATCCTCGGCATCCTGATCGCCTTCATAGGCGGCTCGCTGGCGCTGTTCGCCTGGCGCGCGCCGCTCCTGAAGCAAGGCGGCCTGTTCGCGCCGGTCTCGCGGGAGAGCGCGCTCGTCGTCAACAACCTCTTCCTGGCGACGGCCTGCGCCACCGTCTTCATCGGCACGCTCTATCCGCTCGTGCTGGAGATGGTCACGGGCGACAAGATCTCGGTCGGCCCGCCCTTCTTCAACGCCACCTTCGTGCCGGTGCTGGTGCCGCTCCTGCTGCTGCTGCCGATCGGCCAGACCTTGGCCTGGAAGCGCGGCGACCTGCTCGGCGCCGCCCAGCGCGCGCAGGTCGCTTTTGGCATCGGCGTCGTCACCACGCTGGCGATCTTCGCGCTTGTGCGCGGCGGTCCGGTGCTGGCGCCGCTCGGCATCGGCCTCGGCGTCTTCCTCGTTGTCGGCGCATTCTGGGAGGTCGGCGAACGCGTCGTTGGCCGCGCCAGTGGTGCGGCGGCGATCCTGTCGCGGGCGAAGGGCCTGCCGCGCTCGGCCTGGGGCACCGCACTCGGCCATGCCGGCGTCGGCATCAGCGTGGTTGGCATCGCCGCAACCGCCTGGGGCACCGAGGCGATCGGCATGCTCAAGGTCGGCGAGAGCCTAACCAGCGGCCGCTATACCGTGACGCTGGAGGCGGTGACGCCGCGCACCGGGCCGAATTATCGCGAGGACGCGGCCCGCTTCCGCATCGTCGCTGATGGCCGCGAGCTGATGCCGGTGGAGGCGATGAAGCGCATCTACACGGCGCGCGCCATGCCGACGACCGAGGCCGGCATCCGTACCGTCGGGCTCGGGCAGGCCTATATCAGCCTGGGCGAGCCCGACGCCAGCGGCGCGATCGCGGTCAAGCTGCACGACAAGCCGCTGATCCTCCTGATCTGGATCGGTGCGCTGGTAATGGCGGCGGGTGGCGTGCTCTCGCTGACCGACAGGCGCTACCGGCTGGCCGCCCCGCGGCGGACGTCGGCGCCGGCCGCACTTCCGCAGGCGGCCGAGTGAGCGTGATGCGCGCCCTTCCGCTCCTTCTCGTCGCATCGCTGGCGGTCTCGGCGCCGGTCCTTGCCGTGCAGCCCAACGAGGTGTTGAAGGATCAGGCGCTGGAGCAGCGCGCCCGGCAAATCTCTTCGGGTCTGCGCTGCCTGGTCTGCCAGAACCAGTCGATCGACGATTCCGATGCACCTCTCGCCAAGGACCTGCGTGTCCTGGTGCGCGAGCGGCTCGTCGCCGGCGACAATGACAAGGCCGTGATCGATTTCGTCGTCGCGCGCTACGGCGACTTCGTCCTGCTGCGCCCGCCGATGAACGCGCGCACGATCGCGCTCTGGGCTGCTCCCTTTCTGATCGTGCTGTTCGGTGCGGCCTTTCTCTGGCGTCGTCGCAATCGCGCTGCGGCGCCGGCCGATGCCACGCTGACGGCCGAGGAACAGCGCCGGCTCGACGATCTGCTGCGCGACGAGCGCGGCTGACGGCTGGCCAACCTTACAAAACTGTCATCATCGGGCGAAATCCGCGTAAGGCGCCGCCCGCCATGGTTCCCCTCACGAAGCAGGGAAGGCCCTGCCTCCCGCATCGAGGTGAGAACCATGACCACCCAAGAAAATAGCACCCCCGAGACCGCCGCCCTCGCCCCCGCCACCGCCCGTTCGATCCTGAAGCGCGGCGCGATCGTCGCCGGCGCCGCGACGCTGAGCATCGGCCTGATGGCCGGCCTCGCCGACAACTTCCTGAACAGCCACGGCGCCGCCAATGCGCAGCCGGTTCAGCTCTCCGGCCTGCAGCAGACGCAGCTGCCGTCTTTCGCCGACGTCGTCGACCGGGTGAAGCCCGCCGTCGTCTCCGTCCGCGTCAAGGCCAGGGTCGTCGCCAGCGCCGACGAGCAGGGCGGTCCGGCCGGCATCGAGGGCCTGCCACCCGGTCATCCGCTCGAACGTTTCCTCCGCCGCTTCGGCGAGGAGGGCATGGGCCCGCGCGGACCGCAGCAGCAGCCGCGTGCGCAGCTTTCGCAGGGCTCGGGCTTCTTCATCAGCCAGGACGGCTATGTCGTCACCAACAACCACGTCGTCGCCAATGCGGCCGAGGTCCAGCTCGTCACCGATAGCGGCAAGACGCTCTCGGCCAAGGTGATCGGCACCGATCCGCGCACCGACCTCGCTTTGCTCAAGGTCAACGAGTCCGGCAACTACCCCTTCGTCCAGCTCGCTTCGGGCAAGCCCCGCATCGGCGAATGGGTGCTGGCGGTCGGCAACCCGTTCGGCCTCGGTGGTACCGTGACTGCGGGCATCGTCTCGGCCCAGGGGCGCGATATCGGCTCCGGCCCCTATGACGACTTCCTGCAGATCGACGCGGCGGTGAACCGCGGCAACTCCGGCGGTCCGACCTTCAACCAGAAGGGCGAGGTCGTCGGCGTCAACACCGCGATCTACTCGCCGTCCGGCGGCAATGTCGGCATCGCCTTTGCGATCCCGGCGGGCACCGTCCAGAGCGTCGTCGAGCAGCTCAAGGAGCACGGCTCGGTCGCGCGCGGCTTCATCGGCGTGCAGATCCAGCCCGTCACGGCCGAGGTCGCCGACGCGATCGGACTGAAGGACGCCAAGGGCGCTCTGATCGCCGAGGCGCAGGCCAACGGCCCTGCCGCCAAGGCCGGGTTGAAGCGCGGCGACACCATCCTCGCGGTCAATGGCGAGAAGATCGCCGATGCCCGCGAGTTGTCGAGGAAGATCGCGACCTTCGCGCCGGGCACCAAGACCAGCCTGACCATCTGGCGCGACGGCAAGGAGCGCGAAGTGACCTTCGAGGTCGGCCGCCAGCCGGCGGCCTGATCTAAGGCTATCCGAGTTGGGACACGCTCTCGCGCGTAGCGTCAGTTGATCTGCGAGAGCGTGTTCCGGGCGGATGGTTTCTCCCGGTTGTCACGTCGCCCCCTGCCGGGAATGCCAGCCGTCACGGCGGCAGGTCGGATCGTCACCTCCGGCCTGCCGCTTTTCCTTGCGTTGAGGTAGCGTGTCGCCATGCGACTCCTGATCGTTGAAGACGACGCCGAAGCGGCAGCCTATCTGGTCAAGGCCTTTCGCGAGGCCGGCCATGTCGCCGACCATGCCCCCGATGGTATCGAGGGCTATGCCATGGCGCAGGGCGGCGGCTATGACGTGCTCGTGGTCGACCGCATGCTGCCGCGCATGGACGGGCTCTCGGTGATCCGCTCCCTGCGCGAGCAGGGCGAGACCACGCCGGTGCTGATCCTGTCCGCACTCGCCCAGGTCGACGACCGGGTGAAAGGCCTGCGCGCCGGCGGCGACGATTATCTCCCCAAGCCCTATGCCTTTTCTGAGCTGCTCGCCCGGGTCGAGGTGCTCTCGCGCCGTCGTGGCGCGCCAGCCTCCGAGCCGACCACTTATCGCGTCGGCGATCTGCTGCTCGATCGGCTGGCGCATCGCGTCACCCGCGCCGGCGAGGAGATCGTGCTGCAGCCGCGCGAGTTCCGCCTGCTCGAATATCTGATGAAGCATGCCGGGCAGGTCGTGACCCGCACCATGCTGCTGGAAAACGTCTGGGATTATCACTTCGATCCGCAGACCAACGTCATCGACGTCCATGTCTCGCGTTTGCGCTCCAAGGTCGACAAGGGCTTCGAGCACCCGATGATCCACACCATCCGCGGCGCGGGATACATGGTCCGTGACACAGCTCGCTGATGGCCGGGCGGGGGATGTGCCGCAGCCCTCCGGCCGCCTGCGCTTCCTGCCGCATCTCGTCCGCACCACCGCCTTCAAGCTGACGGCGATCTATCTCGTCGTCTTCGCCGCCTTCGCGATCTTCGTGCTGGGCTATGTCGCCTGGAACGCGAAGAACCTGCTCGACGACCAGATCCGCTCGACCATCGACGCCGAGATTCAGGGGCTGGCCGAGCAGCAGCGCCTCGGCGGCATCAGGCGGCTGGTCCAGGTCATCGAACGGCGATCGCGCGGGCCGGGGGCCTCGCTTTATCTCGTCACCACCCCGCTGGGCGAGCGCATCGCCGGCAATATCGAGGCGCTGCCGCCAGGCACGCTCGACCGCCAGGGCGAGAGCGAGATCGAATATGCTCGCTCGTCCGAAGCGCTCGACCAGACCAACCACGCCATCGTCCGCGTCTTCATGCTGCCGGCGGGCTTTCGCTTGCTGGTCGGGCGCGATGTCGAGGAGCGTGAGCGCCTGCGGGTCGTGATCAAGCGCGCGGCAGGCTGGTCGGTCCTGCTCGTCGTCGTGCTCGGCTGCTTCGCCGGCTGGTTTGTGGCCCGGCGAGTGCTGAAGCGTATCGACGGCATGAACGATACCGCTCGCTCGATCATGGCCGGCGACCTCAAGGGCCGGCTCGCCATCGCCGGCACTGGCGACGAGCTCGACCGGCTGGCCGGCAACCTCAACGCCATGCTCGACCGGATCGGCGAATTGATGAGCGGCATGCAGCAGGTCACCGACAATGTCGCCCATGACCTGAAGACGCCGCTGACCCGCCTGCGCAACCGCGCCGAGGAGGCGCTGCGCACGGCGCAGTCGCCGGAGCAATTGCGCGCGGCCCTCGATGGCGCGATCGACGAGGCCGACGGGTTGATCCGCGTGTTCAACGCCCTTCTGATGATCGCGAGGCTGGAGACCCGTCAGATCAGCGACAGCATGGCCCCGCTCGATCTCGCCGAGATCGTCGATGGGCTCTCCGAACTCTACGAGCCGCTGGCGGAGGAGGCGGGTTTGACGCTCTCCGCCTCCGTCGAGCCCGGCCTGTCGCTCACCGGAAACCGCGAGCTGATCGGCCAGGCGCTCGCCAATCTGATCGACAACGCGCTGAAATACGGCAAGCCCGAGGGCGATGCGCCAGCGACCGTCGTGGTGACGGCGCGGCGCGTCGACGACATGATCGAGATTGGCGTCGCCGACCATGGCGCCGGCATTCCCGAAGCCGATCGCAGTCGCGTGCTGGAGCGCTTCGTCAGGCTCGACCAGAGCCGCAGCAAGCCGGGCTTCGGGCTGGGCCTGGCCTTGGCTTCCGCGGTCGCGCACCTGCATGGCGGCGCGATCCGCCTCGCGGACAATGCGCCGGGGCTCGATGTCGTGATGTCGCTGCCTGCGGCGCCTTCTGTGGACAGGCCAGCCGCAGAAGCTCCTCCGGGCTCGACATCGCAGCCGGACGGGGCAGGGTTCCAGTCGGCTTGATGCGTCGGCGTCAGGGCAAGTGCTTGAGGGGTAAATTCGTTCTTGGTGCAGGGCGCGGGAGCCCTCCACCCTTGTGGGAGAGGGTTGGGAGGGGGGTGTCGCACCCGCAGTCCTCGCCGCGCCAAGCGGGACCTGCGTCGAGGGTGGCATACCCCCCTCTCTAGCTCTCCCCCACAAGGGGGGAGAGGACAGGTTGCGGTTCTGGTATTGAGTTCTTCAAGCGACTGCTCTGGGCTTCGCGTTACACCTTGTTGATGTTGCGAGCGAGGTCACTGTGAGCGAGCCCTTATGCCAATGCCTGAAGGCGGCGCCCGTCCTGCCGGCGCGCGGCAAGGTCGAGGCGCTCTGGCGCGACGAACTGATCGAGCGCCTGTTCGATGCCGAGGCCGGCGAGCGGCTCGCTGCGCACATTGCCGGCAATGAAGCTTCGGCCGCGCTCGTCGCGGGTATCCTCGCCCATTCGCCTTTCCTCACCCAGGTCATGCGGCGCGATCCTGAAGGGCTGCTCGCCTCCTTGACCAGCGATCCGGGCGAGCGCCGCGATGCCCTGCTGGCCGGCATCGCCGCCTTCGCCACGTCGGAGACGGCGACCGCCGATCTGATGCGGGAACTCCGCCGTTTCCGTCAGGCGATGGCGCTCCTGATCGCGCTCGCCGACATAGGCGGCGTCTGGCCGGTCGAGACGGTCACCGCTGCGCTCAGCGCCACCGCCGACATGGCGGTGAAGCTCGCGAGCGAGCACGCGCTGCATCAGGCCGCCAGTCTCGGCCGGATCGCGCTTTCTGACGCCGATGAGCCGGGCAAGGGCTCCGGCCTCGTCGTGCTGGCGCTGGGCAAGCATGGCGCCGGCGAGCTGAACTACTCCTCCGACATCGACATCGTCGTCTTCTTCGATCCGCAGATGGCCGAGGCCGCCGGCGTCGGCGAGCCCACCAGCTTCTTCGTCAAGCTCACCCAACAGATCGCCCGCATCATCCAGGAGCGGACGCCGGACGGCTACGTCTTCCGCGTCGACCTGCGCCTGCGGCCCGATCCCGGCTCGACCCATGTCGCCGTCGCCCTGCCGACGGCCTATGCCTATTACGAGACGGTCGGCCAGAACTGGGAACGCGCGGCGATGATCAAGGCGCGCCCTGTCGCCGGCGACCTCGATCTCGGCCGCCACTTCATCGCCGATCTCGCTCCCTTCATCTGGCGCAAGTACTTCGATTTCGCCGCCATCGCCGACATTCATGCGATGAAGCGCCAGATCCAGTCGGTGAAGGGCTTCGAGACGCTCAGCCTGCCCGGCCACAACGTCAAGCTCGGCCGCGGCGGCATCCGCGAGATCGAGTTCTTTGTCCAGACCCAGCAGCTCGTCTTCGGCGGAAGGCGCCCGGCGCTGCGCGGGCCGCGCACGCTGGAGATGCTGGGCGAGCTCACCAAGGAGAACTGGATCAGCCCGCAGGCGCGCGACGAGCTGACGGAATCCTATTGCTGGCTGCGCACCATCGAGCACCGGCTGCAGATGCGCCATGACGAGCAGACGCAGACCCTGCCGAGCGACGCCGCCGATCTCGACGCCTTCGCCCGCTTCTGCGGCTACCCCTCGGCCAAGGCCTTCGGCAAGGATCTGGAGGCGCATGCCCGGTGCGTCGAGGGCCATTATGCCCTGCTGTTCGAGGATGCGCCCAGCCTCGCCAGCGAGGCCGGCGCGCTCTCCTTCACCGGCACCCAGAACGATCCCGAGACGCTGGAGACGCTCGGCAAGCTCGGCTTTCGCCAGCCGGCGACCGCGGCCGAGACGGTGCGCGGCTGGCATTTTGGCCGCCGCGCCGCCGTCACCAGCGCCCGCGCCCGCGAGGTGCTGACCGAACTCACCCCCGCCTTGCTCGTCGCGCTCGGCCGCACCACCGATCCGGATGGCGCGCTCGCCCATCTCGACAACGCTTTCGTGCGCATGCCGGCTGCGGTCGAGCTTTTGACGCTGCTGCGCTCGCATGAAGCCCTGCTGCAGCTCTTCGCGGAGATTCTCGGCAGCGCCCCGCGCCTCGCCAAGGTCGCGGCGCTTTATCCGCATGTGCTCGACGCGGTGATCGACCCCGCCTTCAGTGCCCCGCGCCACGATGCCGAGCGGGTGGCGCAGCGCGTACGTGCCATGGTCGGCACGCCGCCGCCCAGCGTCGAGGATGGGCTTGATCGCATGCGTGACGCTGCCCGGCAGGAGAATTTCCTGGTCGGCGCCCGGCTGCTCTCCGGCGTGATCAATGCCGAACAGGCGGCGCAGGGTTATGCCGCGGTGGCGCAGGCCTGCGTCCGCGTCGCCTTCGACGACACCCGCGCCGCCTTCGCCGCCGATCATGGTCTCGTGGAGGGCGCCGAGGCCGTTGTACTCGGCATGGGCCGGTTGGGGGCCGGCGAGCTCACCACCTCATCCGATCTCGACCTGATGCTGCTCTACGACCGGCCAGAGGATGCCGAGGCCAGTGACGGCAAGCGCCCGCTCGATCCGGTGACCTGGCATGTCCGCTTCACCCAGCGCTTCGTCGCGGCTCTGACCGTGCCGACGCGGCGCGGCACGCTCTACCAGGTCGATCTGCGCTTGCGGCCAGCCGGCAACAAGAGTCCGGCAGCAACGCAGTTCGGCGGCTTCACCGCCTATCATCAGGGCGAGGCCGAGATGTGGGAGGAGATGGCGCTGACCCGGGCCCGCGTCGTCGCCGGCGATACCGGGTTGCGAGAGAAGGTCGAGGCCGCGATCAGCGAGATCCTGTTGCGCAAGCGCGAGCCGGCCAAGGTCGCCGCCGCCGTCGCCGAGATGCGGGCGCTGATCGCCAAGGAGAAGGGCGAGGGCAATGCCTGGGATCTCAAGCTCGCCGTCGGTGGCCTGACAGACCTCGATTTCCTGGCTCAGTTTCTGGTGCTCGCCTATGGCCACGACCATCCGCAACTCCTGGCCCGCACCACGGCCGGGGTGTTCGCCGCGGCGCGCGAGACCGGCGTCATCGCTGCCGGGGAGGCGGAGCGGCTCGCAGCTGCCGCGCGCTTCATCGGCGACGTCCAGCTGTGGCAGCGTTTCGCGGTCGAGGAGGACTTCAACGCCAAGGCGGTGCCGGAGCGCGTTCTGAGCCGGATCGCGACGGCGGTTGGCCTGCCAGATGCGAAGGTGTTGAAGGCCGAACTCGACGAGCGGCGGGCGATGGTGCGCGGCCTGTTCAAGCAGATATTAGGCGCGGCGCAGAAGGCCTGAACGCCGCGCGCTGCGCTCAGGCCGCCTGCTCCAGCTCTGCGCCGCCCGGGCTCTTCAGCGGCAGGTGGACCATCACGATCGTGCCCGAGCCCATGATCGAGCGGATGCGCAGCGAGCCGCCATGCAGCTCGGCCAGCGAGCGGGCGATGGCGAGGCCGAGGCCGGAGCCGCCATGGCTGCGGATGAGATCGCTTTCGACCTGTTCGAAGGGACGCCCGATCCGGCCGAGCTTCTCGCGCGGGATGCCGATGCCGCTGTCCTCGACATAGAGGTTGAGGGCGTCGGGCGCCGGCTTGACGCGCACCGCGATCCTGCCGCCCTCGGGCGTAAACTTGATGGCGTTCTCGACAAGGTTGCCGACGATCTGGAAGAGGGCGTGCGCGTCCGCTTCGAGGCGCATATCGCTGCCGAGGTCGGTGGTGAGAGAGAGGCGCTTGCGGGTGATCTCCTCGCGGTGGCAGCTGATCGCCTCGCCGACCACCAGGTCGAGCGCGATATCGGTCTTCTCGAGCTCGAGCTTGCCGGCCTCGATCCGGGCCATGTTCAGGATGTCGCTGATCACAGCGAGCAGGTAGCCGCCGCTGGAACGGATATCGCGGACGTATTCGACATAGCGCTCGGAACCGAGCGGGCCGAACAGCCCGTCATCCATGATCTCGGAGAAGCCGAGGATGGCGTTGAGCGGCGTGCGCAGCTCATGGCTCATATTGGCGAGGAACTCCGATTTGGCGCGGTTGGCGCTTTCGGCGGAGGCCTTCTGTTCGAGGTAGAGCTCGGCGAGCTCGGCGAGCTGCTGCGCCTGCGCTTCAAGCTTCTGGCGCGAGGATTTGAGGTCGGTGACGGTCTTGAGCAGCTCGTGCTCGGAGCGGGTCAGGCGCTCCTCCTGCTGCTTCAGCATGGTGATGTCGGTGCCGACCGAGACCGAGCCGCCATCCTTGGTGCGGCGGCCATTGATCTGCAGCCAGCGTCCGTCGGAGAGCTTCGCCTCGTAGGAGTGGCTGCCCGAGGCGGCGCGCGAGCTGCGGATCGGCTCGCGGTCGATGCTCGGCTGGGCGCTGTGGCTCATGATCTGCTCGTAGGCAGTGCCGGTCTTGACCAGTTCCGGCGAGAGCTTGTGCAGCTGCTGATACTTGGCGTTGCACAGCACGAGCCTCTGCTCCGCATCCCAGAGCACGAACGCTTCCGAGATCGCCTCGACCGCGTCGCGCAGGCGGGCGTCGGCGGTGGCGGTGCGAGCGGCCATGCGGCGCTGCTCGGAGATGTCGACGACAATGCCGACGAGATGCTGCGAGCCGGTGCGCCGGTCTGTAACCAGCTCAGCCCGCGCCTTGAGCCAGACCCATTCGCCGGAGGCGTTGCGGACGCGGAATTCCTGGTCGAGATGGTCGGTCTCACCACGGCTGACCGCATCTGCCAGGCCGTAGAGGTCGGCATCCTCCGGATGGATGAAGGCATTGACCTCGCCGAAGGACATGAATTCGCCGGCGCGATCATAGCCGAGCATCGCGTACATCGAATCCGACCAGTACATCCGGCCCCGGGCGAGGTCCCAGTCCCACAGTCCGCAATGGCCGCGGCTCAGGGCGGTATCGATGCGGTCGCGGACGCAGTCGCAGTCCTCGTCGGCGGCGCGGGCGCGGCGCGATTGCAGGACGAAGGCCGCGGTGATGCCGGCGAGCACGATCGCCGCCGAGCCGAACAGGACGAGAAGCGAGCGCCGACGCTCGTCCCAGGTCGAGAGCGCGCGCTTGACCGGGTGGAGCACTGCGACCTGACCAAGGGGGGCGGCGAGATTGCGCACCGTGGCGAGCGCCTCGATCCCACCCGGAAGCGTAATCGGCATCACGCCGGCCCGGTCGGCGAAGACGGTCAGCGCCTGCCCGGGACCGAGCAGGTCGACGAGGCTGCGCTCGCTCGCGCCGATTGTCGGCTCGCCGGCAACCACGCGGCCACCGGCGTCGCTGACATAGACGATGCGGCCGCGGCCGGCGATGTGCTTGGTGGTCAGGGCGGTGAGGGCGCTGTCGGGCCGCTTGTCGTCCTTCGAGGCTAGATCAATCTCGCGCACAAGCAACGCGGCCAGCGCTTCGAGGTCGGTTGCTGCATCGTCGAGCGCGTCATCTCGCAGAGCGCTGGTCTGGACGTAGGCGCCGAGCGCCAGCAGCAGGACGAAGCCGACGACGAGAGCGGGAATGACTTTCCGGAACGCCGGCTCCAGCTGCTCGAAGCGCTGATAGAGCGGATGCGTCAGGGATCGTGCTACGCCAAGAACCGAATTTGCGCGCACGTGTGCGCAAGCCGCGTCTGCACGCGTCATGCCCGTTCCCCCTTCGGAAGCGATGTACCGTCAGTAAGATCGGGAGACGTGCCGCATCTCCGAATCACAGTCAGTTGAATCCGAGGGACTCGCTTTGTCTAGCGGAAACTTCGTCCTGACAGCTGTTTTGCGCGCATTGGTTGTGGCGGTGAATCGGTTGAATCCTGCGCGCGCAGGACTTCGTTAACCTTTGGCGAGGCAGCCGGTTAACGGGCGATTTTCGGGCCATGAAACGCGGCGGTTCCGACCGCTTTGTGGGCCGAAAAACGGGCCGCGCCAACCTACGGCCTGCGGGTGGAGAGTTCCTTGGTTGCCGCCGATCACCCCAGCGATCGCGCCGCGATATCGGCGACGTCGCGCGACAGGTTGGGCGTCGCCCCGACCATGCGCAAGGCTGCCTCCGCCTTGGCCCTGCGACCCGCCTCCAGCATGCGCCAGCTCTTGAACGAGCCGAGCAGGCGCGAGGCGACCTGCGGGTTGGTCCGGTCGAGCGCGATGACGATGTCGGCGACGAAGCCATAGCCCTCGCCATCGGCCCGATTGAACTGGGTCAGGTTCGCCGCGAAGCCGCCGATCAGGCCGCGCACCCGGTTCGGATTGCCGAGCGAGAAGGCCGGATGGTTCATCAGCGCCTTGACGCGGGGCAGCGTGCCGTCCTCGGCGATCAGCGCCTGCGCCATCAGCCATTTGTCGAGCACGAGCGGCTCGCGGGCATAGAGCTCGCCGAAGCGGGCGATCAGCTCCTCGCGCTCGGCGCCCGGGATCAGCGTCATCGCCGCCAATGCCGCCAGCCGATCAGTGAGGTTGTCGGCCTCGGCGAATTGGGCCAGCGAAAGCCGCGCGCCTTCGGCCGGAGCCCCTAGCGCGATCAGGCCGAGGGCCTCGTTGCGCAGGGCCCGCCGCCCAGCCGGCGCTGCGGCTGGTGAGTAGGGACCGCGTTCGGTGAGGCTGTCACGAAGGGCGTTGAGCTGGCCGGCGAGCGCGCCGCCGATCGCAGCCGAGAGCCGGCGATGAGCGCCGTGCACGGTGTCGGGGTCGACGTCGCGCCCGATCTCGCGGGCGATGTCGGCGGGAGCGGGAAGACGCAATACCTGCGCGGCGAAGGCGGGATCGGTTAGGGCCGGGCCGGCGAGGAAACTCGAGAGCGCCTCGGCGAGCGCCGCCGCGGTCGCATCCAGCGTTGAACCGTCGCCCTTGCCGGCGCGGACGAGTGCCCGTGTCGCGACCGTCTGCAGGGCCTGCCAGCGATTGAAGGGATCGCTGTCGGCGCTGAACAGCCTTAGCAGCTCGTTGTCGCCGAGGTCGAGCTCGAGCCGGACGGGGGCTGAGAAGCCGCGCAGCAGCGACGGCGTCGGCGCTTCCGGCAGGTCGGTGAAGGTCACGGACAGCGAGGGCTGATCGAGCACGACCACGCCGCCGGCTTTCAGCGTCGGCGAGACGCTGGTCAGCGGCAGGTCGCCGCCTTGGCCGACGAGACCGAGCGCGACGGGGATGACGACCGGCTCCTTCTCGGGCTGGCCAGGCGTCGCCGAGGTCGATTGCGCGAGCTGCAGCGTATAGCTCTTCGCCTGCGCGTCATATTTGCCTGAGGCGACCACGGTCGGGGTGCCCGCCTGCTCGTACCACTGGGCGAAATGGGCAAGGTCCTGGCCGGAGGCCTCGACGAAGCAGTCGAGGAACTCTTCGATCGTCGCGGCCGTGCCGTCGCAGCGCTCGAAATAGAGGCCCATGCCGCGCGCGAAGGCCTCCTCGCCGATCAGCACTTTCAGCATGCGGATCAGCTCCGCGCCTTTCTCGTAGACAGTCGGCGTGTAGAAGTTGTTGATTTCCTTGTAGGCGCGCGGCCGGACCGGATGGGCGAGCGGGCCGGCATCCTCCGAGAACTGCGTCGAGCGCAAGGTGCGCACATCGGCGATGCGCTTCACCGGGCGCGAGCGCTCGTCGGAGGAGAATTCCTGATCGCGGAAGACAGTGAGCCCTTCCTTCAGGCAGAGTTGGAACCAGTCGCGGCAGGTGATGCGGTTGCCGGTCCAGTTGTGGAAGTACTCATGCGCGATGATCGCCTCGATCGAGGCATAGTCGCCGTCGCTCGCCGTGAGCGGGTCCGCCAGCACGTATTTGTCGTTGAAGATGTTGAGGCCCTTGTTCTCCATCGCCCCCATGTTGAAGTCGGACACGGCGACGACGTTGAACACGTCGAGATCGTAATTGCGGCCGAAGACGCGTTCGTCCCAGCGCATGCAGCGCACGAGGCTGTCCAGCGCCCAGCCGGCCCGCCCGGCCTTGCCAGGCTCGACATAGACCGCGAGCTCGACCTTTCGCCCATCGGCGGTGACGTAAGGCTGCCGAACATGGTCGAGCTTGCCGCCGACCAGCGCGAACAGATAGGCCGGTTTCGGATGCGGGTCGTGCCAGACGGCGAAATGGCGCTCGCCGCCGGGGAGTTCGGCCGCAGCGACGAGGTTGCCGTTGGAGAGCAGCACCGGCGCCTCGGCTTTCCTCGCTTCGAGCCGGACCGTGTAGACGCTCATCACGTCCGGCCGATCGAGGAAATAGGTGATGCGGCGGAAGCCGTCCGCCTCGCATTGCGTGCAATAGACGCCGCTGGAGCGGTAGAGCCCCATCAGCTTGGTGTTGGCGCCGGGGTCGAGCGTGGTCTCGATCCGGAGCGAGAAGGCCCGCGCCGGCGGAGCGTGGATCGTCAGTCCCTGCGACGAAAGGGAATACAGCGTCGGGTCGAGCGGGACCTCGTCGAGCAGGATGGAATCCGGAGTCAGCTCGTCGCCGTCGAGCACCAGCGGCGCGCCGGCATCGCCGGCGGGGTTCGGGCGCAACTGCAGCTGCGAGCGCACTTTGGTCCGCGTCGGATCGAGGACGATGTCGAGATCGACGGTGTCGATCAGCCAATCGGAGGGGCGGTAGTCCTCGAGGCGGATCAGCGGGGCGTCTTCGGCGCGCATGGCAGGTTCGCTTCCTTCAGTCGCTCTTATCTATGGGGCCCGGGACCGCGGCGGAAGCCGTCAGGGCAGGGCGAGTGGCTTGTCTGACGTGATGGCCGGCTCGGCATGGCTGACCAGCCGGCAGACATCCGGCCGCGCTTCGCGCACCTTGCGCTCGATCTTGTCGACGGCGCGATGCACGGCGGCGACGTCGAGCGCGCCGTCGGCCCGGCAATGGTAGTTCACCACCAGGCCGTTGCGGGTTTCGCGCACGCGGACGCTGTGGATGTCGCGGATCGGGCCGCCGGCCTCGGCCGCCTCCTGGGCGATCGCCTTGCCGATCGCCTCGACCACCTCCCAGGGAGCGTTGTGGCCGGAAGGCTGGCCGATCTCCATCGGCTCGATATGGGTGTCGACCTCGGTCTCGCCGCCGAATTCGGCGCGGATCGCGTTCTCCAGCCGCGTGGCGACTTCATGAGCCTCGCCGAGCGGAAGAAGCGCGTCGACTTCCATGTCGAGCGAGACGGCGAGCCGCCCGCCGATCGTGTGGACGCTGACATGGTGCACCGGCACCTTCATCTTCAAGGCGATCAGCAGCACGCGCTCCAGCGCTGTCTCATCATCGACCTGGACCGGGTTGGCGGTGACGGTCAGCGCCGAATCCGGCTCCACTGCGACAAGGGCCCGTAACAGATCGTCCTTGATTGCCGTCACACGGTCGAGCGGCAGTGTGCGCGAGACCTGGATGCCGATCTCGCCCTGCACCACGCCGCCGGCCGGCCGCAGCCGCAGCCATTCGACGTTGACGACGCCGGCGACGCCTTGCGCGGCGTCGCGCAGCCGGTCGGCAACGCCTTTCGGCGCGGCATCGATCAGAGTGTCGACCGTGCGTCGGCCGAGCTTTACGGCAGTAGCGATCATGAACACGGCGAGCGCGAGCGCGGTCGCGCTGTCGGCCATCGGCACGCCCATCCGGGTCAGGATCAGGCCGAGCAGGACGAGCGCCGTGCCGACGAAATCGGTGGCGAAATGCAGCGCCTCGGCCGCGAGCGCCTCGCTGCGGGTCTCCTTGGCAACCATGGTCAGCGTACGCCAGCGCGTCGCGTCGACCATCAGCGAGAACAGCAGCACGCCGATGACAAGCGGTGTTACCGCGACATGCGGCTCGGTTCCGCTCCAGAGCCGGTTGATCGCTTCCCACAGGATCGCCCCCGAGAGCCCGAACAGGATCGCGGTCTCCAGCAGTGCCGCCAGCGCCTCGAACTTGCCGTGGCCGTAATGGTGCTCGTCATCGGCCGGCTTGTCGGCGGCGCGCACCGCGAACCAGGTGAATAGGGTCGAGCCGATGTCGATAAGCCCCTGCAGCGCGTCGGTCATCAGGGCGAGCGAGCCTGAGAGTATCGCCGCGCCGAACTTGGCAAGCGTCAGCACGACGCTGGCGATCACCGACAGCGTCGCGGCCTTCTGCTTGACCCGCGCCACCTCGGCGGGCGACACCACCCCCGTCGGGTTCGGCGTGAGACCCTGCGTTCCGCTCATGACAGCTCCGCGCGAACCCCAGGCCTCATGTCAGCCCGATTGAACACAATCGGGCTGACATGAGGCGAAATTGCTAGTTGAGCATGTTCTTGTCGCAAAAGTGGCTTCCACTTTTGCGGAACATGCTCGGATTGGCGCCGGTTTGGCCCGATCCATCTGCCAGATCAACCCCGGGAGCAAAACAGTGCGCTATCTCCACACCATGGTCCGCGTCACCGACCTCGATGCCGCCCTCGATTTCTACGTGACCAAGTTCGGTCTGGTCGAAACCCGCCGGATCGAGAACGAGAAGGGCCGCTTCACCCTCGTCTTCCTGGCCGCGCCCGAGGATGCCGCCACCGTCAAGGAGCAGGGCAGCCGCGGCCGCCCTACGCTGGAGCTGACCTATAACTGGGATCCGGAGGTCTATACCGGCGGACGCAATTTCGGCCATCTCGCCTATGAGGTCGACGACATCTACGCGACCTGCGACAAGCTGATGAAGGCCGGCATCACCATCAACCGGCCGCCGCGCGACGGCAACATGGCCTTCGTCCGCTCGCCCGACAACATCTCGATCGAGATCCTGCAGAAGGGCGAGCCCAAGCCGCCGGCCGAGCCTTGGGCGAGCATGCCGAACACCGGGGTGTGGTGAGGGCGCGCAGTTGTTGATAGGCGCTGATATCACCATCTGATATCAGATGGTGATATCACGGAGGGCGGCATGGCTATCCTCATTAGGGACCCCGAAGTCGATCGCTTGGCGCGGGAGTTGGCGCAGGAGCGCAATTGCACCTTGCAGGAGGCGATCGGCCACGCTTTGCGGCTCGAAAAGGAGCATCGTGCCCAACGGCGGGCGCGTATCCATGCTGCGTTTGAAAGAGCACAGGCTAGGCTTGCGCAGTATCCGACTATCGATGACGGGTTGACCCACAAGGAGTTCTGGGACCGCGAGTATGGCGACGTCTGATGTTTCTTGATGCATCGGTCATCGTGGCGATCTTGCTGAGGGAACAGGAGGTGGCTGCGATCGAAGACGCGGTCACCGAGGCCGATAGGCTGCAAACCTCGCCATTGGCCGTGTTCGAGGCGGCGTCTCGCCTCGTCTCGGTCAAGCGCATTGATTTCGTCAGCGCTCGCGACGAAGTCGTGAGTTTGCTCGACCGGATCAGGGCCGACATCATCGAATTGGGCCTGGCGCAGATGAGTGTCGCCCACGTCTGCGCTGCCCGTTATCACCACCTGACCGGCCACTCCGCCCGCCTCAACATGGGCGACTGCTTCGCCTATGCCGCAGCGCTGACGTCCGGCCTCAAGCTAGCCTACAAGGGCAATGATTTTGTCCACACCGACATCGACGGCATCCGCTTCGGAGCCTGACATCCTGCTTCGGAGTGCTCTGCCTTGACCAAGACCTTGTTCGGCACACTCGACGATGGCACGCCGATCCATGAGGCCGTGCTGCGCTCTCCCTCTGGCGCCGAGGCGCGGGTGATGGAATGGGGGGCGGTGCTGCGCGATCTTACCGTGCCGCTGCCGAATGGCGGGCGCCAGCGCGTCGTGCTCGGCTTCCCCGACTTCGCCGATTATCCCCGGCATTCCCCGCATATGGGCGCGATCGCCGGCCGCTTCGCCAACCGCATCGGCGGCGGCCGCTTCACGCTCGACGGTGTCGACTACAACACCCCGCTCAATGAGCGCGGCCGCAACTCGCTGCACGGCGGCGGGCAGGGCTTCGGCAAGCGGCTCTGGACGCTGGTGCACCATGAGGCGGCGAGCGCGACGCTGGCGCTGGTCTCCCCCGCTGGCGATGCCGGCTATCCCGGAACGCTCGATGTCGTCTGCCGCTATAGCCTCACTGGAGCCGCGACCTTGCGGATCGAGCTCAGCGCCACCACAGACGCGCCGACGATCGTCAACCTGGCGCATCACTCCTATTTCCGCCTCGACGATGCCCCCGACATCCTCGACTACGAATTCGAAGTCCGCGCCAATCTAATGACGCCGGTCGACGCCGACCTGATCCCGGACGGCTCGGTAGCCTCGGTCGCAGGCACGCCGTTCGACTTCCGCAAAGCCCGGCCGATCCGCTTCACCAATCCGGACGGCTCGCGCTTCTGGTATGATCACAATTATCTGCTGCGCCGCGACCGGCGTGAGCCGGCGGCTGTGACCGGCCTCGAACTCGCTCATGCCGCGACCTTGCGCTCGCGCCACTCGGGCCTTGCCATGGAGGTCTGGACGACCGAACCGGCGCTGCAGGTCTATGACGGCTTCAAACTCGATACGCCGGTCGCGGGGCTGGACGGCGTCCGCTATGGCGCCTGCGCCGGCATCGCGCTCGAGCCGCAGCATGTGCCTGACTCGCCCAATCTGCCGCATTTCCCCTCGACGGTGCTGCGCCCCGGCGAGGTCTATCGCCAGATCAGCGAATTCAGGTTTGGAGCGTAGGCAGCATGGCCGGTGTCTTCTGTCTCGGTATCGCGACGCTCGACTATGTCTATAGCGTCGAGCGCGTGCCCAATCCCGGCGAGAAGGACCGGGCCCGCGATCTCGTCGTCACCGGCGGCGGCTGCGCCGGCAGCGGCTCGGCCGCGATCGCCCGGCTCGGCGGCAAGGCCTGGCTGGCGACGCGGCTGGGCGACGATGCGGTCGGCGACACCATCATCGGCCAACTCCAGCAGGACGGGGTCGACACCTCGCTCTCGCCGCGCTTTCTCGGCCTGCGCTCGCCGGTCTCCTCGATCCTGATCGATGCGCAGGGCGAGCGCATGGTCGTCTCCTATACCGATCCGAAGACGCCGCTCACGACCGACTGGTTGCCTGAGGCGCTGCCGGCCGGCTGCGATGGCGTGCTGGTCGACACCCGCTGGGGCGAGGGCTCGCTCGCGGCGCTTGAGCTCGCCCGCAGGGCCGGCGTGCCCGGCGTGATCGACGGCGACCGACAGCCGCCCCATCCGGAGATGGTCACCACCGCCAGCCATGTCGCCTTCAGCGAGAAGGCGTTGAGCGAGATCTCCGGCGGGCAGGAGCCGCGGGCGGCACTGGAAGCGCTGGCGCGCGACGCGCAGAACTGGTTGGCTGTCACGCTCGGCCCGCGCGGCGTGCTCTTCATGGAGGATGGCGGCATCGCCCATCTGCCGGCTTTCCCGATCGAGGCTGTCGATACGCTCGGCGCCGGCGATGTCTGGCATGGCGCCTTCGCGCTGGCGCTGGCCGAGGGGCAGGGCGAGCGCGAGGCGGTGCGCTTCGCCTCGGCGGTGGCGGCGATCAAGTGCACCCGCTTCGGAGGCCGCGCCGGCACACCGACGCGCGACGAGGTCGAGCGCTTCCTGGCGGCGAATCCATAACGCAGCGATCTGCTGATTATTTGGGCAGTCCCGATCCTGCGGCCTCTTGCCCGGCAAAGGACGGCGCGGAACACTGCGTTGATCGTTGCCGACCGACCTTGCCCATGTTCGCGCCCGCCTTGCCGCAATCACCCGAACCGCTGTTGCCGGACTACGTCCGCGCCGATGGCGGCGTGCGCCTGCGCTTTGGTCAGGTCGGCGCGCGCACGATGCGGCTGGAGGTCGCCGAGAGCGGCGGCTACCGCGCCCGCTTCCCGACCGCCTATGACGAGCGTTGCGAAGCCGTGCTGATCAACACCGCCGGCGGCATGGCCGGTGGCGACCGCGCCGTCACGCGGATCGCCCTCGATCCGGGCGCGCGGGCGGTGGTCACCACGCAAGCGGCGGAGAAGATTTACCGCAGCCAGGGCAGCGAGACGCGGGTCGAGACGAAGGTCGAGGTCGCCCCCGGCGCCGAGCTCGCCTGGCTGCCCCAGGAGACGATCCTGTTCTCCGGCTCGCGCCTGGCGCGCAGCCTCGATGTCGAGCTTGCCGCCGATGCGAGTTTCATTGCCGCGGAGACGCTCTATTTCGGCCGCGCCGCCATGGGCGAGAGCCTGTCGCGCGGCCATCTGCACGACCGTTGGCGTATCCGCCGCGATGGAAAGCTGATCTTCGCCGAGGATCTCAGGCTCGATGGCGCCATCGACGCGACCTTGGGTCGCAAGGCGGTCGGGCTAGGCGCCCGCGCCGTCGCGACCGTCTTCGCGATCGGTCCCGGCCAGCCGGAAAAGCTCACCGAAATCCGCGCCTTGCTCGCTGACGATCCGGCCTTCGCCGAGGTCGAGGCCGGTGCCGGCACGCTCGACGGCTTCCTTCTGGTCCGCCTTCTCTCCCTCGACGCGCAGGCCCTGCGTCGCGCCCTCGTCATGCTGCTCGGGCATCTGATAGACCGTGCGCTGCCGCGCACCTGGTCAATCTGAGGAGAGCGTCATGCTGGCGATCCAGGGACTGAAATGCGTCTATGATACCGGCTCCCGCGGCTGGGCGATCGAGCTCGCGCTCAAGGCCGAGGGTGAGGAAGCCGTGCGCCGCTTCGATGTCGATGGCCCCGAGGATGCCGAGATGCTGATCGAGGCTTTCGACGAGTCGACCTCGAGCAGCTTCGATCCGGCGACGGGGGAGATCATCTTCGCCTACGAGTATGCGACCCTCGACGACGAAGACGAGGATGAGGACGAGACCGACGACGAGGCGGACGAGGAAGAGGACGCCGAAGTCGCTGAGGACGACGAAGAAGACGAGGACGAGAAGGTCAAGGCATGAATCTGACGCCGCGCGAGAAGGACAAGCTCATCATCGCCATGGCTGCCATGGTGGCGAGGCGAAGGCTCGAGCGCGGCGTCAAGCTCAACCATCCCGAGGCCGTCGCGCTGATCACCGACTTCGTGGTCGAGGGTGCGCGTGACGGCAAGTCCGTCGCCGAATTGATGGAGGCGGGCGCCCATGTCCTTTCGGCCGATCAGGTCATGGACGGCATCCCCGAGATGCTGCACGATGTCCAGGTCGAGGCGACCTTTCCCGATGGCACCAAGCTCGTCACCGTCCATGAGCCGATCCGCGGCTCTGCCGGCCGGTTGAAGCCGGGCGAGGTCACGGCGCTGCCAGGCGATCTCATCCTCAACGAAGGCCGCGAGAGCCTGACGCTCACCGTCTCCAATACCGGAGACCGGCCGATCCAGGTCGGCTCGCACTATCATTTCTTCGAGGCCAATCCGGCGCTCGCCTTCGAGCGCGAGAGGGCACGCGGCTTCCGGCTCGATATTCCCGCCGGCACGGCCGTGCGCTTCGAGCCTGGCCAGACCCGGGAGGTCAGGCTGGTCGCGCTCGCCGGCAAGCGCGAGGTCTATGGCTTCCGCCAGGAGATCATGGGCAAGCTCTGAAGCGAGCCCAGAGACCGCATTTGCGACGAGATTCCGCATCAGCGTGGTGACATCGCATCGTCGGCTTCCGCCAGCCGGCGGCAACTGTCATGCTCGAACGCTTATCAGGCCAGGCCGCCATGCAAGACGACGCCGTTGTCCCGTCTCTCCCGGCTCTTGAAACCGGCAAGGCCAAGCGTGGTGTCTGCGCCATCAGCGGCGCCGAGCTCAGCCGCAAAAGCCTGATTGCGCTGGGAACGCTTCGACCGTCTCTGGCCGAGCATATTCGCCGCGACTTTCCCGATCTCGACGATCACAGCCTGATCAGCCTGAAAGAGCTGGCGCGCTACCGCACCCGCTATGTCGAGGAGATACTGCGCGAGGAGCACGGCGAGTACACCGATCTCGACCGCGAGGTCGCCGAGAGCATCGCCCGGCAGGAGACCATCGCCGAGAATGTCGAGGACGATTTCGAGGAGCATCGCACCCTGGGCGAGCGTCTCTCGGATGGGCTCGCCAGCTTCGGCGGCTCCTGGGCCTTCCTGATCAGTTTCGGTGTGGTGCTGTTCGGCTGGATGGCGCTGAACATCGCGCTGGCGGCCAGCGCCTTCGATCCCTACCCCTTCATTCTGCTCAACCTCGTGCTGTCCTGCATCGCGGCCATCCAGGCGCCGATCATCATGATGAGCCAGAAGCGGCAGGAGGCGAAGGACCGCTTGCGCTCCTTCAACGACTACCAGGTCAACCTCAAGGCCGAGCTCGAGGTCCGGCACCTGCACGAAAAGATCGACCATCTGATCACCCGGCAATGGCAGCGCCTCGCCGAGATCCAGCAGGTCCAGCTCGAACTGCTGCAGGAGGCGCAGTTGCCGCGGCGCAAGCCGAAGCGTCGCAAGAAGCCGGTCGCGAAGAAGAAGGTGGCGACGGTTCCTGTGGGAGCCGATGAGGGCGAACTCCCGGGAGGCCGCTCCGATGCGTGAGTATGATCGTATCCTGCGCGACCATATTGCGCTCGTGACGCATGCAGCTGGCTTCGCGGCGCGTGTCCATGCCGGCCAGACCCGCAAGGGCGAGAGCGGTCCGTCCTTCATCCTGCATCTTGCAGAGGTCGCCGATCTCCTCGCCAAGGCACTGGAGGAGCCCGATGCCGAGCTCGTCGCGGCCGCCTGGCTGCATGACGCCGTCGAGAAGACGAAAATCACCAGTGACGAGATTGAGAGCGTCTTCGGCCCGCGAGTTGCATCGCTCGTCGCCGAAGTCAGCGACGACAAGAGTCTGCCGGAGGCGGAGCGGCACCGCATGCAGATCGAGACAATCGGCGAGAAGAGCGAGGCGGCCCGCCTGCTGCGGCTCGCCGACAAGATCAGCGGCCTGCGCGAGCTGGCCGAGGACCCGCCGGCTGGATGGGATACGACGCGTCGTCGTGACTGGCTGCAGTACGCGACCGATGTCGCCGCCGGCTGCCGCGGCCTCAACGGCGCTCTAGACCTGCTGTTCGATCAGGCCGCTGCCGCGGCTGCCAAGAGTATTGACGAAAGTCCGGCCCCTGGAGCCGGTTGACGAGGATAGCCCATGCCCTTCGCCTTTCCGCGCAATGCCTACGCCGCGATGTTCGGCCCGACCACCGGCGATACGGTCCGCCTCGGCGACACCGAGCTCGTCATCAAGGTCGAGAAGGATTTCACCACCTATGGCGAGGAGGTGAAGTTCGGCGGCGGCAAGGTCATTCGCGACGGCATGGGCCAGAGCCAGGTCAGGAACGCCGACGGCGCCGTCGACACCGTCATCACCAATGCGCTGATCCTCGACCATTGGGGTATCGTGAAGGCCGATATCGGCATCAGGGCCGGCCGCATCTGCGCCATCGGCAAGGCCGGTAATCCCGACATCCAGGCGGGCTTCGGCAATTTCGCCCCCGAGAAGACGATCATCGTCGGCCCCGGCACCGAGGTCATCGCCGGCGAGGGCAAGATCGTCACCGCCGGCGGCTTCGACAGCCATATCCATTACATCTGCCCGCAGCAGATCGAGGATGCGCTGATGAGCGGGCTGACCACCATGCTCGGCGGCGGCACCGGTCCCGCCCATGGCACGCTGGCGACCACCTGCACGCCCGGGCCCTGGCATCTCGGCCAGATGATCAAGGCGGCTGACGCCTTCCCGATGAACCTTGCCTTCGCCGGCAAGGGCAATGCGGCGCTGCCCGGCGCGCTCACCGAGATGATCGAGGCCGGCGCCTGCGCGCTCAAGCTGCACGAGGACTGGGGCACGACGCCCGGCGCGATCGACAATTGCCTCTCGGTCGCCGACGAATACGACATCCAGGTGATGATCCACACCGACACGCTGAACGAGTCGGGCTTCGTCGAGGACACGGTCGCCGCCTTCAAGGGCCGCACCATCCATGCCTTCCATACCGAAGGGGCGGGCGGCGGCCACGCGCCCGATATCATGAAGGTCGCCGGGCTGCCCAACGTGCTGCCCTCCTCGACCAATCCGACCCGTCCCTTCACGGTCAACACGCTCGACGAGCACCTGGACATGCTGATGGTCTGCCATCACCTGTCGGCGTCGATCCCGGAGGATCTCGCCTTCGCCGAGAGCCGCATCCGCAAGGAGACCATCGCGGCCGAGGACATCCTGCACGATCTCGGCGCGCTCTCGATGATGTCCTCGGACAGCCAGGCCATGGGCCGCATCGGCGAGGTCATCACCCGCACCTGGCAGACCGCGCACAAGATGAAGGTGCAGCGCGGCCCGCTGCCGGAGGATGCCGGCACCGGCGCCGACAATTTCCGCGCCAGGCGCTATGTCGCCAAATACACGATCAACCCGGCGATCGCCCACGGCATCTCCCGCCATATCGGCTCGGTCGAAGTCGGCAAGCTCGCGGACCTCGTCGTCTGGTCGCCGGCCTTCTTCGGCGCCAAGCCCGATCTCGTCGTCAAGGGCGGCTCGATCGCGGCCGCCCCGATGGGCGATCCCAACGCCTCGATCCCGACGCCGCAGCCGGTGCATTACCGGCCGATGTTCGGCGCCTTCGGCAAGGCCGTGACGGCGACCTCCCTGGTCTTCGTCTCGCAGGCGGCGATGGCGAACGGGCTCAAGGGCCGGCTCGGCACCGACAAGGAGATGGTCGCGGTCGAGAACGTGCGCGGCGGCATCTCCAAGAAGAGCATGATCCACAACGACGCGACGCCGGACATCCAGATCGACCCGGAGACCTATGCGGTTGTGGCGGATGGCGAATTGCTGGTCTGCGAGCCTGCGAAAGAGCTGCCGCTGGCCCAACGGTACTTTTTGTACTGAGTGTCCAGCCGCTCGTTGGCGAGGATTGCGCGGGTGTGGCCGGGCGGGCCCCGCAGACCAGGTTCGGATTGCCACCGTCGAGTCATGTGCCAAAAATTCGGGCAATAATCGCTGAAATCATGGGCGCCTTTTTTCAGCGAACCGCTCAGCCGGCGCATCCGGTCGCAACCCTCCGCGGTACCTAGCGCAAGCGTAACCGCGGAGACCCGCCCAGCATGTCCGATCCCGTCCTCGTCATCGCCCGCGCCCGGGTTCTCCCCGCAGAGCGCGAGCGCTTCCTTGCGGCGGCGCGCGACTGCATTGCGGCGACGCGTCGCGAGCAGGGCTGCCTCGGCTATGACATCTGTGAAAGCCTCACCGACCCCGGTCATTTCACCAGCGTCGAGAGCTGGGAGAGGCGCGCCGATGTCGACCGGCACATGCAGCAGGCCCATCTCAAGGCCTTCCTCGCCATCGCCGGGACTTGCGTCAGCGCCGCTCCGGTGATCGAAGTGGTGGAACCGCGATCGGTCGATCGCCTCTGATCCATCATGCCACGGGTTTTTCCATGCAGCGCGCCATCTCCGTCGTCCGCAAGGCCGCGGTCAAGCAGGACCGGGTCGTCGAGACCCTCACCCTCGACCATGAGGATCGCAACCGCCGCCGTGTCGCGCTGAAGGGAGATGGCGGGCAGGACATCCTGCTCGACCTCGACAAGCCGACCGCGCTGAACGACGGCGATGCGGTCAAGCTCGAGGACGGCTCGCTCGTGCTGATCAAGGCCGCGCCGCAGAAGCTGATCGAGATCACCGCCGAGAACCCGCTGCGGCTGGCGCGCGTCGCCTGGCATATCGGCAACCGCCACACCCCGGCCGAGATCACTGCGACCGCGATCTATATCGAGCACGACCATGTGCTGGCCGAGATGGTCCGCGGCCAGGGCTGCGCGATGGCCGATGTCGAGCGGCCGTTCCAGCCTGAGCGCGGCGCCTATGACCATGATCACGCCGATTGCGGCCATGATCACCACGGCCACCATCATCATCACGACCATGGGCATGAGCACAACCACGACCATGGCCATTCCCATGCCGGCCACGGCCATGATCATGGCCACGAGCATCACCACACGCATGCCCACGAGCACGCCCACGGCGCCTCCTGCGGCTGCGGCCATGATCACCACCATCATGACGACCACGGTCACAAGCACGATCATGGCCATCATGGTCATGAGCATGGCCACAAGGGCCACAAGCACGATCACTGAGCCATGCAGGGCGCGCTGCTGCCCTTGATGGTTTGGCTCTCGCCGGCCTTTCCGGTCGGCGGCTTCGCCTATTCGCATGGGCTTGAGTGGGCCTTCGAAGCAGGCGACCTCACCGACGCCGAGGGCCTCGCAGACTGGCTCGATGCTCTCGTCGAGCACGGCGCGCTGCGCAACGACCTCATCCTCTTCGCGGCCGCCTGGCGGGCGAGCGGGGAGGGCGATGCCGCGGCGCTGCGGAAGGTCGGGGAGCTGGCGCTCGCCCTGGCCAACTCGGCCGAGCGCCGACTTGAGGCGGTGACCCAGGGCAACGCTTTCGTCTCCGCCATCGCCGCCTCTTGGCCTTGGGCAGCCATCGAGGCGCTGCGCGCAGCCTGGCCCGGCGACGTCGCCTATCCCGTTGCGGTCGGCGCCGCCGCCAGCGGCCACGGCCTGCCGTTGCAGTCCTCGCTGGAAGCCTTCGCGCTCGCCTTCGTCGCCAATCTCGTCTCGGCGGCGGTCCGGCTCGGCATCGTCGGCCAGACCGACGGCCAGAGGGTCATCGCCCGGCTGGCCCCGGCCTTGCACGAGGCGGCCGTTCGGGCCGAGGGGATGGGGCTCGACGATCTCGGCGGCTGCGTCTTCCGCTCGGATCTCGCCTCGTTGCGGCACGAAACCCAGTATTCGCGGCTGTTCCGCTCATGACCGCGGCAATCGCCATCGCGCTGGCCTCGCTTCTTGCCGTCATCGCCGGACTGCACGCCTATTGGGGCCGCGGCGGCCTCTGGCCCGCAGCGACCGAGGATGAGCTGGTCGCGACCGTCATCGGCAATGCGCAGGCCAAGCGCATGCCGTCATCCGGACTCTGCCTGCTGGTCGCGCTGGCGATCGCCGTGACGGCGATCTGGCCGCTGCTTCTCACATGGGTATCCGATGCAGCCGCCCTGCGACGGCTCATCCTGCTCGGGGGCTTCGCCATCATGGCGGTGTTCTTGCTTCGTGGCGTCGCCGGCTTCCTGCCGGCCTGGCGGCGACTGCATCCGCGCGAGCCTTTCGCCAGCTACGACCGTCGCTATTATTCGCCGCTCTGCCTGCTGATTGCGGCCGGCTATGCGGTGCTGCTCCTGCAAGGACCCTGATCGATGACCCGTTCCCCCCACGGCCCCTTGCGCGTCGGCATCGGCGGCCCGGTCGGCTCCGGCAAGACCGCGCTGATGGAGGCGCTCTGCAAGCGCATGCGCGACCGCTACGAGATCTGCGCCATCACCAACGACATCTACACCAAGGAGGATGCTCGCATTCTCACCGTCTCCGGCGCGCTGCCGGAGGAGCGGATCATGGGCGTCGAGACCGGTGGCTGCCCGCATACTGCGATCCGCGAGGATTGCTCGATCAACCTCGCCGCCGTCGCGGAGATGCGCGGCAAGTTTCCGACGCTAGACCTGATCCTGATCGAATCCGGCGGCGACAATCTCGCCGCCACCTTCTCGCCCGAGCTCGCCGACCTGACGATCTATGTGATCGATGTCGCCGCCGGCGAGAAGATCCCGCGCAAGGGCGGGCCGGGCATCACCCGCTCCGACCTGCTCGTTATCAACAAGACCGATCTTGCCCCGCATGTCGGCGCGGATCTTGCTGTGATGGACCGGGACTCGAAGACCATGCGCGGCAGGCGCCCCTATGCCTTCACCAATACGCGGGCGGGGGAGGGCGTCGACCTGGTCGTCGATTTCATCGAGACCGCCGGCGGCCTGAAGGCGCCGGTCCTGAGCTGAGGATGGCTTTACAATGACGATGCGCGCGACTGGACTCCTTGCCATGCTGCTGACCCTCGCTTCGGCCCCCGCCTTCGCCCATACCGGCGCCGGGCCGGTCGACGGCTTCATTCATGGCCTGTTGCATCCGCTGATCGGGCTCGACCATCTGCTGGCCATGGTCGCGGTCGGCCTCTGGGCCGGGCTGGTCGGCGGCAAGGCGCGCATCGCCTATCCCGCCGCCTTCGTCGGCACCATGGCGCTGGCCGGCGCCTGGGGCATGGCCGGCGGCACCTTGCCAGGTGTCGAGGTGGGGATCGCCTTCTCGGTGATCATCCTCGGCGCCGCGGTCGCGCTGAAGGCCTCGCCGCCGCTCGTCGCGGGCACGCTCGCCTGCGGCATCCTCGCGATCTTCCACGGCTTCGCCCATGGCGCCGAGTTGCCCGAAAATGCCAGCGGCCTCGCTTATGCCGTGGGCTTCATGCTCGCGACGGCGGCGCTCCATATCATCGGCATCGTCCTGGCCGGGGCGCTTGCGGCCCGCGCGCCGCTCTTTGCCCGCGTCGCTGGCGGCGGGCTCGTGCTGGCGGGCGTCGCGCTCCTTGCCGGCTGAGACGGGCGTCATCGCCATGTCATGAAGAGCGCCCAATCGCGCCGTCCTTTCAGGACGGAGGCGGGGCGTTGAGTCTGCATATCACCGGCGGCAAGGTGTTGGTCGACACGCTCATCCGCGCCGATCTGGTCACGCAGGGCGAGATTGTCTTCGGCCTCGACGGCGCCGCTCCGGCCGGGGCGCTGCGCCTCGACGCGCGCGGTCTTTATGTCTTGCCCGGCATCGTCGATTGCCATGGCGACGCCTTCGAGCGGCACATCATGCCGCGGCCGGGCGTCGCCTTCGATATCGACCTGGCGCTGCGCGACGCCGACCGCGCCATTCTGGCAAGCGGCATCACCACGGCCTTCCACGGCGTCACCTGGTCATGGGAGCCGGGCCTGCGTGGTGCCGACAATGCCCGCCTTCTGGTCGAGCGGATCGCGGCGCTGAAGTCCGAGCTCGGCGCCGACACCCGCTTTCATCTGCGCCACGAGACCTTCAATCTTGCCGCCGAAGTCGAGATCCTCGACTGGCTCGGGAGCGGCCGCGTCGGCGTGCTCGCCTTCAACGACCATACCGGCGGCATCCTGAAATCGCGCGCCCGGCCGGACAAGGTCGCCAAGATGGTCGAGCGCACCGGGCTGAGCCATGAGGACTTCATGGCGCTGGTCGAGAATGTCTGGAACCGCAGGGACGAGGTGCCGGGCTCGATCGAACGCCTCGCGGCGGCGGCCCGTGCCGCATGCGTCCCAACCATGTCGCATGACGACATGACGCCGCAGATGCGGCGCTGGTATCGCGGCCTTGGCGTCGCAGTCGCGGAGTTCCCGATCAACGAGGCGACGACGCGCGAGGCCGCAGCCCATGGCGAGGCGATCGTCTTCGGCGCGCCGAATGTGGTACGCGGCGGCTCGCATATCGATTGCCCGGCGGCCGAGGCGATGGTGCGGGCAGGGCTCTGCACGATCCTCGCCTCGGACTACTACTATCCGGCCTTGCCGCTCGCGCCCTTCATCCTTGCGCGCAAGGGCGCAACCGATTTCGCCACAGCCTGGCGGCTGGTTTCGCAAGGGCCGGCGCAGGCGCTGGGCTTGTCCGATCGCGGCGTCATCGCGCCCGATAAGCGTGCCGATCTCGTTCTCGTGGCGCCGGAGCCGCAGCCGCGCATCGTCGCGACCATCGCGGGCGGGCGGCTTGTCCATCTGGCTGATCAGCGCATCCTGGCCTGAAAGACCCGGCAGAGGCGCGGCGTCAGCATAGCTCCCTCATGCCGGCCGGCGTCTCGATCTGCGCGCGATAGCGCAGCTCACGGCCATGGGCGATGGCTGGTGGGCGATCAATCTCGAGCTCCCGGTAGAGCTTGGCGATCCCAGTCGCGTCGGGATGCTCCAGCGAGAGCGACTGCAGCCGGGCGCCGAGATCGGCCATCGTCGCCATCGAGCGCGGCTTGCCACGCCGGTCGATGACCGAAGGCGCTGCGCCTCCTAGCGGAAGCGAGCCGTCCTCGGGGATAGCGAAATCGAAGAGCGGCTCGGCCCATGGCAGCGAAACTTTGCTGCCGAAGATATGCTCGCGCCCGGCGATGACGGCGTCGATCGCGTCGGTCCTAGCGACCCAGCCGCGCAGACGCCGGCCGGCATCCCAATCAGCCCGGACCTGTCTCTGATCGCCCAGCCCGAACCAGCGCGGGCAGGGCGGTTCTATACCCTGCGGGTCGAGGGCGACGATCTCCAGATAGGTCGCGTCACCGAGCTGGAGCAGGTGGTTGTGAGTGCCCATATAGGCGTGCCGCTGCCCGAACGGCAGGTCGAGGTCGAGGCAGGCGCGCACATGCGCGACGCCCTCAGTCAGGGTCGGCGCGATGACGGTCAGATGGTCGAGCGCGAGCATCGTCGCCGCGCCGCCTCCCTCAGCTCGCATATCCCTTGACGCTCGACAGCGCCGTCATCACGCCGCGCAGCTCCGCCAGGCCGCGCAGGCGGCCGACCGCCGGGTAGCCCGGGAAGGAGCCCTTCTTGGCGTCGTCGAGCAGTTCGTGGCCGTGGTCGGGGCGCATCGGGATGCGCCAGTGCTTCCAGCCGGCCGCCTTGCGCCGGGTCTGCTCGGCCATCAGCGCGTCGACCAGGGCGACCATGTCGGTGTCGCCGCCGAGATGCTCGGCCTCCATGAAGGAGCCGTCCGGGTCCTTGGCGACGTTGCGCAGATGCGCGAACCAGATCCTGTCGGCGAAGCGGCGGGCGATGGCCGGCACGTCGTTCTTCGGATTGGCGCCGAGCGAGCCCGAGCAGAGCGTGAGCCCGTTCGAGGGGCTGTCGACCGCGCCCAGGATGAAGGCGATGTCGTCCTCGTCCGAGCAGATGCGCGGCAGGCCGAAGAGCGGCCGCGGCGGGTCGTCCGGATGGATGCACATGCGGATGCCGACCTCTTCGGCGGTCGGGATCACCGCTTCGAGGAAGCGCTTGAGATTGGCGCGCAGGCCGTCATGGCTCATATCCGCATAGCGCGCGAGGATGCGCTTCAGGCCCGGCACGTCGTAACGGTCATAGGCGCCGGGCAGGCCTGCCATGATATTGGCCATCAGCCTGGCCCGGTCGGCTTCCGAGGAGCGCTCGAACCAGGCCTTGGCCCTGTCCATGACCTCGGCGGAATGGCCTTCATCGGCGCCCGGCCGCTGCAGCATGAAATGGTCGACGACGACATATTCATGCAGGTTGAAGCGCAGCGCCGTGCCGCCGCCGGGAAGGGGCTGGGCGAGGTCGGTACGGGTCCAGTCCAGCACCGGCATGAAGTTGTAGCAGACCACCTCGATGCCGCAGGCGGCGAGGTTGCGCAGCGACTGGCGATAATTGGCGAAGATGCTCTCAAGGTCGCCTTCGCCGATCTTGACATCCTCATGGATCGGCAAGCTCTCGACCACGGACCAGCGCAGGCCGAGGCTCTTGTCGGCCTCGATGATCGCCTTGCGCTTCTCGATCTCCTCGACGCTCCAGACCACACCATAGGGGATCTGGTGCAGCGCGTTGACGATGCCGCGCGCGCCCGCCTGCCGGGCCTGTGCGAGCGTCACCACATCGTCCGGGCCGAACCAGCGCCAGGTCTGTTCCATCGTCGCGTTTCCTCTTGGATGGCCGTTATCGCGGCCTTATCAGGTGGGTTTGCTGAGGCCGCCGCTTGCCGCGAAGGCTTCGACATGGTCGCGGGCGATCGCCTCGATCGCATCGAAGACGGTGCGCAGATGCGCCCGCATGGTGCGCTCGGCCTTCACCTCGTCGCTGGAGGCGACTGCCGCGGCGATCTCGCGATGCTCGCGCAGGATCATGTCGGACCAGCCGCTCGTTTCCAGCGACAGGCAGCGCACCCGGTCGAGCTGGGCCTTGACGCTCTCGATCAGGCTCCAGACCGAAGGATGGCCCGACAGCCGGGAGAGCTCGGCGTGGAAGGCTTCGTCGCTGCGGAAGAAGCCGGCGCGGTCGCCAGCCGCGAGCAATTGTTCCTGCTGGCGGATCAGCTCGTCGAGCTTGGCCTTGCCGTCGGCATCGATGTTCTTCGCCGCCAGTGCGACCGTGCGGCACTCCAGCGTCTCGCGCACGAACTGGCTGTCATAGACCGCAGCGAGGTCGATCGGCGCGACGAAAGTGCCGACCTGCGGCACGACGACGAGGAAGCCGTCCTCGACCAGCCGCTTGAAGGATTCGCGCACCGGCGTGCGGCTGACCCCGAACTGCAGCGCCATGCGCGCCTCCGAGATCGACTCGCCCGGACGCAGGACCGCGTTCAGGATGTCGCCGCGCAACGCCCGGTAGATCTGGTCGGTGCTCTGTCTCGCCGCGGCGATGCCCATTGCCAAGCTCTTGTTCACTAGTATACTAGGATACCGGCTCGAACGGAGGCGTCAACTCCGAAAGCCGCGACGTCAATAAGCGACGGCGCCGAAAACGCCGCAAGAGCGCGCTTCAACGGGCTGGGGAAACAGCAGGCGGACAAGCCGCCGGGAGGGGAGATCATGGTCCAGGATACGATCCATCGCCGTACATTCCTCGGCGGCGTCGCTGGCATCGCCGGCATCGCGGCCGTACCGGGCGCATTCGCTCAAACGCTCAAGCTGCCGGCGTCGCCGCTCACGATCAGCGTCATCGACGTCGGCGGGGCGCTCGCCCTGGTCCAGACGCCGCTTGAAAACTACCCGAAGGCCAACCCTAAGGCCGTCTCGCGGATGGTCTTCACCAAGGCACCTGCTCCCGAGCTGCCAGCCAAGCTGAAGGCGCAGCAGGACGCCGGCCGCCTCGACATCGACTTCGTCATCGGCGGCCTCGACGTGCTCTCGGCCGGCATCGACCAGAAGCTCTGGGTCGAGCTGCTGCCGCGCTTCGCGGCCGAGCTGCCCAAGCCTGAGGACATCTACCTGAAGCCTGCGCTCGCCATGCACAATCTTGGGCGCGGCCAGGCCATGGCGATGGTCTATTACCCGTCCGGCCCGCTGCTCGAGTACATGCCCGACAAGGTCAAGACCCCGCCGACCACGGCGCAGGAGCTGCTCGACTGGACGAAGCAGAACAAGAACCGCTTCCTCTATGCCCGCCCGGCCAATTCCGGCCCGGGCCGCACCTTCATCATGGGGCTGCCCTATATCCTCGGCGACAGCGATCCCAAGGATCCGGCCAAGGGCTGGGACAAGACCTGGGCCTATCTCAAGGCACTCGGCGAGAACATCGAATACTATCCCGGCGGCACTGGCGCGACGATGAAGGAGCTCGGCGACGGCTCGCGCGACATCATCGTCTCGACCACGGGCTGGGACATCAACCCGCGCGTCCTCGGCGTTGTGCCGAAGGAGGCGAAGATCCAGGCGCTGAAGGGTTTCCACTGGGTCACGGACGCCCAGTACATGATGATCCCCAAGGGCGTCTCCGACGAGAAGCTTGCCGTGCTGCTCGACCTGATCCGCCACATGCTGACGCCGCAGCAGCAGGCCTACACCTATGACGAGGGCTATTTCTATCCGGGCCCGGCGGTGAAGGACGTGCCGCTCTCGATGGCGCCGGCCTCAAGCCAGAAGGCCATCGCCGAGTTCGGCCGGCCGGAATACGACAAGCTGATCGCCGAGAACCCGATGGAGACCCCGCTCGAGCCCGAGAAGATGGTCGTCGCCTTCCGCATCTGGGACGAGCAGGTCGGCGGCGCCAAGCGCAAATAGTCTCCTTTGCATCACCAGACAGGCCGGTCCTTGACCGGCCTGTCGTCCTGCTGTCGCCTGCGGCGGTAGGGCCGCCCATCCGTTCGAACTTGATGGTCCTTCATGTCGATACATGCCGCGAACTTCCGCGAACTCAGGCTCGACCGGCTTTGCCGCGATTTTGGCACCCATAACGCCGTCAAGGACGTGTCGCTGACCATCAAGCAGGGCGAGTTCATCGCGCTGCTCGGCCCCTCCGGCTGCGGCAAGTCGACGACGCTGAACCTGATCGCCGGGCTGCTGCCGGCAACGGGCGGCGGCATCTGGCTCGACGAGAAGCGCATCGATCCGCTCCGTCCGGAAGAGCGCGGCTTCGGCATGGTCTTCCAGAGCTACGCGCTCTTCCCGCATATGAGCGTGAAGAAGAATATCGGCTTCGGCCTGAAGATGCGCGGCATGGCCAAGGCTGAGAGCGAGCGCCGCGTCGCCGAGGCGGTCGCGCTGGTGCGCCTGCAGGGCCAGGAGGAGAAGCTGCCGGGCCAGCTCTCCGGCGGCCAGCAGCAGCGCGTCGCCATCGCCCGCGCCATCGCAGTCCAGCCGCCCTTGGTGTTGATGGACGAGCCGCTTTCCAATCTCGATGCCAAATTGCGTCTCGAGATGCGCGCCGAGATCAGGCGCATCCACAACACGCTCGGCGCCACCACCATCTATGTCACCCACGACCAGGAGGAGGCGCTGTCGCTCGCCGACCGCATCGTCGTGATGCGCGATGGCGAGATCCGCCAGGTCGGCGGGCCGGAGGACCTGTTTTCGCGGCCGGACCATCTCGACGTCGCCGAGTTCATGGGCTTCCGCAACAAGGTCGCCGGCCGCGTCGTCTCCGCCACGGCCGAGCAGGCGACGGTCACGGTCGGCGAGGTCGGCGTCGCCGGGCGGGTCCGTTCGCCGGTTGCGGCCGGACAGGGCGCCCATATCTCGATCCGCCCCGAGGACCTCCGCCCGGTTGCCGACGGTGCGCCCGGGCTCGCCGCCAAGGTCGTCTCGACCGAGTTCCACGGCCGTGAATTCGTCGGCTTCGCCCGCATGGCCGACGACACGCCGCTGACCTTCCTGGCCGACAAGCGCATCGCGCCCGGCACCGAGATTCGCCTCGCCGCCGCGCCCGACCGCGTCCTCGTCTTCGGAGGCGGCGCATGAACACCGCCTCCGGCGCAGCCGCCGACATCCCGCTGAAGCAGCGCCTCGCCGCGCGAGGCCTCGACGGGCTGACCCTGCTCGTCCTGCCGGCGGTGATCTTCCTGCTGGCGCTGTTCATCTACCCGTTCTTCTACGGGCTGTTCCTGTCCTTCAATCCCAAGGCCGGCGGCGCGCTGGCGAACTACCAGCGCTTCTTCTCCGATTCCTTCCTCTACGGCACGATCGCGACCACGCTCTGGCTCGCCATGCCGGTGACGATCGTGACGCTGCTGCTGGCGATACCGATCGCCTTCCGCGTCAGGCTGATGAAGAACCAGCGCCTGCTCACCACCATCCTGGTGATCCCGATCACGCTGGGCACCGTGCTGGTCGCCGAAGGGCTCCTGAACTATCTCGGCCCACAGGGCTGGTTCAACCGGACGCTGATGACGTTCGGCATCATCTCCTCGCCGGTCAAGTTGCTGCACAATTACTGGGGCGTGATGCTCTCGCTGGTCATCACCGGCTTCCCCTTCACCTTCCTTTTGACCCTGTCCTATCTGACTGGCGTCGATCCGGCGCTGGAGCAGGCCGGAGCGACGCTCGGCGCCGGGCCCTGGGATCGCTTCAAGCACATCCTCTTCCCGCTGCTGTTGCCGGGCCTCGCCATCACCTTCTGCCTCTCCTTCGTCCAGGCCTTCTCGGTCTTCCCCTCGGCGGTGCTGCTAGGCGCGCCGGCAGGACCGACGCGCGTCATCTCGATCGCCGCCTACCAGGCCGCCTTCGAGGAATACGATTACTCGATGGCCTCGGCGGTCGCGATGATCATGGGCATGGTCCAGCTCGCCATCGTCGTCGCGGTGCTCGGCCTGCGCGGCATGCTCTATCGCGGCCCGGCCGGCGGCGGGAAGGGTTGAGCGTCATGGTGAAAGACACCCGCCTTTCCACCAAGCTCTGGGCCGCGGCCAACTGGACGCTGATCGGCTTCTTCATCGTCAACCTGTTCGGCATGATCGCCGCGGTGGTGACGAGCTCGTTCTCGACGCGCTGGCTGCGCTCCTGGCTGCCCGATGGCTGGACGACGCGCTGGTACGGCGCCGCCTGGAGCGAGTTCCAGCTCGGCGACGTGCTGACGGTGACCTTCCAGATCGTCTTCCTCGTCGTCTTCCTCTCCGGGCTGATCGGCGTGCCCGCCGCCTATGCGCTGGCGCGGCGCGACTTCCCCGGCAAGAAGCTGATCATGCTGCTCTTCCTGCTGCCTTTGTTGGTGCCGCCGATCACCTTCGGCATCCCGCTGGCCACGGTGCTCTACCGCACCGGCCTTGCCGGCTCGATGTCGGGCGTGGTGCTCGCCAACCTCGTGCCGACCGTGCCCTTCGTCATCCTGGTGATGATCCCCTTCATCGAGCAGATCGATACCAAGATCGAGGCGGCGGCCCGCGTCTTCGGCGCCAACACCTTCAAGCTCTTCATCCACGTCCTGCTGCCGCTGCTGATGCCCGGCATCCTCGCCGCGCTGCTCTTGGTGCTGGTCCGCACCATCGCGATGTTCGAGCTGACCTTCCTCACGGCAGGCCCGACCAGCCAGACGCTGGTGGTCGCGCTCTACTACGCGGTTTTCGCCGCCGGCGTGCGCGCCGTGCAGTCGATCGACGCCATGGCGGTGATCTACATGGTGACGACGCTGGTCTGGCTCATCATCGCGCTGCGCTTCGTCAACCCGACGCAGATCGTGGCGCGGGCGAAGCGGTAGGCCGCTTCCCGTCATTGCGCGGAGCGTAGCGACGAAGCAATCCAGGGCGGCAGGGCTCTACGTCCCCCTGGATTGCTTCGCTCCGCTCGCAATGACGAGCGAGGGAACCTCCCGCCGTCTCCCGCATTCCTCCGCTGCTCGTCGCGTTGCGGAGAAGGGTCATGGTCGCCAAGCCCGAGGACAAGGCCAGGTCGTCCGGCCGACTGCGCCGTGCGACCATCGACGATCTCACCATTCGCCGGGTCAAGGTTGGTCGCAATTTCGGCTATCGCGACGTCGACGGCGGCAGGATCACCGACGAGGAGACGCTCGCCCGCATCCGTTCGCTGGCGATTCCTCCGGCCTATCAGGACGTCCGCATCGCCGCCGATCCGCGCGCCCATCTTCAGGCAGCCGGGCGCGACGATGCCGGCCGCATCCAGCATCGCTACCATCCCGACTGGGAGAAGGTGCGCGAGCGCCGCAAGCTCAAGCGCCTTGGCCATGTGATCGCCGCCCTTCCGAAGCTGCGCGAGCGCATCGCCACCGATCTCAAGGATCGGGAGCTGTCGCGCCGCAAGGCGCTCGCCTGTGCCGCTGCGATCATCGATCGCTGCCATATCCGTGTCGGCAACGAGGTCTATGCCCGCACCAATGGCAGCCATGGCGCCTCGACCTTGCTGAAGCGCCATGTCGACATCACTGGGAGGCATGTCGCTCTCGCCTTCCGCGGCAAGGGCGGCAAGGATATCGTCTGCGGCCGCGACGACGCCCCGCTTGCGCGCGCTCTGCTGCGGCTGAAGACCTTGCCAGGCAAACGCCTGTTCCAATACCGGGCCGAGGACGGCGCGGTCGCTGCGATCAACGCCGCCGACATCAACGCCTATCTGAAGGAAGCGGCTGGCCTGTCCGTGTCGAGCAAGGATCTGCGCATGCTCGCCGCCAATGCCGCGGCGGCCGAGTTGCTGCTGTCGACCGAGATCGCCGCCAGCGAGCGCGGCCGCAAGCGCCAGCTCGCCGACATCATGCGTGCCATCGCCGAGCGGCTGGTGAACACGCCGGCCGTGGTCCGCAAAAGCTATGTCCACGCCATCGTCGTCGATGCCTATGCCAGCGGCCGCCTCAGCCGCGCCTATCGCAAGGCTCGTGGTCGCGGCGGCTGCTCGCGCATCGAGCGGGCGCTGGGGTTGCTGGCGGCGTGAGCCGGCTGCATGACCGCCTGCCTGGGCCGGGCGGCGGCAGGGGTTGAACGCGCCGGCGCGCTGGTGATGCTCGGAGCAAACCATCCGAGGAGGCGCCAGGCATGTTTCTCACCAATTCCGACATAGTCGAGCTGATCGAGCTGCGTCATGCCCTCCACCGCGCCCCGGAGGTCTCCGGCGAGGAGCGCGAGACGGCGAAGGCGATCGTCGGCTTCCTCGCGCCGAGCGCGCCCGACCGCGTTGTGACCGATCTCGGCGGCCATGGCGTCGCAGCGGTCTACGAAGGCGCCGAGGCCGGCCCGACCGTGCTGATCCGCTGCGAGCTCGACGCTTTACCGATCGAGGACCTCTCCGGCGTGCCGCATTCGTCGCAGGTGCCGGGCAAGGGCCACCTCTGCGGCCATGATGGCCATATGGCCACGGTTGCGGCGTTGTCGCGCGGGCTCGGCCGGCAGCGGCCGCAGCGCGGGCGCGCGATCCTGCTGTTCCAGCCGGCGGAGGAGACGGGGGCCGGCGCCGCCGCCGTGATCGCCGATCCGAAATTCAAGGAGATCGCGCCCGACTTCTCCTTCTCATCGCACAACAAGCCCGGCCTGCCGCTTGGGTCCGTCCGGATATCGGAAGGGCCGGCCAATTGCGCCTCGCGCGGTCTCAAGATCGTGCTGACCGGCCACACCTCGCATGCCGCTACGCCCGAGCATGCGGTCTCGCCGATGAAGGCGCTCGCTCGCCTGATGCCGGAGCTCACCGCGCTCGGGCCGGGCGGTGCGCTCGAGGGCAATTATCGCCTCGTCACCGTCACTCATGCCAGCATGGGTGAGCCGGCCTTCGGCATCACGCCCGGCCGCGCCGAGCTTTGGGCGACCTTGCGCACGCTCAGCGATGCCCTGATGGGCTCGCTCTGCGCCGAGGCCGAGGCGCTGGTGCGCGAGGCAGCCTCGGCCGGCGGGCTTTCCGTGGCGATGGACTATCACGACATCTTCCATCACTGCGAAAACCATCCCGAGGCGGTGGCGCATCTGCGCCGCGCCTGCGACGAGGAGGGCATCGCGCACGGCGAGACACCGCCGCAGCGCGGCTCGGAGGATTTCGGCCTGTTCGGCCGCTCCTCGAAATCGGCGATGTTCCTGCTCGGCTCCGGCGATACGCCGCCGCTGCACAATCCCGACTACGACTTCCCAGACGCGATCATCGCGCCCGGCGCCCGCGTCTTCATGCGCACGGTCCGCAATCTGCTGGGGTAGGTGGAGGCCGTCATTCTCGGGCAAAGCGTAGCGCAGACCCGAGAATCTCCGGAATGAGATGCTCGGGTCTGCGCCCGAGCATGACGCGCCCCGACCGGATCGTGCTATGCGGCGCCTCGAACGCAGCAGAGGTGCCCATGCGCAGGATCAGGATCATCGGCATCGGCTCCGGCAATCCCGAGCACGTCACGATCCAGGCGGTGCGGGCGCTGAACAGCGTCGACGTCGTCTTCGTGCCGGACAAGGGCGCCGAGAAGTCCGCCCTGCGCGAACTGCGAGAGGAGATCTGCCGGCGCTACATCGAGCACGATCGCTGGCGCTCCGTGCCACTAACCGTGCCGAAGCGTGCCGAAGCGGGCGATGACTACCGCGGCAGTGTCGACGACTGGCATGCGGCGTTGGCCGAGAGCTATGAGCGCTTGTTCCGCCAGGAACTCGGCGAGGATCAGACCGGCGCGCTGCTGGTCTGGGGCGACCCCTCGCTCTATGACAGCACGCTGCGCATCATCGAGGCCGTGCGCGCCCGCGGGCTCATATTCGACTACGACGTCATCCCCGGTATCACCTCAGTCCAGGCGTTGGCGGCGGCGCATCGGCTGGTGTTGAACCGGATCGGCGAGCCGGTCACCATCACCACCGGCCGCAAGCTCGCCGACGATGGCTTCCACGACGAGGCCGGCAGCACGGTCGTCATGCTCGACGGCGAGCAGGCTTTCGCCAAGATCGACCCGGCCGAACTCGATATCTGGTGGGGCGCCTATCTCGGCACGCCGCAGGAGGTTCTGGCTTCCGGGTCCCTCGCCGAAACCTCGGACGAGATCGTCAGAACCCGCGCGGCGGCCCGCGCCGAGAACGGCTGGATCATGGACACCTATCTGCTGCGCAAGCGCGAAAGCTGACCCACTGCGTTTGCCGTTAGGCCACCATACCGGTATAATATCACCACGGCTGGCGAAGGAGTTTCGCTCATGGACGTCCAGCTCCGCCTTCGCGACCCGATCGCGCCGCAGCTCGTCACGATCCTGCGCCAGGCGATCATCGTCAGCGAGATCAGGCCCGGCGAGGCGCTGTCGGAGAAGGAGATCGCCGGCCGTTTCGGCGTCAGCCGTCAGCCGGTGCGCGAGGCCTTCATCAAGCTCTCCGAAGCCGGACTGGTGCAGATCCTGCCGAGCCGCGGCACCTATGTCATGAAGATCTCGCTGCGCGAGGTCGCCAATGCCCGCTTCGTGCGCGAGGCCGTGGAATGCGCGCTGGCACGGGCGGCGAGCAAGCTGATCGATCCGAATGGCGTCGCGCTGCTGCGCCGCCTCATCGCCGAACAGAGCGCGGCCGCCGGGCGGAGCGATTACACCCGCTTCACCATGCTTGACGAGGCCTTCCATCAGGCGATCGCCGAGATCGTCGATTGCGATTATGCAGGCAAGGTGGTCGAGAGCGCCCGCGCCCAGACCGACCGGGTGCGCTATCTCTCGCTACCGGGGACCTCGCCGATCCCGCTGCTGATCACCCAGCACAACGCCATCGTCGATGCGCTCGAATCCGGCGACCCCGACATGGCCGCGACCGCGATGCGCATCCATCTGCGCGAGATCCTGAACGCGCTGCCTCGCATCGCCGCCGAGCATCCGGAGCTGTTCGAGGACGAGGAGATGCCGGCCCATACCAAGGCGCTGCGACAGCGATAGCTGGCTTCCCAGCCAGCTTCAGGTCGGAAGTTGCAGAATGCGCGACGCAAGTTTTTTGGCGAGCGCGGCCTCATGCGTGACCAGGAGCAGTCCGAGGCCGCGCTCGCGGACCGCCTCGACCAGGACCTTGAAGACCTGCTTCTGACTGACCGGATCCAATCGCGAGGTCGCTTCGTCAGCGAAGAGGAAAATCGGATCGAGCAGCAGCGCGCGCAGGATCGCGAAGCGTTGCAATTCCCCGCCGGACACTTCGCTCGGACGACGATCGAGAAGGTCCTGCCCAAGACCGAAACGCCCCATACTCGCCTCGACCTGAAACCAGGGGAGCCCGTGCAGCTTCAACAGGTCACCGAGGCCTTGCCGCAAGGTCTGGTGCGGCGCGAAGGCGGCTGGCGGATCCTGGTAGAGCTTCTGGAAGCGAATCGGCGCAATGCCTGAAGCACGCTGGACAGCGCCCCGGTCGGCCTGGACCAGGCCCAGGAGGATGTTGCCGATGGTCGTCTTTCCACAGCCGCTCGGGCCGACGATCGCGACGATCTCGCCGCCCCGGACCGCGATGTCCAGATCGTCGAACAGCACCCTCTCGCCGAAGCGCTTGGCGAGGCCACTGGCAGAGACGACCGGTTCGCCGGCCGGCGGCAGGGCAGGAGTCGCCCAGCGGGCGGGGTCGGCCGCGATCAAGGTTCGAGCGTAGTCGTGGCGCGGCCGTTCCAGAAGCTCTGCCGCGGGGCCGAACTCGACGAGCGCGCCGTCGAGCATGATCCCGATCATGCCGCCGAGTGCGGCGGCGACCTCGATGTCATGCGTGATGGTGAGCAGGAGGCGGCCTTGATCGACCTCCCGGCGAAGTCGCTCGACGACGCTGGCGCGCAGCGCCGCATCGAGCCCCTTGGTCGGCTCGTCGGCGATCAGCAGCGAAGCGCCCGCCGCATGCGTCACGGCGATCGCCGCGCGCTGGCACATGCCACCCGAGAGCTCGTGCGGATAGGCCTGCGTCCGGTCGCCGAGCCCAACCTCGGTCAGGTCGGCGTGCGTGCTCTTCAGCGCCTCTGCCGATCCCCGGCCGTGCAGATGGCGGTGAACCTCGCCGACCTGACCTTCGATGCGCATGGTCGGGTCGAGCGCGAGCCAGGGCTCCTGCGGCAGGATCGCGATCGTCCGGCCCCAGCGGGCGCGGGTCTGCGCGGGGCTGCCAGCGAGAAGGTCCTGATCGTCCAGCTTGATGACGCCGCGCGCCGAAAGGCCGCTCGGCAGGCTGCCCATGATGGCATGAGCGACGAGCGATTTCCCGGAGCCGCTGGCGCCGAGCAGCGTGACTGGCCGTCCCTGCGCGAGCGTGAAGGCGACATCGCGGACGATGATGGTGTTACCGGCGCTGATCTCCAGGCCGGAGACCGTCAACGACTGGAAGCGAACCGGAGCGTTCATCGGGCGTCGCTCCGAGTCGCGAGCTGGAGCCCGAGCACGAGCAGGAAGATCAGGATGCCAGGCATCAGCACATGCAGCGGCGCCTCGGCATAGTAGGGCAGCAGCTCGACAATCATCGCGCCGAGCTCCGGCGTCGGCGGGCGCAGGCCCACGCTGATCGCGCTCAAGGTCGAGATTGCGATGATCGCGGTCGACATGGCGAAGGCGGCGAGCGTGATCAGGATCGGCGCGATCTCGGGCAGGACGAGCTTTCGCAGGATGTAGCCGGTGCCGAAGCCGAGAAGCCGCGTCGCCTCGACATGCGGCTGCTTCAGCACGCTGACCGCCGTGACACGCGTCACGCGGTAGAACTCGATCCAGAGCGTGAGAGCAAGGCCGAGATAGAGCGGCCCGAAGGTGCCGGGCGCGAAGGCGAGCAGGATCAGGACCAGCAGCAGCCCCGGCAGCGCGAGCAGCACGGTCGCGACCAGCTCGAGCGCTCGTTCGAGCCAGCCGCCGCGCCAGGCTGCGAGCAGGCCGAACAGGATGCCGGGCAGGGCCGCTGTTGCGACGGTCAGCAGCGCCATGCCGAAGGACAACCGGGCGCCATAAGCGAGCCTTGCCAGCATGCTGCGCCCGTAACGATCGGCGCCGAGCAGGTAGTCGGAGCCGGGCGGTGCGAGGCTCGCCGCAAAGTCCTGCTCGGTGGGATCGACCGTGACCAGCAGCGGACCGAACAGAGCAAACAACGCGAGCAAGGCGAGCAGGCCGAGCCCGATCGCGCGCGCCGGCGTCAGCCAGGCGCGCTGCGTTGTTGGAACGAGAGTGGCGTCGGCGATGCTCATATGCGTTTCGGCCTCGGATCGAGCCAATGGCAGGCGAGATCGACCGCCATCGCAATGACGACGAAGAGCAGGCCCATGGCGAGCGCCGTGCCCTGCACCATCGGCACGTCGCGCGCGATGACGGCGTGGACGAGCGCGTGACCGATGCCGGGGATACCGAACAGCGTCTCCACGACGACGACGCCTTCGATCAGGTAGATCGCCTGCAAAGCGAGATAGGAGACGACGGGAATGGCGGCATTGCGCAGCACATGCCGGCGCACGACGACCGGCTCGGGCAAGCCCTTCAGCCGCGCGAAGGCGAAGTAGGGCGTGCGCACCACCGCCGCGACGGCATCGCGGGCGACACGGCTGGAAACGGCCGCGAGGCCGAGCGCCAGCGTCAGCGCCGGCAGCGCCAGATCGCGCCAGGTGCCATAGCCCGCCGGCGGGAACAGGCCGAGCAGCATGGCGAAGACGAGGATCAGGATCAGCCCGAGCACGAAGGGCGGTAGCGAGCGCAGGACGATCGCGCCGCCGAGCGAGGCGTTGTCGACCCAGCCGCCGCGCTTCAACCCGGCGAGCAGGCCGATCGGCGGCCCGAGCAGCAGCGACAGCATGAGCGCCGATCCCGAGAGCCAGAGCGTGGCGCCGAGCTGGATGCGCAACTCCTTCGTGATCGGCAGGCCGGTGACGACGGAGTGGCCGAGATCGAGCCGCGCCAACTGCCCGAGCGAAGCGCCGAGTTGCACCAAAAGCGGCTGGTCGAGGCCAAGTTCGCGACGAACATGCTCGGCCGCCTCCGTGATGTTGGCGTCGGGGCCATAGCGCCCGGCTGCGATGCGCATGGCAGGATCGCCCGGCAGGGCCCGCACCAGCACGAAGCAGAGGATGCCGACCACGAGCACGACCAGCCCGGCTTGAAGCAGCCGGGCGAGAACGAGGCGTTGCATGCCTATTGGGCCCAGCGGATCGAGGCGAGCCCGTAATTGACCTCAAGCGGGTCGATGCGCAGGCCGGTGACGCGCTTGTTGGCGACGATGGCGAGTTCCGACCAGGTCACCGGGATGCTCGGCAGCTCGCTCTGGAGGATCGCGATCGCCCGCTTCTGCATCGGCGCGCGTGCAGCGGGGTCGCTGGTCTGCGCCATTGTCTCGACCAGCGCGTTGAGCTCGTCACTGGACCAGCCGGTCGCGCCCCAGTCGCTGCCGCCAGACTTGTAATCGTCGCGGAGCGTGCCGATGGCGTCGGGCACGATCGAATACAGGCGCGAGACGAGCCCCATTTCCAGCGTGCCATCTTTATGGCGCGCCGGAATCTCGGAGCTGTTGCCGACCGAGACCTTGGCGTCGATACCGACCTGCTTGAGCTGCGCCTGGATCGCAGTGGCGATGGGCGGAAGCTCGGGCCAGCTCGCATAGGTCAGCAGCGTGAAGGAGAACGGCTTGCCATCCTTCTGCAAGATGCCGTCGGCGCCCGGCGTCCAGCCGGCTTCGGCGAGGAGCGCCTTGGCGGCGGCCAGATCGCGCTTCAGCGGCGGCAGCTCCGGATCGTTCCAGCCGGCCAGCGCCTTTGGGAAGAGCTGCGTCGCCGCGAGGCCGGCGTTGCGCAGGATGACGCGCGTCGTGCCCTCGCGGTCGAGCGCGGCGCTGATCGCACGCCTGACCCGAACATCGCTGAACAAGGGCGAGGCGGCATTGACCTTGAGCATCCGCGTGCGCGGGATCGTGGCGATGCGGACATCGAGATTCGGGTTGCGCTTCAGGCGCTCGACCGAGACCGGCAGCATCGAGAAGACGAGATCGGCCTCGCCGCTCTCCGCCATCAAAGCGCGGGTCTCGCCCTGGCCGACGGCCTGATACTCGACCTCGGCGATGCCAGGCTTCGCGCCGGTCCATTCCGGAGCGGATTCGAGCTGCATGTTGAGCGGCGGCGTCAGGCTCTTCACGCGGTAGGGGCCCGAGCCGATGATCCGCTCGACCTTGCCCGAAGAGCCGATCGAGGACGGGGCCAGGATGATGGTGGTGAAGTTGACGAGATAGGCCGGCAGCGCGGCGAACGGCTTCGACAGGCGAATGACAACGTCCTGGCCATCGGCCTCGACGCCCGCGACCGGTACCTGACTGAACACGCCGGCACCGCCATGAACCTTGCGCAGGTTGTCGGCGACGATCGCGGCGGTCACCGGGCCGCCATCGTGGAAACGAGCCCCATCACGCAGTCGGAAGCGCCAGGTCAAGCCATCCTCGCTGGCGGACCATGAGGTGGCGAGGCCAGCGGTCAGCTTGCCGTCGGCATCGACCGAAACGAGCGTCTCCGCGACCTGCATGCGGCTGAAGACATAGCCTGACTGGGCCGGATCAATGCCCGCGATCTCCCAGGGGCCGACCACTTTCAGGGGCTTGGCCACGGCCACGCCGGTCATGGCCAGCACTGCGACGGCGATCGCAACGAACTTCCTCGACACGAGCGGCTCCATGAAATGTTATAGTGTTGCGCAGATAGCTGCCCCGTGACCGCCAGGCAAGCCTGAATCAGCCAGAGTGCGAGAGGCTCCACCGTCGGCGACAATCGGAGAAGTCACCCTCGACTTCCATCAGGCGCGAGGCGGGCGTGAAGCTCGCCGCGGCAAGGATCGACTCCAGGGTTTGCCCCACGGCCGCTGACGACACCTCGTCGACCTCGCCGCATGACCGGCAGGCGAGACAGAGCAGAGTCTCGTTCTCCGCCGGCGGCCGCTTTAGGAGCCTATAGGCGCTTTCGGTCGCCAAGCGGTCCACCAGGCCGATCTCAATCAGGAACGCCAGCGAGCGATAGATGGGATATGGGCGACATGGCCTCGCCATGCCGAGGGGTTTCAAGGGTTCAGCGCCTCGCCTGGGCCGATCCCGTCAGGGCCGATCCGAAGCTCTGGGGGCTGCGTGATCGCTGAGCAGGCTCGGCTTATCGCCGCGCGCCCGCCGTGAACCGCAGCCAACGTCTGTTCGCGTCGATGGCCTTGACCTGGCGAGCCTTCCTACCAAAATCATGGCAGCCGCCGATAGTGACAGCCCGCTTAAGGCGGCGATCGACCGAACCGGATCCATGTTGCTTCCAGGAGGATATGGCTATGGCAACGTTGGCAACCGCTCCCGGCCCCGGGAGGACTGCATGATGACATCCGACGACTTCGAACGGCCGGTTGTGATCCTGACCGGCTTTGGCCACCCGACGGCGATCGCGTCGGCCATGGAGGCCTACATGTTCTTGGCCGACTGGCCGGCGCGCAAGCGCGACCCAGCCCATGGGTTCGTCTTGAAGGCCTGCCTGGCTGCGATCCGCGGCGAGATCGAGCCCGACACGGCGCGCGGGTTGTTCGCGTCATGGGCCGAAAAAAACGATCTCCTCGCACCCGATATTGCTGCGTTCGTCGGCGGCCGAAAAGAAGGCTCGCGAGGCGTCGCCTGATCCGGATGAGCCCGGCGTCGCGCGAGCGGGCCGGGCCATTTTTAGACGATGGGCGGAAAACTCCGAACTGCCCCCCATATGAGCCGATCAGGCCAGCGCGAACGCTTGGCCATCTAGCGCCAACTGCAGACATTGGAAGGTCGCCCGGAAGTCGACATCAGGCCGGCCTGGATCAGAGGACGGTTATCGTCGCGAAACGCCGCGCGCCAACAGAAGCAGGGCGAGCGCCGCGGCACCTGAAAGCGTGACCAGCACAGCCGTGCTCGCCGCGAGCCCCGCGCGCTCCATCATCACGGCGAATGTGAGCGGCGCTGCGGCGCGGATCGCGAGACCGGGGGCGGACAGCTTGCCAAGCATCGCCCCATAACCGGCAGGACCGAAAAGCTGGAGAGGCACTGTCCCGCGCACGATCGAACTCAGTCCCATGCTGACGCCATAGGCGATCGCGAACAGCCCCGCGAGCACGGTCGTGCCGCCGCCGATGACGAGCAGAACGAATCCGAACGGCATCAGCGCTCCCGAAACCCAGGCGGTCGTCACCGGTGCCACATTCGTGCCGAACAGCATCTCGATGAGCCGCCCGGTCACCTGTGATGGGCCGACCATGGCGCCCAGCGCAACCGCCAGCGCCGCGCTGAAGCCGAAGCCTTGCAACAGCGTCAGCATGTGAACGGACATCGCCGAGACGACGAAGCCCTGTAGCGAGAACGCAATCGCGAGGAGGACGAAGGCGCGTTGGCGAGCTGCGCCGCCGAGGTAACCGACCGTGTTCGGCGTCTCGCCTGGCTGGATTGGTCTTGCGGCCGTCGCCCGGCCGCGCGGCAAGGCAAGCGCATGCAGCGGCAGCGCCACGGCAAGGTAACCGAGGGCATAGATCTGGTAGATCATCCGCCAGTCCGCATGCGTCAGCAAAGCGGTCGTCAGCGGCCAGAACAGTGTCGAGGCAAAGCCGCCGATCAGCGTCAGCTTGCTGATGGCCCGCCTGGCGCCGGCTCCATGGGCCTGGGTGAGTGCTGTGAAGGCCGCGTCATACAGGACGAGTGTGGCGACCATCTCGAGGGCGATCATGGCCGCGTAGTAGCTGAGCAAACCATCGGCCTTTGACAGGGCAAGCAGCGACAGGCTCGCCAGCACGCTGCCGATGCTCATCATGCGGCGGGTGCCGTAGCGGTCGACCAGGCGTCCGGCAAAGGGAGCGGCAAGACCGCCTGCGAGCAGCCCGAGAGCGAAGCCGCCATAGGTCCATTCGGGCGCCCAGCCGAAGCTCGCGGTCATGCCGGGCGCCAGCACGGCAAAGGCGTAGTAGAGCGCGCCGTAGCCGGCTACCTGCGTGACGCCGAGCGCCAGGATGAGCGCGAGCCCGGCCCGAGCGGCGGGATTCGTCTCCGATGCGGCCAGCGTCGTCATTGGGCTGGGGCGGCCTCGTTCGCCTTCGCGGAGCTCCCGCAACCGCAACTGGATTGGCCCTGTGCCTTAGCCGCGGCATCGTCCGCGCAGCAGGCTTCCGTCGCGGCCGGCGCCGGCCCACCGCAGCATCCGCCGGAGCCTACTGCCGCAGTCGTGCAGACCCCGGTTTCCGGCAGGACCAGCCGTACATCATCGGCAGCGGCCAGATCGCCAGCGATCGCCGCGACCACCGACCGAACCTGCTCGTAGCCCGTCGCCATCAGGAAGGTGGGCGCTCGCCCATAGCTCTTGACACCGACGGTGTAGAAACCGCTCTCGGGGTGGGACAGTTCGCGATGTCCATGCGGTGGCACCGAGCCGCAGGAGTGCAGATTGGGATCGACCAGCGGCCCGAGCGCCCGAGCGCTTTCCAGCCAGGGATCGAGCTCGACGCGCAGCTCGCGAGCCAGCGAAAGATCGGGACGCTGACCGGTGCAGGCGACGATCCGGTCGACAGGCCCGATCGTTCGACTGCCTGCGGATGTCTCGCCCTCGATGACGATCTGCCCGGCCGCTTCGCGAACGGCAACACAGGCGAAGCCGGCGACGAGCTCGACCCTGCCGCCCTCGACCAGCTGTCGGAGCCTCCGGCCGAGATCGCCACGTGCGGCAAGCTGGTCATTGGCTCCTCCGCCGTAGACGCGTGACAGATTGGTGCCGCGCGTCGCCCACACTGCCCTGGTCGTGGCATCCTGCTTAGCGAGCTCGGCAAGGTCGAGCAGCACATTCGCGGCGGAGTGGCCGGCGCCGACAACCAGCGTGGTGCGACCGACGAAGCCGGCGCGGTCGCGGCCGAGAACATCCGGTATCCCATAATCGATCCGCTGGACCTGAGCTTGCTCGCCTTCCGCTGCAATGCCGCCGGCCCCGAGCGGATTGGGCGATGTCCAGGTCCCGGACGCGTCGATGACCGCGCGAGCCAGCTCGCGGCGAATGCGACCGTTCTTGTCCGTGACCGACAGCTGGAACGGGTGCTGCTCGCGATCCCGGCTGACGACCTTGTCGATGCCTCGCCGGCCGATCGCCGTGACGCGGGCGCCGTACTCGATGACGGGGGCCAGCGCCGGCGTCTGCGCCAGAGGCACGAGATACGCGCCGACGAGCTCAGCGCCTGTCGGATAGGCCGCGGCATCCGGCGCCCGCCAGCTTGTCGGCTCAAGCAAGGCCCGTGCGGCGCGGTCGATGTTGAACTCCCAGGGCGAGAACAGGCGAACATGCCTCCAATCGGAGACGTTGGCGCCAGCCTGGGCACCGCACTCGTAGACCTTCACGGCCAGGCCGTGGGCGATGAGGTTGGCGGCCGCGGCGAGCCCGACTGGCCCTGCTCCGATGACCGCGACGGGAAGCTCTCTCATTCGATCTTCCTCCTGTTATCCTAGAATCATGGAATTATATGGCAAATAAAAAGGCCGATCAGGCAGCTTTTCCGGAGGCTGCCGAGCAGCCTTCTTCGATGCAGCATTCGTCGGCGAGGAAGCCGAGCAGCGCTTCCATGGCCGGATAGACGGCCCGGCAGATCAGCGTCGTCGCCTGGCGTTCCTGGGAGACCAGATCATTCTGAACGAGACGCTGAAGATGATGCGAGAGCGTCGAGGCGGGGATGCCGAGACGCTCCTGAATCTGATTGACCGGCAGGCCGCCATGGCCGGCGCGGACCAGGACGCGGTAGAGCTGAAGACGAGTCGGATTGCCGAGCGCTTCGAGCTGCCTTGCTGCTTCTTCGACGTTCATGGAAATAGCGTGCGTCGCCGCAGCGACGTTGTCAATATCTATTTCGACGAATGCCGAATTACTCGGCGGCGCGAACCTTTGGGCGGGGGCCGCCGCGCTCGTACCAGCCTTTCGAGCGGTTCACGATCCAGACCACGGACAGCATGACCGGCACCTCGATCAGCACGGGAGCCACGGTGGCGAGCGTTGCACCGGAATTGAAACCGAACAGACTGATCGCCGCCGCGACGGCAAGCTCGAAAAGTTGGAGGCTCCGATCAAGGCGGATGGGCCGGCAACGCCGTGCTCCTCGCCGGCGATCCTGTTCAGGAGGTAGGCGAGCCCGGCGTTGAAATGGACCGGGATCAGGATCGGCACCGCCAGGAGCGCGATCACCATCGCGTTGAGGTATTGCCGCTCGACGGATCTGGGCTCTCCAAGAGCCGGATTTTAGGTTAGGGAACGTGGCCAATGTCGTGTGCGCACCGTGTGCACTAAGGCATCCAAAAGCCGGAAAAGGGGGGGGCGTGGCGTAGAAGTGAGTGCACGCGTCCCGATCGAACGATCTGAAACCGCTCGAAAAATGCAGCAATATCAATTATTTAGATTCTCCGTTGCGCCCATGATGGACTGGACTGATCGGCATTGCCGGATCGTCCATCGCCTGCTGTCGCGGCGTGCCCGGCTCTATACCGAGATGGTGACGGCGCAGGCGGTGGTGCGTGGCGACCGGCACCGGCTGATCGGCTTCGACGATGTCGAGCACCCCGTCGCGCTGCAGCTTGGTGGCAACAATCCGGCGCTGCTGGCGCAGGCTGCGAGGATCGGCGCCGATTTCGGCTATGACGAGATCAACTTGAACTGCGGCTGCCCCTCCGACCGCGTCCAGGGCGGGGCCTTCGGCGCCTGCCTGATGCGCGAGCCGCAGCTGGTCGCCGACTGTGTCGCCGCGATGAAGGCGGCGGTTTCCATCCCCGTTACGGTGAAGTGTCGGATCGGTGTCGATGACCAGGATCCCGAGGCCGCGCTCGACGCGTTGACCGCCGCCGTGCGCGCGGCCGGCGTCGATGCGCTCGTCGTCCATGCCCGCAAGGCCTGGCTGCAAGGGCTCTCGCCCAAGGAGAACCGCGAGATCCCGCCGCTCGATTATGAGCGCACCTATCGCCTCAAAGCGGCCAATCCCGACCTGATCGTCTCGCTCAACGGCGGCATCCGCCAGCCCCGCGAATGGCTGCCGCATCTCGCCCATCTCGATGGGGTCATGCTCGGCCGCGAGGCCTATCAGAACCCCGAAGTGCTGCTCGCTGTCGATCCGCTGCTGTTCGGCGAGGATGCGCCGGCCGCGGACGCCTTCGACATGCTGGAAGCGCTAGAGCCTTATATTGCCGCCCATCTTGAACGGGGCGGGCGTTTGCATGCCTTCACTCGCCATCTCGTCGGGCTGTTTCCGGGCCGGCGCGGCTCGCGTCTGTTCCGCCGCCATCTCGCCGAGCATTGCGTCGCGGCAAGCGCTGGACTGGCCGAGCTGCGCGCTGCGATCGCCCATGTCGAGCGCGAGGCTCGACCCGGGATTGCAGCCGAGTGAGCACCGATGACTGACCAGCCGGTCGATCCCGCCCTCGTCGCCCGGATCGAGACGAGTTTCGCCAAGCAGGCGATGATGACGACGCTCGGCGCCCGGCTCTTGCGCGTCGCGCCGGGCGAGGTCGAGATCGCCATGCCGGCTGCGGCACATCTCTCCCAGCAACACGGCTTCGTCCATGCGGGGGCAGTCGCGACCATCGCCGACAGCGCCGCCGGCTACGCCGGCCTCACCACCATGCCGGCCGGAAACGGCATCCTCACCGCCGAGTTCAAGATCAACCTGCTGGCGCCCGCGACCGGCGACGAGCTCGTCGCGAAGGGCAGAGTGGTCAAGGCCGGACGCACCCTGACGCTCGCCATGGCCGAGGTCTTCGCCGTGACGGACGGCAAGCCCAAGCTCTGCGCCATGCTGACGGCGACACTGATGGCGATCGTCGCGCGCGAGGGCGTCAGCGACTAGTCGAAGCGCGCGAGCCGGCGGCAATCGGCGGGGTACCCCGCTCGGGCAATCTCCTGCCCGTTTGCTCGTCTTCTGAACCTTTCCGATCTGAGGTCAGCTCGAAGCGGGCGAGGGCGCGGTCGAGGCTCTCGCAGACGTCTCCATGCGGACGTCTTCGTTCGCGTCGGCCGGATCGAATTCGCCCGTGACCTGGCTCGCCAGGGCAAGCCATGCCGCCGACCAAGAGGCGTCAGCCATATGCGCGACGCGATCGAAAGCGCATCGGGAGATGGGAAAGCCGTCACCGCCAGGGATGACGCGGGCTTGACCATCGATACCGCTCACTGGACCGGGCCGTGGCTGGCAGGCAAGCCGCCGGCCGGGCAGGATCGCAACGCGGCCCCCGATGCTGGGCAGGAGTTCCCGGCCAAACCCGGCCGGCAGCGCGACGCCTCGCGCCCCGGCCGGGCGTCGCTGCGCCGCCGCTTCTTCCCGCTGGCGAGCGGTTTTGCGGTCGCGGCCCTGCTCCTGCTGGTGCCTCGGAACGCGGATCGGCTCGAGCCTGCTCACGTCGGACAGGTTGCGCCGGCGGCCCTGTCATCCGGCGAAGCCCCGGTCGCCGCCGCGGCGGCGCCATCGCGGCGGCATCCCGAACCGGACGCCGGCCGAGCCCCGGCCCAGGCGCAGCCGGCAGCTGCGGCGCCGGAGCTGGACGAGGCCAGGAGCACGATCGCAGCCCTGACTGCGCAGTTGCGGGACGACGCTGCCCGGAGCGAACAGTCGTTGCGACGGGCGCAGGATGAGGCCGCCGCCAAGGCGCGGGAGGCCGCAGCCGCGCGCGACGAGCTGGTCGCAGCCGCGGCGCAACATCGCCAGGCCATGGATGGCGAGCGTGCGCAGCATGCGGCGCTGTCGGATCAGCTTGCGGCTTCGCAGCGTGAACTGCAGGCACGGTCGGTGCAGCTGCGTAGTGCGAACGAGGACATCGAACAGCTCAAGCAACTGGCGACGGCTATGAACTCACAGCCGCTCCAGGAGCGGCAGAAGGCCGCCGCTGATGTGCGGGAGCTGGCCGCCGCGCGTCAGGAACTCGCTTTGCTCGCCATCCAGCATCGCCAGGCGCTCGACCAGGAACGCGCGCAACGGACGGCGCTGGCGGCCGAGCTTGCGATGGCGCAGCGCGAGGCCGCTGCACAGGCGGCGCAGCTGCGCAAGGCGGGCGAGGAGGCGGGGCAGCTCAGGCAGGCAGAGTCCGCCAGGGCCGCGCAAGCGCTGGAGCTGGAGCGGCAGAAGACCGCGGCTATTGCGCAGGAGCTGGCGGCCGCACGGCAGGAGTTGGGCTCACTTGCCGCCCAGCATCGCCAGGCGCTCGACCAGGAACGCGTGCAACGGACGGCGCTGGCGGCCGAGCTCGCGGGGGCCCAGCGCGAGGCCGCCGCGCAGGCGGCGCAGCTGCGCAAGGCGGGCGAGGAGGCGGGGCAGCTCAGGCAGGCGGAGGCCGCTAGGGCCGCGCAAGCGCTGGAGCTGGAGCGGCAGAAGGCGGCCGCCATAGCGCAGGCCGTGGCCGCGCGTCAGGCGCTGAGCGCGGCCGCAGTGCAGCATCGTCAGGCCCTCGACGAGGAACGAGGGCAGCGCATCCCATTGGCGGCCGAGCTCTCCGCCGCGCGGCGCGAGACCGAGGCCCAGGCGGCGCAGCTGAGACAGGCGGAGGCCGCGAAGGCACAGGAGCTTGAACGTCAGAAAACGGCGCTGCTCGCACAGGTCGCGGCCGCGCGGCAGGAGCAGGCCGCCAACGTCGCACAGCATCGTCAGGTGCTCGAGCAGGAGCGCGTACGGCGCTCTGCGCTCGCAGCCGAGCTGTCGGCGGCGCAGCGCGAGCTTGAAGCCCGGACTGCGCAACTGAGCAAGGCGCGCGACGAGGCCGGACGGCTCGGGCAAGCGAGCGACGCCGCGATCACTGATTTGCGTCAGCTTCTCCAGCAGGAGCGCGAGCGCGCCGCGACCATGGCGCAGGAACTGGCGTCGCTGCGTCCCGCGCCCCCCGTCGGCGAGCCGTCCAAGCCTCTGCAAGCCGTGGCTGCCGTCACGGCAGCGCAGCCCGTGGTCGCCGAGGCGCGCAACAGCTCAGAGGCGGCGCGTTTGATCGCCAGGGCCAGCGCATTGCTCGGCCAGGGCGACATCGGCTCCGCCCGGATCGTGCTGGAGCGCGCGGTCGAGATCGGCAGCGCCCGGGCGAGCTTCATGCTCGCGGAGACCTATGATCCGCGCGTCCTGTCGGCCTGGGGAACCTATGGCACGCGTGGCGAAGTGACGAGGGCGCGCGCGCTCTACGCGAGGGCGCAGGCCGGCGGCATCGCGGAGGCGAAGGATCGCGTCGAGGCGCTGCGGCAGGCGCCGGATGGCTGAGACCGCGGCCGGCTGCCATGCGACAGGGAGGTCGAGAATGAGCATGATGCGGGGACGACAGCTCTTCCTGCTGATCGCGCTTGCAGGACTGGTCGGGGCGGTGCCGGCATTCGAGGCGCTGGCGCAGAGCTCGCAGGGCAGCGCTCCTACGCAGCGACGCATGATCCGGCCGCCGCCGACCGAACAGGAGAAAATGAACGCCTGGACCGTCGGCCTTGCGGCGGGGCTGCTCGAGGGCGCGCCGCTTCGCCTGGGGGCCGAGATGGCCCGCGTCGTCGATGACGGGCCGAACCTGCACCTGCTCCCGATCGTCACCCGCGGCGCCACCGAGAACCTGAACTCGCTGCTCTATCTGCGCGGCATCGACACAGCGATCATCAATTCCGATGCGCTGGAGGAATACAAGGCCCAGATGCCGCAGATTCGGCGCAAGGTCACCTATGTGCTCAACCTCTTCCCCTCGGAGTTGCACGTCTTCGTGCGGCCGGAGATCCAGAGCCTGCAGGATCTCGTCGGCAAGAAGGTGAATTTCAACACGCTTGGAACCGCCGCCGCCTATTCGGGGCCGCTGATCTTCAGCCGTCTCGGCATCGCCGCGCAGAACACCTTCATCCCGCATCAGCTCGCGCTCGAACAGATGCGCAAGGGCGAGATGGCCGCAGTCGTCTTCATCACCTCGAAGCCGGTCGACGCCTTCGTCCGCGGGCGCTTCGAGCCCGGCTTCAAGTTCCTTCCTGTGCCCTACGACAGCAAGTTCGAGGACTATTACCTGCCGGCCGTGCTCGAGGCCGGCGAATATCCCGGATTGATCAAGGCCGGCGAGCGGGTCTCGACGATCGCGGTGCCGACCGCGCTGGTCGCGTTCAACTGGGCGCCGCAGACCAATCGCCACGAGCGCGTCGCCCGCTTTGTCGACCTGCTCTTCAGCCGGGTCGATAAGCTGCAGGCGCCGGGCTTCGACCCGAAATGGAAGTCGATCAATCTCGCCGCGACCGTCCCCGGCCTCGACCGCTTCCCGGCCGCCCAGGACTGGCTGGATCGCAAGGCGCAGACGCAACGTGCGAGCCAATGAAGCTGATCATGCTCTCAGTCGTCTTCGAGATCGCAAGCGAGATCGCCCTCGCGCAGGGCGCTCCGGATCCGATGGCGCAGCTTCGTGCCTGCTCGCTGCTCGACCCGGCCGAGCGGCCTGCTTGCCTGAACAAGCTGCCGCAGCCGGGGAAGGTACCCGCGCCCGCGGCAGGCGACGGCGAAGGCTGGATCATCAGCGAGACCACGTCCCCGGTCGACTACACGCCCATCGTCACCGCCACCACTTTCGCCCAGGGCAATGCAAACCCTGCGCTGAAGCAGCTTTCCATTCACTGCCGCGGCGGCCGGACTGAGATGGTGGTCACTGGGGCGGCAATCTCCGACGGGGGCATCGACTACGCTCTGTCCTATCGCCTCGACGGCGGCCAGCCTTCGTCGGTGCCGGCCGGGCGACCATCCTACGGGACCGGCGTTGCTTTCAGGGGCGATGTCGTCGGCCTGCTGCTGTCGCTTCCCGATGAGGGCGGCATTGCGATCCGTCTTGGCACGCGCGCGGGCGCGGTCCATGACGGGCATTTCAGCCTGGCCGGTCTGAAGGCGGCGCGCGACAGGGTCGCTGTGGCCTGCAAATGGCCGCGCACTCTCGCCAGGCCACGTAGCGAATAGTCCTCGAACCATGGGTGGAATGCGATGACGACCAGATTCAAACATGCTCTCGGCACGGCCTTGCTGGCCGGCCTCGCTTTCACCTTCGTCGCCCCGCCTGCGAAGGCGCAGGCCACGAAGCACAGCGCCGTGCAAGCGCCGAAGCCGCCAGTAGCCGACAGGAAGCCGCACCGGCTGATCCTGCAGGTGAACACGAACGAGCCGGCGATGATGAATCTCGCGCTCAACAACGCGACCAATGTGGCGCAGTACTATCAGGAGCTCGGCGAGAAGGTGGAGATCGAAGTCGTCACCTTCGGCCCCGGGCTGCACATGCTGCGCGACGACACCTCGCCGGTGAAGGCGCGCATCAAGGCGATGGCGACGAGCACGCCGGCCGTCACCTTCAAGGCCTGCGGCAACACCCAGGGCAATATGAGCAAGGCTGAGAACAAGGAGATCGCCCTGATCCCGGAAGCTGCGGTGGTGAAGTCCGGCGTCGTGCGGGTCATGGAGCTGCAGGAGAAGGGCTGGACCTATGTCAGGCCGTAATCGGCCAGGACCGGCGCTCTGAAACGGCGCCCGGCCGCTAGATGATCTTCTGCCGAGGCGCGTTCGCGCATGCCTGCCCTGCCGGCTGAACCTTGCCCTTTCCGGTGAGGGAGCTAAGAGCACTCCGTCTTTTCCAGATTGAGTGCATGATGATCGCCGGCATTGCCTTGAATGACTTGATTTTCCTTGCGGTGTCGCTGGTCGCGGCCGGCGCTGCCACCGGGCTGCTCGCCGGCCTGTTCGGCGTCGGCGGCGGCGCCGTCATCGTGCCGGTGCTCTACGAGGTCTTCAGGGCCATCGGCGTGCCGGACGAGGTGCGCATGCCGCTCGTCGTCGGCACCTCGCTGGCGGTGATCATCCCGACCTCGATCCGCTCCTACCGCGCCCATCTCGCCAAGGGCCTGGTCGACACCTCGATCATCAAGATCTGGGCGGTGCCGGTCGTGCTCGGCGTCGTCGGTGGCAGCGTGATCGCGCGCTATGCCCCGCCGGATGTGTTCAAAGCGGTCTTCGTCGCAGTCGCCTTCGCCAGCGCCATGCGTCTGCTCTTCGCCTCCGACCGCTGGAAGCTTGGCGACACCATGCCTGGACCGTTCCTGATGCGCATTTACGGCCTGGTCATCGGTGTGCTTTCGTCCCTGATGGGTATCGGCGGTGGCCAGCTCTCCAGCCTGTTCATGACCTTCTATGGTCGGCCGATCCACCAGGCGGTTGCGACCTCCTCGGGCCTCGGCATCCTGATCTCGATCCCGGGCGCCCTCGGCTACATCTATGCCGGCTGGCCGAAGATGGACCTCCTGCCGCCGCTCTCGCTCGGCTATGTCTCGCTGATCGGCTTCCTGCTCTTCATCCCGACCTCGATCTGGACGGCGCCGATCGGCGCGCGCCTGGCGCATCGCCTGTCCAAGCGCCGGCTCGAGGTTGCCTTCGGCATCTTCCTGCTCGTGGTATGCACCCGCTTCTTTTGGTCCCTGATCGCCTGAGCGGGAGACGGGTATGGTTGCCGTCCGTCCCTGCGAGGAAGCCGATCATCCCCGGACGGCGGCGCGCGACGATGAGCGCCTGCTGCGCTTCTATGAGAGTCTTGGTGGGAAGCAGCACCCGGAAAAGGTCTTCTTCAGGCTGACCGGCGAGGGGCTTGCCCGTCTCGCGGAGGGCTGAGCCGCTCGTCCAGTGTGGCCATGATCGCGAGCCGCTCGGCCTCCGAGAGCCGCGACCACTGCGCGATCTCCTGCAAGGTCCGTCCGCAGCCCTGGCAGAGCTTGCTCGCCGGATCGATCACGCAGACCTTGATGCAGGGGCTGGAGATCGCGCTCATCGCCCACCCCAACCGATGACGATGGCGAGGCCGAGATAGATCGCGATCTCGCTGAGCTGCTGCGCCGCACCGAGGATGTCGCCGGTCTGCCCGCCGATCAGGCGAATCGCGGTGCGCGATAGCCAAAGCGTGGTCAGCGCTGACACCGCGAGACCGAGCACGATGCCGGCCAGGGGGAGGGCGCCGGCGGCGACCAGGAGCAGAGCCAAGACCCCTGATAGCCCATAGGCGATCGGCAGCACCGAGTGCTCGGGCTGTCCGACCGCGGCGGAGGCGCCGTCGCGCCGGGTGGGCGGGGTCGTGGCGAGGATGCGGATACCTTCGACGCGCGACCAGGGCGCGGCGACGAGGACGGCCGCCGCGACCGTCCAAGCGCCGGCCCCTTGCAGGATCGCGGCGAGCGCGCTGACCCGCAGCAGCAGCGACAGGCCCAGCGCCAGCGCGCCGAAGGTGCCGACGCGGCTGTCCTTCATGATCTCCAGCCGCCGCTCCGGCGTATGCCCGCCGAACAGGCCGTCGGCCGAGTCGGCGAGCCCGTCCTCGTGAAAGGCGCCGGTCGTCACGACGAGCGCGGTGACGGCGAGGGCTGCCGTCAGCAAGGCGTTGACGCCGGCAAGGCCGGCAAGCAGCGCGATCAGCGCCGCCGGCAATGCGATCACCAGCGCTGCGAAGGGCAATGCCCGCGGCACCAGCCGGAAGTCCGGCAAGGCATGCGGGTTCTCGCCCGGCAGCGCCGGCACCGGCAGGCGCGAATAGAAGCGGATGCAGGTCGCCGTCGCGATCCGCCAGCCTGGCCAGGCGGGTGATGTCACCTGCGTCGCATCATCGCTGTCGGTTTGCGGCACGCTGCCCTCGGATTGTCTTCGTCCGCTCCAGCCTATAGCAGCAGCGGCTGCGCGGCGGCGATCTCGTGCTGCCCCGATTCCCTGGACTTTCAAGATCGGCTCCTCAGATGTCTGCGATGCCCGCCTCCGGCCTGCCCTTCGACGATATCCGCAACCTCATCGCCAACATGCCCGGCCCCGACATGGCCGCGGCCAACACGGTGCGCGCCCGCGATAAGGAGCTGACCAAGCCGGCCGGCAGCCTCGGGCGGCTGGAGGAGATCGCCGAATGGCTCGCCGCCTGGCAGGGCAAGGCGCCGCCGCGGGTCGACCGGCCGCTGGTCTGCGTCTTCGCCGGCAACCACGGCGTCGTCGCCCAGGGCGTCTCGGCTTATCCCCAGAGCGTGACGCGGCAGATGCTGGAGAACTTCGCCGCCGGCGGCGCCGCGATCAACCAGATCTGCGCCGCCTATGATCTCGGCTTCAAGGTCTTCGATCTCGCCCTCGACCTGCCGACCGGCGATTTCACGCAAGAGGATGCGCTCGACGAGCGCGCCTGCGTCGCCACCATGGCCTTCGGCATGGAGGCGCTCGCCGGCGGCGCCGATCTGCTGGCGCTCGGCGAGATGGGCATCGGCAACACCACCTCGGCCGCCGCGATCTTCGCCGCGCTCTATGGCGGCGGCGCGGCCCAATGGTGCGGCCGCGGCACCGGCGTCGACGATGACGGGTTGAAGCGCAAGATCGCCGCGGTCGAGGCCGGGCTGAAGCTCCACGCCAATCATCTCAGCGATCCGCTTGAAGTGCTCCGCCGCTTCGGCGGCCGCGAGATGGCGGCGATCTGCGGCGCGATCCTCGCCGCCCGCCTGCAGCGCATCCCGGTGATTCTCGACGGCTATGTCGTGACCGCCGCCGCCGCGATCCTGCACGCGCTCGATCCCTCGGCGCTCGACCATTGCCTTGCCGGCCATCTCTCGGCCGAGGGCGCCCATGCGCAGGTGCTGGTCAAGCTTGGCAAGCAGCCGCTGCTGGCGCTCGACATGCGGCTCGGGGAGGGGACGGGCGCGGCGCTCGCCGCCGGCCTGGTCAAGGCCGCCGCCGGCATCCATTCCGGCATGGCGACCTTCGCGCAGGCGCAGGTGTCGCAGAAGGGCGAGTAGAACTCGGCTATTCCGCCCGGAACGGATTCTCGATCCGAAGCTGCCCCTCGACGACAAGGCCGTGCTGCAGGTCTTCGCTATGGAGAACCGTGCAGCCGGCGCGCAGAGCGCTGGCGACGATCAGCGCGTCGTAGAAGCCGAATTTGTGCCGCTCAGCCAGGCGAATGGCGTCTTGATGCGTGGCGAGATCAAGCGGATGGACGTTCCGGCTCAGCGTCGTGATCGCCTCGACTGCATCGCTGATGTCGACCCACGAGAAACCGAGCTTGCGCCGCGCGACATTGGCGAACTCGTTTAGGACTTGGGCGCTGATCTCGCAGCCGCGGCCGAGCAACTCTTCGGCCACACCGTTCCGCGGATCGTCGTCGCTGAAGGCATAGACCACGACATTGCTGTCAAGGAAGGCGCGCGTCACGGCGCGCGCTCATTGACCTCGTCACGATCGAAGCGCCAGCCGGGAGGAAGCGGCTTACGCAGGCTGCGGATGCGGGCCAGCGCCTGCGGCTTGCGCTGGTCGCGGGCGATCAGGAAGGTGCGGTCGTCAGCGATCCGGATTTCCACGTCATCGCCTTCCTTGAGCGCCAGCGCCTCGCTGACGGCTGCCGGAATCCGGATGGCGAGGCTGTTACCCCAGCGTGCGACCTGCATGGATAGTTTCCTTTCTGATATACACCGAATATGTGTATCCTACGAGCGACCTTCAAGCCATGGGTCGTCTTTGCAAAGACGCGCCGGACAGCCGGTCCGACGCGCTCCTTCTCCTATCAGGCGCCGAAGCGCTCGATCACCTCGGCCAGCGGCACATGGCCCTTGAAGGCACCCTTGCCGGCCGGCGTCTCGCCGTTTTCGAGTGCCGTGGCGAAGACCACGGCCGGATCGCTCTCGACCCGCTGGCGCAACGCCTGCAGCTTCGGCCAGCGCGAGAGCTCGGCGACCTCATGGTATTCGAGCCAGCGCGCCACGCCGGCGAGCAGCCCGTCGGCCAGGGAGTGCTTGCCGCCGACCAGCCAGTTCCCGCCGTCCAGCATCTCCTCCAGCCGGTCATGGCGCTCGATCACCCGCTCGCGCCCGAAACGGCGTAGCGCCGCCTCGAAATCGGGATCGGGCTCAGGCAGTTCCAGCGCGACCCAGAGCGGCGTGAAGGCGCCGGTGAAGCCGGTATTGAGGAAGCCCATGAGCTGATGCATCCGGTCGGCTTCGGGCGAGAGCGGGTCGAAGCTGATCCGCCGCTCCGTGTCGCGCGCCTCGAGATAGGCGGCGATCGCCATGGTCTCGGTCAGGGGTCGGCCCTTCTCCGTGATCAGCACCGGGGTCTCGACGCGCTGGTTGATCCGCTTGTAAGGCGGCTCGCGCATCTCGCCGAGCATGTCGACGCGGCTTAATTTGTAGGGCTGGCCAAGCCATTCGAGAGCCGCGACCAGGCCCATAGAGGTGCCGGACGGGTAGCCATAAACGAGGATCGGTTCCATGTTGCGTTTTCCATTAGGGTCGGGAAACGCTGCGCAGCGGGGTGGAACCTAGTCACTCGCGGCCCCAAGTAAATGACGCACTTTTCTGTAACCAAGCGCGGAACGGATCATGAAGGACGTCGTGTCCGACTGCTCGATCGAGAGCGTCATGCGGGTATTGAGCGGCCGCTGGCCGACCCTGCTGCTCTACTATCTCAAGGACGGGACCAAGCGCTTCAACGAGCTCCGGCGCGATAATCCGACGGTGTCGCACCGCATGCTGGCGCTGGAGCTGCGCAAGCTCGCGGCGGCTGGCATCGTCCGGCGGATCGACCATGACGGCTACCCGCGCCGGGTCGACTATGAGCTGACGGAAGCGGGCTTGCGGCTCGTGCCGCTGATCGACGCGCTCGGCGACTGGTGGGAAGAGGTCGAGGTCGAGCGGAAACGTGCGGCAGGCGTGCGTCACGCCGCGTAGCGCTTCCGCGGCAGGAGAGCTTAGGCCGCTGAGCGCTCGCCGGGCTGCGGCAAGGCCGGCAGCGTGTCCATCACGCGTTCGGCCGGCAGCGTGATCGTGACTTCGGTGCCGGCGCGGGGGCTCGACTTGATGCGGAAGCCGCCGCCATGCAGGTCGATCAGCCCCTTCACGATCGGCAGCCCCAGGCCCGAGCCCTGTTCGGCCGTCTTGATCGCCAGCGAGCCGCGTCCGAAGGTCTGCATCACCACCGGGATCTCGTCCTCGGGGATGCCGGGGCCGGTATCGCTGATCGAGACATATTGTCCGCCGGTCGCGGTCCAGCCGACCTTGATCGAGATCTCGCCGCCCTGCGGGGTGAACTTGATCGCATTCGCCAGGATGTTGAGCACGGCCTGGCGGATGGCGCGCTCATCGGCCCAGATCCGCGGCAATTCAGGCTCGGTCGCCTGGCGGATCGTCTGGCTCTTGGCCTTGGCGCGCAGGTTCAGCATGTGCGCCGCATCGTCAGCGATCGCGGCGAGGCTGATCGCCTCCTCGTTGAGTTCGTATTTGCCGGATTCGATGCGGGAGAGGTCGAGGATCTCGTTGATCAGCGTCAGCAGGTGCTGGCCGGAGGAATGGATGTCGCCCGAATATTCCTTGTAGGAGGCATTGGCATGCGGGCCGAACACCTCGTTCTTCATCACCTCGGAGAAGCCGAGGATGGCGTTGAGCGGCGTGCGCAGTTCATGGCTCATCGTCGCCAGGAAGCGCGACTTGGCGAGGTTGGCCTCCTCCGCCTTGCGCCTGGCCTCGTCGGAATTGGCCTTGGCGGTTTCCAGCTCGGTGATCAGCGCGTCCTTCTCGGCCCGGAATTCGATCGTCTCGACCGAGGTCGAGTAGAGTCGGTTGGTCAGGAAGATGAAGAAGAGCTGGGCGCAGGCCGCCATCAGCAGCATGGTGACGCTGTCGATGTCGCTGCGCCCGCTGAAGGACAGGACGATCGCGCCGACGATCGGCACGAGGCCGGAATAGACCGCGATCGGCATCGTCGCAGCGAGCGTGACCGTCAGCGCGCTGACGATCAGCAGCGTCGTCATCAGGAAGAAGCGGGCGCCGGGCGCATCGACGCCGACGAAAAGCCCGGCCAGCAAGGCCCAGGACAGGCCGTGCAGGAGTTCGGCGGCGGGCAAGAGCTTGCGCCAGAAACTGACGCGCGCGGCAGCAGAGGGCTCGGCCAGGAAACGTCGGCACAGGACGGCGGTCACGCCGGTCGACAGCACCACCAGCGTGAGCCAGCCCGAGACCGTATAGAACGGCACCCAGACGCAGGCCGCCGCCGCCACCAGGAAGGCGAGCATCAAGGTGCCCGCCGAACCGTTCAGCCGATACTGCGCGAAGACGCGGACGAGCTCGTAGTCGAAGGCGCGCTGCAGCCCGGTCGACGAGGTCAGCTTCTCGCGCGCCGACCGGACCTCGCGGTTGATCAGCTTGCGGCGCGCGAGCACGGTCGGATCGGGTCCGCGGCCGCGTTGCACCTGTTCGGCTGTCAGTTCCGCCATGGTCCGAAGGCAAACGCTCCCGCCCGGCGGCGCAACCGTCGCGCCCCGGCTCGCCATGATTGGCGAGAAATCGTTAAGCTTGTCCTGATGGCGCGCTTCGGATTCAGGGCAAGCAACTACGGACCGTTCGGCTGGCGGCGGGTCGGCCGCTCGGTCGACTTCGTCGTAGCCCTTGGATTCCTTCTGCTTTTGGCGATCGCGGGCGCCGTTCTGCAATACCGGCTCGGCTCTGGCCGCAACCTCGCCGGGGCGGCCGAGGCGATCGATGGCGATTCGCTGCGGCTGCTTGGCGAGGAGCTGCGCCTGGAAGGCATCGATGCGCCGGAATATCGGCAGATTTGCCGCGACCGCTCCGGCGGCGAGGTCGCCTGCGGCCGGCAGGCACGGCGCGCGCTCGCCGCCATGCTGGCGCTCGGCAATGTCAGTTGCTCGGTCTCGCGCGCCGATCGCTATGGCCGTGGGCTGGCGCGCTGCAAGCAGGGCGATGCCGAGATCAATGCGGCGCTTGTCCGCCAGGGCAACGCGGTCGCCTACGGCGCCTTCCAGGCCGAGGAGGCCGAGGCGAAGGCGGCCGGGCGCGGAATCTGGGCGTTGAGCTTCGAGCGGCCGGAGCAGTGGCGCAAAAGCCATCCGCGCTGAGCTGCCGGGCGGCCATGCGGATTCCTCAATCCCGCTGCCGGCTCAGGTATTTTCCTCTCCGGCAATGGCGACCTAAAGAAGGATCCTCTTTCCGCCTGCCTCGATGCTGGATTCGCCACCGGATGACACCGCTGCCCGCTCGGCCGCCCGCTCGTGAGTTCCTGGCATGATCGGCGCGATCCTGCTCGCTCTGGCGCCGGTCGCGCTCCTGATCGCGCTCGGCCATGCCATGCGCCGCCTGCGCTTCCTGCCGGACTCGTTCTGGCCGCAGGCCGAGCGCCTCAGCTATTACGTGCTGCTGCCGGCTCTCTTCATGCACGCTCTGGCGATGGCCGATCTCAGGGGGCTGCCTGTAGCCGCCCTGGCCCTCACCCTGATCGCAGCGATCATCACGGTCTCGGCGCTTCTCGTGTTGGCCAAACGTTGGCTCGGCTACAGCGACGCCGCCTTCACCTCGGTCTTCCAGGGCGGCATCCGCTTCAACAACTATGTCGGCTTGAGCGCCGCGGGCAGCCTGCTGGGCCCATCGGCCCTGCCGCTGGCGGCCGTTGCCAACGCCGCGATCGTGCCGACCGTCAACGTGATCTGCGTCCTGGTTTTCGCCCGCTGGGGTTCGGCCCAGCCGACGCTGCGCGGCATTCTGCGCGGTCTTGCCCTCAATCCGCTGCTGGTGTCCTGCGTGCTCGGCATCGCGATCAAGCTCAGCGGCCTTGGCCTGCCGCCCGGCGTCGAGGGCTGCCTCAAGGCGCTCGGCCAGGCCTCGCTGCCGATCGGCCTGCTCTGCGTCGGCGCCGCGCTCGACTGGGGTGCGCTGGGGCGCGGCCTGAAGCCGGCATTGGTCGCCTCCTTCGCCAAATTCGTGCTGATGCCGCTCGCGACCTACGCCGCGCTGAAGGGCTTCGGCCTCGGCGGCCAGGCTGCGACGCTCGCCATCCTGTTCCAGGCGCTGCCGACCGCCTCCTCATCCTATGTGATGGCGCGACAGCTCGGCGGCGATGCGCCGCTCATGGCCGGCATCTGCGCGCTGCAGACCGTGGTCGCCGCGGTTGCTGTGCCGCTCGCTCTCGTCCTGCTGGCGCCGGGTTGAGCGCTCAGAGCGGCTCGCGCGGATCGTCCTCGCGCGGGCCGTCGAGGCGTGCAGCCCCGGGCCGGCGCGAGCGCGACCAGAAGGTCGCGAGCATCAGTCCGACCGGAATGGCGAGCACGACGATCCAGACGACGAAGCTCCAGTCCTGCGGCATGAGATGGCCCCCCTTCATAGGCTGATCAATCGCCGGAGAGGCGGGTTGTTCCTGTCCGGACAGGTTCCTTGTCGTCTTGCCGCCGTCTTTGCAGGCTGAACTCTTGACATAGACGGGGCGGCACCGTGAAACCGCCATGTCCCGAGACGGCGAAAGGCGAAGGGCATGAAGCTCTATGATGGCGGGCGCGCGCCCAATCCGCGGCGGGTCCGCATCTTCTTTGCCGAGAAGGGCTTGCCCTTGCCCGAGCTCGTCCCGGTCGACATCGGCAAGAAGGAGCATAGGACGCCGGAGTTCACCCGGATCAATCCGTCGCAGCGCTTGCCGGTGCTGCTGCTGGAGGACGGGACGGCGCTCGCCGAGACCATCGCGATCTGCCGCTATATCGAGAGCCTGCACCCGGCGCCGGCCCTGTTCGGCGCCGCTCCGAAGGAGGCGGCACTGATCGAGATGTGGAATCGCCGCATCGAGCTCGGGCTGTTCACAGCAGTCGCGGCCGTGTTCCGCCACAGCCACCCCGCCATGGCCGAGCTCGAGGAGCAGGTGCCGGAATGGGCCGAGGCCAATCGCGAGCTGATCGACGATCATCTCGTGCTGCTCGACCTCCAGCTCGGCGCCAACCGCTTCGTCTGCGGCGACGAGCTGACGGTGGCCGACATTACCGCCGGCATCGCCATCGATTTCATGAAGCCCTCGCGCATCCCGCTGCCGGAAGACTTCGCCAATATCCGGCGCTGGCATGGCGAGCTCTCGGCCCGGCCGAGCTGGAAGGCCTGATCATGCGCCTGTTGGCGGCCCTGCTCGCGCTGATGCTCCAGCTCGCCGCTGCGGCGGCGGAGAAGCTGACGGGCGAGCAGATCAACCGCGCCTTCACCGGCAACACCGTCAGCGGCCGCTATACCGGCGGCGGGTTCTTCACCGAATACCACGATCCCGACGGCCGGGCGCTCGGCAACAATGGCTGGCAGGAGAACCGCGACGCCTGCTGGATCACCAAGGGCGATGCGGTCTGCTATTATTACGGCCCGCCGGAGGAGCGGACGACGCATTGCTTCACGGTCGAGCTCACCGACCGGCTCTACATCCTGCGCAATCTCGACAATGGCCGAATCAATGCGGTGGCGACCATCGAGCTCACCAATCCGCGCAACCACACCGATGGCGGCAAGCCCTGGTATTGCGACGGGCTGATCTCGCGCGGTCCGCAGGGACCGCTGATGTCGCGACGCGTGGCGGCCAGGTGATGCGGCTCCGCGCGATCGCGGTGTTCCTGCTGCTCGGCGCTGGTGGGGCTGGCGCCGGTGCGGTCGAGCGGCTCACCGGCCAGGACATCCGCCAGCTTTTCGAGGGGAACACTGTCGCCGGGCGTTACAGCAATGGACCGCCGTTCAGCGAGTACCATCACAAGGATGGCCGCGTGACCGGCCATAACCGGCACGTAAACAACACCGATGCCTGCTGGACGACGACGGAAGACGCCGTCTGCTACTATTATGGCCCCCATGAGACGCGCCGGACCTATTGCTTCTGGGTCGAGCGCAGCGGCACGCTCTATGTGCTGCGAACCTATCGCTCGGGCCGCATCAACGGCGTCGCCACCATCCAGCCCGGCGATTCCGAGAAGCACGCCGACAAGGCGCCGCCCTGGCATTGCGACGGGCTGATCTCGCAGCGCCCCGGCCGGGCGCGGCTGGCCGGGCGATGAGCGGCCCGGAAGCGCTCGACGACGTCCTCGCCGACCTGCGCGCCTGCCGGATCTGCCGGGACGACCCGGTTTATCCGCCGCGCCTGCCGCATGAACCGCGTCCGGTGATCCAGGCTGAGGCGAGCGCGCGCCTGTTGATCGCGAGCCAGGCGCCCGGCACACGCGTCCATGCCAGCGGGAGGCCCTTCACCGACCGCTCCGGCGATCGCCTGCGCGATTGGCTCGGCCTCGACCAGGCCCGCTTCTATGATGCTTCTCGCGTGGCGATCGTGCCGATGGGCCATTGCTTCCCCGGGCTCGACGGCAAGGGCGGCGACCTGCCGCCGCGCCGCGAATGCGCGCCGGCCTGGCGAAGCCGCGTGCTCGCGGGCCTGCCGGAGATCGAGCTTATCCTGGTGATCGGCCGTTACGCGCAAGCATGGCATCTCGGGCGCAAGGCAGCGGCCGACCTGACGGCGACCGTCGCCGACTGGCGCAACATCGTCGCCGGCGAGCGCCGGCCGCGCATCCTGCCATTGCCGCACCCCTCCTGGCGCAACAATGGCTGGCTCAGGAAGAACCCCTGGTTCGAAACCGAGCTGGTGCCGGTGCTGCGGGCGGAGGTGGCGCGGCTGGTCGGCTGAGCCTTACGGCTCCAGCCGCTTCAGCAGGCTCGACGTATCCCAGCGCCCGCCGCCGAGCTTCTGCACATCGGCATAGAACTGGTCGACCAGCGCGGTTACCGGCAGCCGAGCGCCGTTGTTCCGGGCTTCGTCGAGCACGATGCCGAGGTCCTTGCGCATCCAGTCGACGGCGAAGCCGAAATCGAACTTGTCGGCGTTCATCGTCTTGCCGCGGTTCTCCATCTGCCAGGAGCCCGCGGCGCCCTTCGAGATCACCTCCAGCATCGCCTCGACATCGAGCCCGGCGCGCTTGGCGAAGTGGACGCCCTCGGAGAGGCCCTGGACCAGGCCGGCGATGCAGATCTGGTTGACCATCTTGGTGAGCTGGCCGGAGCCGGCCGGTCCCATCAGCCGGCACATGCGGGCGAAGCTCGCGATCACCGGCTCGACCTTGGCATAGACTGCGGGATCGCCGCCGCACATCACGGTCAGCACGCCGTTCTCGGCGCCGGCCTGCCCGCCGGAGACCGGCGCGTCGATGAAGCCGAAACCGGCTGCGGTCGCTGCCGCGTCGAGTTCGCGCGCGACATTGGCCGAGGCGGTGGTGTGATCGACGAAGACCGTGCCCTTGCCCATCGCGGCGAAGGCGCCACCTTCGCCTGTGGTCACCGAGCGCAGGTCGTCGTCATTGCCGACGCAGCAGAAGACGATCTCCTGGCCTTCGGCCGCCTGGGCCGGCGTCGGAGCATAGACGCCCGCATGCTGGGCCACCCATTTCTGCGCCTTTTCCGGCGAGCGGTTGTAGACCGTGACATCATGGCCCTTGGCCTTGAGATGGCCGGCCATGGGATAGCCCATCACGCCGAGACCGAGGAAAGCGACTTTGGCCATGAGGTGCTCCGCTGCAATTGTCTGAAAGGTCATTGCGGCTTTAGCGCGCCAGGGAAGGCGAGGGAAGCGATGCAGGGGCGATAGCAGCGATCGCGATTCCGCAGAGATCGTGCATGGGCAGTCTGCCGCGCCCTGCCTTGCCGCCCTCGTCGAAATCGGTCAGGAACCCGCCATGACCATCACCAATGACGACGAACTGCAGGGGCTGCGCGAGATCGGCCGTATCGTCGCCGATACGCTGGCGGCGATGGGGAAGGCGCTCGAGCCGGGCATCACCACGGCCGAGCTCGACGCGATCGGCCGCGACATGCTCGAGCGGCACGGTGCGCGGTCGGCTCCCGAGACCGTCTACGGCTTCCCGGGCGCCACCTGCATCAGTATCAACGAGGAGGTCGCGCACGGCATTCCCGGCGGGCGCCGGATCCTGGCGGGCGACCTCGTGAACATCGATGTCTCCGCGCAGAAGGCGGGCTATTTCTCCGATACGGGCGCGTCCTTCACGGTGCCGCCGGTCGATCGCCGCATCGAGAAGCTGTGCCGCGACGGCAAGCGCGCGCTCTGGGCCGGGCTCGGCCAGGTCGGTGCCGGCAAGCCGGTCGCCGGGATCGGCGAGGCTGTCGGCCGCTTTGCCCAGAAGAACGGCTATACGCTGGTACGAAACCTCGCCAGCCACGGCATCGGCCGCTCGCTGCACGAGGAGCCGAAGGAGATCGCCACCTGGCCCGAGCGCTCCGAGCGCCGCGTCATACAGAAGGGGCTGGTCTTCACCGTCGAGCCGTTCCTGTCGCTCGGCGCCGACTGGGCCGAGCATGCTGAGGGCGACCGCTGGACGCTCTATTCCGAACCGCGCGCGCCGACGGTCCAATACGAGCACACCGTGGTCGCGACCGCCAACGGCCCGCTGGTGCTGACCTTGCCGGGCTGAACGGTCAGGTTTCGCCCCAATCTTCATGGGCGTGGCGGATACGCGCGATCAGGACATCGCCGCTGTCTTCGACACGATAGACGACAAGGTGCGCCTTGAACGGGTAGATGCGCATCGGCGGCGACAGTTCAAAGCGTTCGCGCGCGATACGAGGATAGACGGCGATCATGGCGAAGACCGCCAATAACTCATCGTGATAGTGCTTGGCCTGAAGCGGACCGAACAGTCGTATTCCCTGCTCGGCAATGCCGATGATGTCTTCTTCTGCCGCTAGCGACAGGCGAAAGCCCACTATCGATTGCCGGGCGGTGTCGCGGTGCGCTGGAGGGCGGCAGCGAAGAGCTGATCGCCTGAACGCGTGCCTGTCCCGCTGTTCAGGCCTTCATCGACGAAGCGCTGCATCGCAGCGATCTTGTCGTTGCGCTCCTGATCCCGCCGGATCAGGTCACGTACATAGTCGCTCGCATTGGCATAGCGACCGGTCTCGGTCTGGGCCTCGACCCAGTCCTTCATCGAGGCCGGCAAGGACACGTTCATCGTCGCCATGTTCGATCTCCACTTCATCGAATATGGCGGGGATTGGCAAAGATTGTCAAATTCTCCGTAGCGTCACCGCAACGCCATATGCCGCGTCAGCCTGATCTCGATCCGGTCCCAGACGCGGCGGATGATCTCGGTCAGCACGAGATAGATCAGCGCCGCATAGAGATAGATCGACAGGTCGAAAGAACGGGCGAAGGCGAGGCGCGTCGCGCCCATCAGGTCGAACAGCGTCACCAGCGAGGCGATGGCGCTCGCCTTGATCATCACGATCAGCTCATTGCCGAGCGGGCGCAGCGCCAGGATCATCGCCTGCGGCAGGATCACCCGGCGCAAGGTCGCCCATCGATGCAGGCCAAGCGCTAGAGATCCTTCGAACTGGCCGCGCGGTATCGACTGGATCGCGCCGCGCAGGATTTCGGCCTGATAGGCGGCGGTGTTGATGGTGAAGGTGAAGAGCGCGCAGTAGAACGGCTCGCGGAAGAACCACCACAGCCCGATATCCTGCCAGAACACCCGGAGCTGGCCGAAGCCGTAATAGACCAGGAAGAGCTGGCAGAGCAGCGGCGTGCCGCGGAAGAAGGTGGTGTAGCCGTTGATCGCGATCTGCGCCCAGCGCGGCCCGTAGAGCCTGGCGATGGCGAGGCCGAGCGCCAGCACGAAGCCTAACGCGACCGAGAGCACGACCAGCTGGAATGTGATGCCGAGGCCGCTGGCCATGCGGCAGCCATAGTTCTGCAGGACCTCGCTGCCGATCAGGTAGCCGGGATATTCGCACCAGGTCATCGCGTCGCTCCGCCGAAAGCGGCGAAGCCGCGATTGGTGCGTTGCTCGAGCTTGCCGATGCTCCAGGCCGAGACCAGCGAGAAGAAGAAATAGAGCAGCATCGCCGTGCCGAAGAACAGGAACGGCTCCTTGGTGACGACATTGGCGCGCGTCGCGATGAACATGATGTCCTGCAGCGTGATCACCGAGATCAGCGAGGTCTCCTTCAGCAGCACCATCCAGTTGTTGCCGAGGCCGGGCAGGGCGACGCGGATCAGTTGCGGGAAGACGACGAGCCGGAAGGCCTGCGCCTTCGACAGGCCGAGCGCCGCCGCAGCCTCGCGCTGGCCCTTCTGAATCGAGTTCAGCGCGCCGACCCAGACCTCGCTGGAGAAGGCGGCGAGCACCATGCCGAGCGCGACCATGCCGGCGACGAAGGGCGGGATCGAGAAGCCGCTCCAGACCTTCTGCACCAGCACCTGGATGCCGAAATAGATGATGTAGAGCGTCAGCAGCTCGGGCACGCCGCGGAAGACGGTGGTGTAGATCGTTGCCAGCGAGCGCAGCAGCATGCTGTCGGAGCGCTTCCACAGCGCGATGATCAGGCCGAGCGCCAGGCCGAAGGGCAGGGTCGCGAGCGCGACCGAGATGGTGTTGGCCGCGCCTTGCAGCAGGGCCCAGCCCCAGCCGCCGGGGCCGAAGCCGAGCAGTGCGAGTTTATCGAACATGGGAGGGCCGGCGCGCGAGGGACTGGAGCGTTTCCAGGCGAAGTGGCTACCGGTTCGCCGTCCGGAAACGCGACAATACAAGGAACTGGTGCAAGTCCGCGCTTCGAAGAAGAGTGGATTTGCGCCAGAGCCCGCCGGCCATCACGCGGCCGGCGGGCAGGCGTCAGCAGGTTTGGCTCACTCGTACTTGAACCACTTGTCCTCGAGCTTCTTCAGCGAGCCGTCGGCGACGGTCTCGGCGATCGCCTTGTTGAACAGATCCTTCAGCCCGGTGTCGGCCTTGCGCACGGCGCCGGCGACGCCAGCGCCATGGATCGCGTCGTCGCGGGGCACTTCGGCGATCTTCTTGCAGCAATCCTTTCCCTGGCCCTTGAGGAAGTCGGCGAGAGCGAGCGCATCGGCGACGATATAGTCGAGGCGGCCGTTGAGCAGGTCGAGATTGGCCTCTTCCTGGGTCGGATAGAGGCGCGCGGTCGAGTCCTTATAGAACTTCTCGACATAGTTGGCGTGGATGGTCGAGCCCTGCGCGCCGATCGACTTGCCCTTCAGGGTGGCGGGCGAAATGTCGCTGGACGCGGTGCTCTTGGGACCGATCATCCAGATCGGCGTCTTGCTGTAAGGCGTGGTGAAGTCGACCTGCTTCTTTCGCTCCTCGGTGGCGTTCATGCCGGCGAGGATGATGTCGTACTTGTTCGCCTGCAGCGCCGGGATGATGCCGTCCCAGTCCTGTACGACCCAGGTGCACTTCACCTTCATCTTCTCGCAGAGAAGGTTGCCGTAATCGATCTCGAAGCCTTCCAGCTCCTTCTTGGCGTTGAGGTTGTTGTAGGGCGGATAGGCGCCCTCCGTGCCGATTCGGACTTCCTTCCACTCCTTCGCCTGGGCGAGTGCGCCCGTAGCGCCGGCGACCGTGAGCGCCGCGGCTGCGACGAACTTTGCGAAACCTTTCATGGGACCTCCCCTTGGATCTGGCCGACCGGGCGTTTCGAGTTCCCGGATCGGCTTGTGCGCGACAGCTTGTGCGATCATCGGGGCGGGCCGCAAGTAGGCTCTTGCAGCTTTTCCGAGCGTGCCCGCACAAGGATCGTGCAAGGCAAGGCGCTGTTCTTGTTATGGAAACCGAACCGTAGCGGACGCTTTCCCGCGCTATTGCGCAGGTGGCCGCGCACGGAATTTGTTGCAGCGCTCAGCGTGCCTGCTCGGCGAAGACGCTTTCGCAGCGCTCCAGCCCCCAGTCGAGCTCGTCCTGGGTGATCGTCAAAGGCGGCGCGAAGCGGATCGTGCGCTCATGCGTCTCCTTCGTCAGGACGCCGGCATCGGCGAGGCGGGCGACGATCTTTTTCGCATCTCCGGCGCCGGGCGCGATCTCGACGCCGACCCAGAGGCCGCGTCCGCGCACCTCGCTGGCAAGGCCCGCCGTCATCGCGGAGAGCCGCTGCTTCATATAGGCGCCGAGCTCGGCCGAACGCTCGATCAGCTTCTCGTCTTCGAGCACGCAAAGCGCCTCATGGCCGATCGCGGCGGCGAGCGCATTGCCGCCGAAGGTCGAGCCATGTGAGCCCGGCCCGAACAATTGCATCACCGCGCGGGACGCCAGGAAGGCCGAGACAGGGTAGACCCCGCCGCCGAGCGCCTTGCCGACGATCAGCCCGTCCGGTCTCACGCCCTCGTGCTGATGCGCGAACCAATGGCCGGTGCGGCCGAGCCCGGACTGGATCTCGTCGAGGATCAGGAGGACGTTGTTGCGGTCGCAGAGCGCGCGTAGCGCCCGCAGATGGCCGTCCGGCGGCAGCACGATGCCGGCCTCGCCCTGGATCGGCTCGATCAGGATCGCGGCGGTGTTCGGCGTGATCGCGGCCTCGACGGCGGCCGTATCGCCGAAGGGCACGCTGACGAAGCCGGGCGCGAACGGGCCGAAGCCGTCGCGATAGCTCTCATCCGTGGAAAAACCCACGATCGTCGTCGTGCGGCCGTGAAAGTTGTTCTCGGCAACGATGATCTCGGCTTGGCCGTCGGCTATGCCCTTGACCTTGTGGCCCCAGCGCCTGGCGGCCTTGATCGCGGTCTCGACCGCTTCGGCGCCGGTGTTCATCGGTAGCGCCATCTCCTGGCCGGCGACGGCGCAGAGCTTGGCCAGGAAGGGCCCGAGCGGCTCGGTATGGAAGGCGCGGCTGGTGACGGCAAGGCGCTTGGCCTGCTCGTTCAGTACCTTGAGGATGCGCGGATGGCCGTGGCCGAGGCTGACGGCGGAATAGCCGCTCATCATGTCGAGGCGCCTGACGCCAGCGATGTCGGTGAGCCAGACCCCTTCGCCATGGGAGAGCATGATCGGGAGGGGTGCGTAGTTCTGGGCGCAGACCTCGCGTTCGAGCACGATCGCATTCATGGCGGTTCTCCCTCGTTTCTCCGAGGGTAGGTCTGCAGACGCAGCCGAGGCCGGCCGCAACATCATTGTCTCGCAGCCGATTCTGTCGTGGTGGCGACAGAATCGGACAAATGCAGGCCGCTGGATCAGTGCCGGGCGATCGGGATGACGAGATAGACCATGCCGAGCACCATGGGCGGCACGGCGAGCGCCGTCACCGACTAGGTCGACCAGCCCGCCGTCACCGGCGCCAGCGCGGCCAGGATCAGGTTGATCAGCAGATAGGCGCCGAGCATCAGCGTCCCCAGGAAGCGCAGACGGGCCAGAAGGGGATTTGGGGCAGGTGTGGGCATGGCGGTCTCCATAACGGAACGTTCCGTTTCGTTTTGTTTGATAGATACGGTCCGTTTCGATATCAAGGCTTCTGCTGCAAGGTCCCGCTTGCAGCGCAAGGCTTGCCAGCCTGTGCCGACAGCGCTGTCGCGGGAGCAACGCAGAAGGGAAGGCAATATGAAGGCTGAAAAAGCCGCGACCCCGATCCGCCGCGCCTCGATCGGCGCGCGGCGAAACCCGGCCTCGCAGGCGGCGATCCTCGCTGCCGCCCGCGCCGTGCTGGCGGAGGACGGCTATGCCGGCTTCTCGATCGACGCGGTCTCGCGCCGGGCCGGAGCCGGCAAGCCGACGATCTATCGCTGGTGGAAGAGCCGCGCCGATCTGCTGATGGAGGTCTATGCGGCGGAGAAGGCGCGGATCCGGGCGGTGCCGACGGGCGATCTTGGCCGCGATCTCACCGAGCATACTAAGGAGCTCTGGGCTTTCTGGTGGGGCACACCGTCCGGGCGCACTTTCCGGGCGCTCCTCGCCGAGGCCCAGAGCGACCCCGATGCGCTTGCGGCGCTGCGCGAGAAATTTCTGCCGGAGCGCTTGCTGGATGTGCGCGGCCTCTTCGCCGCTGCCGCAGCGCGCGGCGATATTCCGACCGAGGAGATCGAGGCCAGGCTCGCGCTCTATATCGGCTTCAACTGGTTCTACGTGCTGACCGACCAGCTCGAGGCCGGTCAGGCCGCGATCCCGGTGGCGATGCGCCTGATCGCAGCGTCGTCTCGATCCTAAAGAGCGTGAGTCGTCCCGGGCGACCGCAGGGAGACCCGGGACCCATTCCGGAACCTCTTTCGGACAAGCTCAGGAATGGATCCCGGATCGGCGCGGCTGCGCCGCTTGTCCGGGACGACCTAGTTTGTTGGTCGGCGGGGAGGCGATATCAGGCCGCCGCCTGCCGACGTCCCCGCGCATCCCAAGCTGTCACCAGCCAGATCGCGAAGCCCGCCAGTGCAAGGCCGGCGCCGACCCAGCCGGTCGAGGTCCAGCCATAGCCGGCGGCGATCGCCATGCCGCCGAGCCAGGGGCCGAGCGCATTGGCGGTGTTGAAGGCGCTGTGGTTCAGCGCCGCGGCCAGCGTCTGCGCATCCTGCGCGACATCCATCAGCCTGGTTTGCAGGGGCGTGCCGAGTCCGCCGCCGCAGCCGATCATGAAGGCGACTGCCGAGATCGCCCAGATATTGCCGGCGGCGATGGGATAGAGCGCCAGCGAGCCGGCGGTCCAGATCAGGATGATCGCGATCGAGGCCATCGGCATCCGGTCCGCCAGCCAGGCGGCGGCGAGCGTGCCGATGGTCAGGCCGAGGCCGAAGATCGCCAGCACCAACGGCACCATCGTCGGCGCGACCTGCGTCACCTCGATCAGCGTCGAGGCGATGTAGGTGTAGACCGCGAACAAGCCGCCGAAGCCGACCGCGCCGATCGCCAGCGTCAGCCAGACCTGGCGATGGCGCAGCGCGCCGAGCTCGCGCAGGGCGCTGGCGCCGGGCTGTGGCCTGTCCTTCGGCGCAAACAGCGCGATCAGGACCACCGTCGTAAGCGCCAGCGCCGCGACGACGCCGAAACCCCAGCGCCAGCCGAGCGCCTGGCCGAGCCAGTTCGCCAGCGGCACGCCGAGGATCGTCGCGATCGTCAGGCCGAGCATCACGCGCGCCACGGCGAGCGCGCGCCTGTTCGCCGGCACCAGCGAGGCCGCAACCAGCGCCGCGACGCCGAAATAGGCGCCGTGCGGCAGGCCGCTGAGGAAGCGGAAGAGCAGCATCCAGCCATAGGTCGGCGCGAGCGCCGAGAGCCCGTTGCCGAGCGCGAACGCCGCCATCAGCCCGATCAGCAGCGTGCGGCGCGAGAGTTTCGTCGCCAAGACCGCGATGACCGGCGCGCCGACCACCACCCCGGCGGCATAGGCGCTGATCACATGCCCGCCCGTCGGCTCGTCGATCCCCAGTCCCACCGAAAAATAGGGCAGCAGGCTCATCACCGCGAACTCGGCCGTGCCGATGGCAAAGCCGCCCATCGCCAGAGCGAACAGGGTGAGGCCGACGCGCGGCGCGGCAGTGGAGCGGGCAGGGCGCGCGAAGGCGTCTCCCGTGCTCGAGAGGCTCATGACGAGGGTCCAGAATGGATTGTTTTATGGCGCGGCGCGCGGGGCGCATTGCACTGCAGCATATGGCCCAGGTTATGCGTGAGCCGCAAGCGTCAGTTGGCTCAATTTGGCTTGAGCTGTGCCTCCATGCTTTAGGCGCATGGCGATAGCCTCATTCCTCCAGCAGCGGGTAGCCCTCGAAATCCTTCAGCGCCTTGAGCGCGAAGGTGGTCGCGATCCGGGCGATGCCGAGCTGGTTGTCGGCGAGCCAGGCGCCGGTCAGCTCTTCATAGGCGGCGAGCGAGGGCGCGACGATGCGGGCGAGATAGTCGGCCTCACCGCTGATCACTAGCAGCTCGACGACATCCGGACAGGCGCGCAGCACCTTCTCGACCCGCTCGCGCCGGCCGACCGAATGATCGCGCAGCGAGATCTGCGCGAAGGCGATGATGGCGTGGCCGGCGAGCTCGGGCGACAGCCTTGCGCCATAGCCGGCGATCAGCCCGGAGGCTTCCAGCCGACGCATTCGCTCCAGACAGGGCCGGGCCGAGAGCCCGACCCGTTCCGACAGGGCCTGGTTGGTGATCCGGCCCTCCGCTCGCAGGATCGCGATGATCTGTCGATCGATCGCGTCGAGCTGAGGCGTCTGTCGCTTCACGGCCTGCCCTTGCCGGCGGCTCTCGCCTCGGCGATCAGGCAGAGCTCGAGGAACAGCACCTGCGCGGCGCATTGCGCCGTGTTGCTGGTCGCATCGTATTGCGGGGCGACCTCGACCACGTCGGCGGCGACGATGTTGCGGCCCTTCAGCCCGCGCAGGATGGCGAGCGCCTCGCGCGGGGTCAGGCCGCCGACCTCGGGCGTGCCGGTGCCGGGCGCGAAGGCGGGATCGAGCGAATCGACGTCGAAGGAGACATAGGTCGGCCCGTCGCCGATCACCGCGAGCGCCTTGGCGATCACCGCGTCGAGCCCCATGCGGTCGACCTCGTCGGCATGGATCACGGTCATGCCGGACTCGTAGGAGAACTCCCAGAGATATTCGGCGCCGCCACGGATGCCGATCTGGATGACGCGTTCGGGATCGAGCACGCCGTCGAGCACGGCCTGGCGGAACGGCCCGCCATGGTGGAATTTCGATCCTTCATAGGGCCCCGACGTGTCGCAATGCGCGTCGATATGGACCATGCCGACCGGGCGCTTCTCGCCGACGGCCTTCAGGATCGGATAGGTGATCGAATGGTCGCCGCCGACGGCGAGAGTCGAGACGCCGGCCTTCACGATCTGCTTGAAGGTCGCCTCGATGTCCTCATGGCAGCTCTCCAGCGAATAGCGCGAGCGGAACGGCACGTCGCCGATATCGGCCGCCTTGATCAGGTTGAACGGCGCTGTGCCGTTGACATGGTCCATTGGTCCCATGCGCTCGACGGCGCGCACCGCGCGCGGGCCGAGCCGGGTGCCGGCCCGGTTGGTGACGCCGAGGTCCATCGGCAGGCCGATGATCGCGACATCGAGCCCGCCGAGATCGGGCTGGCTCAGGGCCTCCGGCCGGTAAGGCGCATTGATGAAGGTCGCGACGTCGGAGAACGGCCATTTGCGCCGGTCGCCCTGAAACTGGCCGGCAGCAACCTTGGCGAAGCGGGGATCATGGATGTCGGCGCCGCTCGCCCCGGCATAGCGCGCCCTGAGTTTCGCCAGTTTATCCTGGTCCATCGCTTGGTTCCCGAGGTTTGAGCCAGCCGCGATAATGCGCCAGCAGGCCGAAGAAGGGCAAAGACAGCTTCACGTCGAACCGGAAGCGGCCGTCGGCGTCAACCGTCTCGCGCGCCTCGGCCGAGGGCATGAGAAAGCGAGGCAAGCGCACGCCGAAGACACGCCAGGCCGCGATCGGCAGCGCAAGGCCGTCGCGGTTTCCCACCGCCCCGAGGGTGAAGGAGAACGGGCCGAAGGCCTCGCGCAGCTCGCCATTGCGATCAACGCTCAGGCGCGACCGGAAGCGCTGGCCGGCGAAGTTGCGGGTCCAGATCTCGCAATTGTCATCGAGCGAATCGCCCCTGGTGACGCTGACCGTAACCGGCAGCTCTGTCCCTGCGGCAGGCAGGCCGAAGAGCCGACAGATCAGGCCGATCCCCGCCCCGTTTCCGCGCGTGACTTCGGCCCGGCCCTGCCAGACCGGCTCGGCATCGTTGGCGTGGAACGTCCGGATCGCCGCGGGCATCATCGCGACCGCCTGCGCTCCCAGCACGGTCTCGAACAGGGCGGGGCCGACGGCGCGCTCGTCCTGGCTGGTGCTGATCGCATAGGGCGCCATCTCGGCCTCGATCGCAGCGAGATCGAGCGCTTCGGCGGCCGAGCGCGCGCCCGGAGCGATCTCACCAGCGAGGAGCGCGCGCACCACGGCGGCGGCTGCCAGTGTCGGCACCTGTGGGCCATCGTCGTTCTCCGCCAGCAGCGACCAATAGGCCCGGCGCGGCCGCCCCTTGCCGTCGATGCCGGAGATCGCGACCCGCATGCCGCCGCGATCCGAGGTCCAGAGCCGGGTGATCCGGCGCGCCTTGACGAGAAAGGGTATCAGCGGCGCGAGATCGGCGACCCAGCCACGGCGGCGAATCCAGGCGAGCCGCGCCAGCCCCCATTGCTCGATGCCGGCTTCCAGCCCCGCCGCGAAGCTGACGCGCGAGCGTACGGCGAAATCGGGACCGAGCGTCTCGGCGTCGACCGTCTCGACGGGCGCGACCCGGCGCGGGCCGAGGCCCGGCATGTCGATGACCTCGCCGGCGCCCCATGCCGGGATCATCTGCAATTCGCCCTCCCGCCAGATCGGGACCGGCTTGCCGGCATAGCTCAGGATCGCGGCAATGACGGATGGGCCGACCTCGCTGCGCCCGCCCGGCGTGATCGCGATGTCGATGCTGTCGAGCCGCTCCCAGCCTTCGCTCAACTCCCGCGTCGCGGCGGCCGAGAGCGCCGGCGTCGAGCTCGCGCCGGCGAGCGCGACCAAGCCGCGCTGCTTGGCGAGCGCGTCGAGCTGTAGGCCGTAGCCGGTGAGATAGCTGCGCGCATCGGCGAGGTCGACGACATGGGCGCCGAGCAGCAGCGCCGCGGTGGGAACTTCATAGCCCTGCTGCTGGAACGGCCCGGAGGCGTCGATCACCAGCCAGGGCTTCAGCGCGGCGAGCGAGGCGACGAGCTCCCTGTCGCGGTCGAGCCCCGCGCCGCTGACCGGCACACTCGCCTCGGTCGCCAGTCCCTGCGCCAGCGCCTCGGCCTTGTCGGCGCTGCGCGAGGTCAGCACGAGCTCTATTCCGGCCATGCGCGCGAGATGGCGCGCCAGCCGCCGGCCGAAGACGCCGGTCGCGCCAATCAGGACGACGCGCTTCACGGAGCGTCCGGCAAGGTGAAACGGTGGCGCGTCGCCGGATCGGGCATCTCGCACGAGGTTTTCTGGCCGAAGAGCCGGTAGCGATTGCGTGCGACGCGATCGTAAAGCCAGTCGCGCCAGCGCTTCGGCAGCGCGCGGCCGAGCAGCAGGAGGCGCACCGGCCCGTTCAGATGGCGAGCGAGCGCCAGAACGCCCTCGGACTTCGCCAGCGCCAGGCCGTTCTCGATGAAGAGGAAGCTGTCCGGCTCGTCAGGGTCGATGCCGTGCGCCTGCGCGAGCGAGCGCCCTTCCTGCGACTGGATTGCGACGAAGCGAATGTCGTGGTCGCGCTCGTGCCGCAGGGTGTAGCGCACGCCGCCTGAGCAGAGAACGCAGACGCCGTCATAGAGCCAGATCGGGGCGGGGATGCTGGTCATCGGGCCTCTTTACGGGAGAGGTTGACCGGGCGGGAAAAAAGTTTCATGCGCTTCCTGCGCAGCCGTGCCATGCTCTGCGTGCAATTGTCGAGCGACCTGAGACAGTTGACGATCTTGCAACGATTGGGGGAGTGCTGCGCAAATCTTGTGCAAGTATAGATTCGAGGTGAGCCGATTAACCGTGGGTCAACCCGGGCCGCCGCTTCCGATCACCGCTGCATAACACCAAGGTCGTCCTACAAATGTCGCTTGCGCTGGTGCTATTGCTGCCCGGGCGCGGCGATGAACGTCGAAACGAGGAGATGCCCCATATGAAGCGTCGTCAATTCCTGAAGGTCGCCAGCGCAGGCGCGGCCGCCTCCGCTGTCGCCATGCCGGCTGTCGCGCAGTCCAATCCTGAGGTGAAGTGGCGCCTGGCGTCGAGCTTTCCGAAATCGCTCGACACGATCTATGGCGGCGCCGAGGTCATGGCCAAGATGGTCTCCGAGCTGACCGACGGCAAGTTCCAGATCCAGGTCTTCGCGGCGGGCGAAATCGTGCCGGCGCTCCAGGCTGCTGATGCGGTCAGCAACAACACTGTCGAGATGTGCCACACCGTCTCGTACTACTATGTCGGCAAGGATCCGACCTTTGCGGTCGCCGCTTCGGTTCCGTTCGGCCTCAACGCCCGCCAGCAGAATGCCTGGCTGTTCCAGGGCGGCGGCAACGAGCTCTTCAACGAGTTCTACAAGAAGTTCAACATCTACGGCCTGCCTTGCGGCAACACCGGCGCCCAGATGGGCGGCTGGTTCCGCAAGGAGATCAAGAGCGTCGCCGACATCAACGGCCTGAAGATGCGCATCGGCGGTATCGCCGGCTCGGTCCTGCAGAAGCTCGGCCTCGTGCCGCAGCAGATCGGCGGCGGCGACATCTATCCGGCGCTGGAGAAGGGCACCATCGACGGCGCCGAATGGGTCGGCCCCTATGACGACGAGAAGCTCGGCTTCGCCAAGGTCGCGCCCTACTACTATTATCCGGGTTTCTGGGAGGGTGGTCCCTGCGTCCACGCCTTCGTCAACCTGGAGAAGTGGAACGCGCTGCCCAAGGCCTACCAGGCCGCTCTGACCGCCGCCTGCACCTACGCCAACACCCAGATGGCGGCGAAGTACGACGTGCAGAACCCGGCGGCGCTGAAGCGTCTCGTCGGCGCCGGCACCCAGCTGCGTCCGTTCCCGCAGGACGTGATGGAAGCCTCGCTCAAGGCCTCGAACGAGCTCTATGCCGAGATCTCGGCCAAGAACGCCGACTTCAAGAAGGCGATCGACTCGATGGTCGCCTTCCGCGGCGACCAGTATCTCTGGTGGCAGGTGGCGGAACTCACCTTCGACATCTTCCAGGTGCGCAACCGCGGCAAGTAACAGCCGCCATCGCGGCGACAGCGACGAAGCCCGGCCGCGAGGCCGGGCTTTTGTTTTGCTCGATCAGCGCCAGCGCGTGGTGCACGGATACCAAGATGAGTTAGACCAAATACCTATGCAGAAAATGCATGGGAGCCATGTGCTGAGCTTGCGCTCGCACTGCAGATGCCCTTTTCTGACGCTCTTGCGCGCGAACCGGAAAGACCGGCGCGCCTGAAAGCTCTGGGAGGAGCACACCGCATGAAGCGTCGTCACTTTCTGAAGGTCGCCGGAGCCGGCGCTGCCGCCAGCGCCATCGCCGCCCCCGCCATCGCGCAGGCGATGCCGGAGGTGAAATGGCGCGTCACCTCGTCCTTCCCGAAATCGCTGGATACGATCTACGGCGCGTCGGAAGTGCTGGCCAAGGCGGTTTCCGAGGCGACCGACGGCAAATTCCAGATCCAGGTCTTCGCCGCAGGCGAGATCGTGCCGGCGCTGCAGGCGGCCGACGCCGTGACCAACGGCACGGTCGAGATGTGCCACACCGCTTCGTACTATTACGTGGGCAAGGACCCGACCTTCGCCTTTGGCACCGCGGTGCCGTTCGGTCTCAATGCCCGCCAGCAGAACGCCTGGTTCTATCATGCCGGTGGCATGGACCTGCTCAACGAGTTCTACAAGAAGTACAACATCTACGCGCTGCCCGGCGGCAACACCGGCTGCCAGATGGGCGGCTGGTTCCGCAAGGAGATCAAGACGGTCGCCGACCTGCAGGGCCTCAAGATGCGCATCGGCGGCTTCGCCGGCCAGGTGATGAGCAAGCTCGGCGTCGTGCCGCAGCAGATCGGCGGCGGCGATATCTACCCGGCTCTGGAGAAGGGCACGATCGACGCGGCCGAGTGGGTCGGTCCCGCCGATGACGAGAAGCTCGGCTTCAACAAGGTCGCGCCCTATTACTACTATCCCGGCTGGTGGGAAGGCGGCGCCTCGCTGCACTTCTTCATGAACACGGCCAAGTGGGAGGCCCTGCCGAAGACCTACAAGTCGATCCTGACCACGGCCGCCGGCCTCGCCAATATCGACATGCAGGCGAAATACGACGCCCGCAACCCGGCAGCGCTGAAGCGCCTCGTCGGCGGCGGAGCGCAGCTGCGGCCGTTCTCGCAGGAGATTCTGGAAGCCTGCCTCAAGGCTTCGAAGGAGGTCTATGCCGAGACCAGCGCGAAGAACCCCGACTTCAAGAAGATCTACGACGCGATGTCGGCCTTCCGCGGCGACGAGTACCTCTGGTTCCAGATCGCCGAATACACCTACGACAACTTCCTGATCCGCGCCCGTGCGGGCAACATGCTCTGAAAAGAGGGCGATACGCCGGTTCGCTGGCCAACCGGCCAACTCGGTGCAAATCGGACCCCGGCCGCGAGGCCGGGGTTTTTCGTGGCATCAGACGCTGCCGGCGCGCTCGATCACCAGGACGCGCGCGGGGCCGACCGGATGGGCGACATGGGCGTCGCCGTCCTGCGCGTGGAAGATGTCGCCGCGCAAGAGCCGCTGCACGCTCTCGACACCCTCGGCGCGGGTGTGCATGTCGACCTCGCCGTCCAGGACGACGAAGACCTCGGGGCCGTCATTGACGTGCCATTTGTAGGGCTGGTCGGTCCAGTGCAGCCGGATGGTGGCGTCGTCGATGCGCTCGATGTCGAGCGCCTCCCAGGCGCGGCTGCCGGTGAAGTCCTGCGGCTTGATCGTCCTCATTCCCGTTCTCCATGGTGGAAGAGGCCTGGAATCTTCACCGGCGGCGGCGCCCATGCCATAGGCAAGACGCCGGTAATGCCTGCGATCGGCGGTTTCTGGAGGGATCTCGCTTGCGAAACGACGGTGAGCTCGATGCGATCGACCGGAAGCTGCTGGCGCTGCTTGAGGCCGATGCGCGCGCGTCCTTCACGGCCTTGGCGCGCGATGCCGGCCTCTCGCGCACCGCGATCCAGGAGCGCATGGCGCGGCTCGAGCGCGACGGCGTCATCCTCGGCTACACCGTGAGAATCGCCGACCGGCCGAAGGCGCCGACGACCCGCGCGCTGCTCTGGCTGCGCATCCGCACGCGCCCCTGCGCGGCCGTGCTCGATCGCTTCAGGACCTGGCCGGAGGTCGTCGCCTGCTATTCGCTGGCCGGTCCCGTGGATGCGATGCTGATCGTCGAGACGGGGGATGCGCCGGCGCTGTCGCGACTGGTCGACCGGCTGAGCGACGTGCCCGGCGTCGGCGAGATCGAGACGGCGCCGATTCTGGCGGAGAGCGCCAGGGCCTGCTGAGCCGCGGCTGCCCTAGCCCGGCCTTGTTCGAAGCGCTAGGCTGTCCGCAACGCAAATCGAGGCACTCATGAAGCTGCCACTCGCCATCATCCTTGCCCTGGGCCTGCCGACGTTCGCAGCCGCACAGTCGATCGGCGAGCCCATTCCCGGTCGCGGGCCCGTCAAGGCCAAGCCGGTCGCCGCACGTCCCGCGCCAGCCCAGGCGGCGCGCGCCTGCCCGGAATACGGGCCCGGCTTTGTTCGCGTCGAAGGCTCCTCGGCCTGCGTCCGCGTCGGCGGCGGCGTCCGTGTCGAGTTCGGCAAGACCTCCAGCCGCCGCGGCTACGGCTCGGCCGCTGATGGAATGCTCTATGGCGAGGCGCGCGGCCAGACCTCGGTCGGCGAGGTCCGCGCCGTGATCAGCGGCCGGGGGCGGATCGACAACAATCTCAACGATGGCCGGCAGCGCTGGTGAGGTCAGCGTCATTCTCGGGCTGAACGAAGGGCAGACCCGAGAATCTCCGGACGAGAAGTTGCCTATAGGCGCCTGTTCCGGCCTGCGATGCTCGGGTCAAGCCCGAGCATGACGGGTGAAAAGAAAAAAGCCCCGGATCGGCGATCCGGGGCTTCGTCGTTCTGGCCTCGAGCCTTACTGCAGATTCAGCGTCGGCGGGGCGTTGAGGTCGAGCCCCGGCAGCCCGCCGGAGCCGCCGAGCCCCGGTATGCTGATGCTGTCGAGCTGCTTGTTGATCTGCTGCTGGTCGAGCTGCACGCCCGAGCTCTTGTAGTGCATCACCATCTGCGGGAAGAGCACGACGAGCGCGACCATGATGCACTGGATCACCACGAAGGGCACGGCGCCCCAGTAGATCTGGCCGGTCGTGACCGGCTCCATCATCTTGCCCGTCACCTTGTCGCGATAGGGGTTCTTCGGCGCAACCGAGCGCAGGAAGAAGAGGGCGAAGCCGAAGGGCGGGTGCATGAACGAGGTCTGCATGTTCACGCCGAGGATGACGCCGAACCAGATCAGGTCGATCCCGAGCTTGTCCGCCGCCGGCCCGAGCAGCGGCACGATGATGAAGGCGAGCTCGAAGAAGTCGAGGAAGAAGGCGAGCAGGAAGACCATCACGTTGACGACGATCAGGAAGCCCGCCTGGCCGCCCGGCAGCGAGGTCAGCAGATGCTCGACCCAGACATGGCCGTTTACGCCATAGAAGGTCAGCGAGAACACGCGCGCGCCGACCAGGATGAACAGCACGAAGGCCGAGAGCTTGGCGGTCGATTCCGTCGCCTGCCGCAGCAGGTCGAAGGTCATGCGCTTCTTGCCCAGAGCGAGCAGGATCGCGCCGGCCGCACCCATGGCGCCACCTTCGGTCGGCGTCGCAACGCCGATAAAGATCGTGCCGAGCACCAGGAAGATCAGCGCCAGCGGCGGCACCATCACGAAGATCACCTGCTCGGTCATGCGCGAGAGCAGGTTGAGCTTCAGGAACTTGTTGATCAGCGCGATCACGAAAGAGACGGCGACGGCGATCGACATGGTCAGGATGACGAAATCCGCGCCGGCTCCGACCTTGGTGAAGAATTTCATGTAGGCGATGGCGAGCGCGAAGGCGATGATCGTCACCACCAGCAGCGAGAAGCGGCGGGTCTGCCCGTCGGCATCGCGCAGCGTCTGCGCCTCGGGCGGCAGGCCGGGCGCGCGTTTCGGCCAGACCATCGTGACCAGGAAGACGTAGCCAGCATAGAGGCTCGAGAGCACGAGGCCTGGGATGAAGGCGCCCTCGTACATGTCTCCGACCGAGCGGCCGAGCTGGTCGGCGAGCACGATCAGCACCAGCGAAGGCGGGATGATCTGCGCCAGCGTGCCCGAGGCGGCGATCACGCCCGTCGCGAGGCGCCGGTCATAGCCGTAGCGCAGCATGATCGGCAGCGAGATCAGGCCCATCGAGATCACCGAGGCCGCGACGACGCCGGTGGTGGCAGCGAGCAGCGCGCCGACGAAGATCACCGCATAGGCGAGGCCGCCGCGGATCGGCCCGAAGAGCTGGCCGATCGTGTCGAGCAGGTCCTCCGCCATGCCCGAGCGTTCCAGCACCAGCCCCATAAAGGTGAAGAACGGGATCGCCAGCAGCACGTCGTTGTTCATCGTGCCGTAGATGCGCTCGGGCAGGGCCTGCAGGAAGTTCTCCTGGAACATGCCGAGCTCGATGCCGACCACCGCGAAGAACAGGCCGTTGGCGGCGAGCGCGAACGCGACGGGGTAGCCGAGCAGCAGGAAGAACACGAGCGCGGCGAACATCACCGGCGCCATGTTGGTGCGCAGGAAGTCGCCGATGCCAGCAGCGTGAGCGTCGCCTGTATGCAGGCTCAGGAAAGCGGCGGCGGTAAGCGCGAGCAGCAGCGCGGCGGCACGGACGGAACGGGCTGGGATCATGGAACGGGTCCGGGAAACGGCGGCTTGGTTCACGGGGCGAGGCCCTCGGCCCGGGCCTGCTCGAGCAGGCGCTGGGCCTCGGCTTCGGCGGCGGCGGCATGGCCGCGCAGCGTCTCGTCGTCGTCGAGCTTGCCGCGCATGATCGCGATCTGCTTGATCACCTCGGAGATGCCCTGCAGCAGCAGCAGGAAGAAGCCGATGATGACGAGCCCCTTGGCGGGCCATTGCGGCAGGCCGCCGGCCGAGAGCGACTGCTCGTTGACCTGATAGGAGCGCAGGAAGAACGGGCCGGAGTGGTAGACGATCAGCGCGCAAAACGGCAGCAGGAAGAAGAGATGGCCGATCAGGTCGATCCATTGCTGCACGCGCTTGGGCAGCAGGTTGTTCACGATGTCGATGCGGATGTGCTCCTTCACCTGCAGCGTCCAGGACGCGCAGAGCAGAAATACCGCGCCGAACAGCACCCATTGCAGCTCGAGCCAGGAATTCGAGGAGACGTTGAACAGCTTGCGAACGATGGCATTGACGGCCGAGACGATGACGGCAACGAGAATCAGCCACGCGACGGATCGACCGATCTTGCGGTTCAGGCTGTCGATCGCGCGGCTCAAAGCGAGGGGTCCTTCCACCTCAGTCCTCCCTGACCTCGTGGATTGCGTGCGGCCGCATCATGCGGTTTGCGAAGGGCGGTTATACGAATGCTACATGCCGCACAACATTGCGCGGTGCAAGGCGCTGTGGATCAGTCCTTTCGCTGACGCGGCTCGCTGCGCAATGCCAGCAAAGCGACGACCAGCATCAGCCACATCATCGCCATCAGCGCCGGCGGCCAATGCGCCACCAGCGCGCTGATCAGGGCGGCCGCCAGCGCGCCCGAGCCGAGCTGTATCGCGCCCGAGAGTCCGGCGGCCGATCCGGCGAGCTCCGGGCGCGCCGAAAGCGCCGCGGCGGTTGCGCCCGGCAGCGTCAGGCCGTTGCCGATCGCGCTGATCGCCAGCGGCAGGAACAGGGTGAGTGGCGTCCACCAGCTTGTCAGCGCGATCGCGAACGCGGCCGTGAGCGCCACGAACGAGATGATCAGGCCGATCCAGGCCATCTTCGCCGTCCCGTGCCGGAGCACCAATCGGGACATCGCGAAATTGCCCACCATGTAGCCGAAGGCATTGAGGATGAAATAGGCGCCGTAGACGTTGGAGGTGCGCCCCATCGTCTCCACGACGATGAACGGCGCCGCGGCGATGAAGGCGAAGAAGGCGGCCGAGGTCATCGCCAGCGCGATCACGTTACGAATGAAGCCGCGGTCGCGCGCGAGGTCCGGAAAGGCCCGGAAGATGCCGGTGATCGAGGTCCGCATGCCGACATTCGGCGCCGTTTCGGGCAGGCGCAGCTGGACCATGACCAGCACGATCGCGGCCACTGCGGCCATTGCCCAGAAGATCATGCGCCAGCCGAAACCGGTCTCGATATGGCCGCCGAGATAGGGCGTGATCATCGGTGCGACGACCATCACCATGGTCACCGTCGCGATCTGGCTGGCCGCCTCGTCGCGACTCGCCGTGTCGCGGATGATCGCCCGGGCGAGGGCGAAGGTGGTGCCGGCGCCGGCGCCTTCGAGGATCCGGGCGAGCAGCAGGGTGCCCGTGGTTTCCGCCAGGGCGCCGAGCACCGAGCCGACCATGAACACGGCGGTCCCGGTGATCACGCACGGCCTACGCCCGAATCGATCGGAAAGCGGGCCGACGACGAGCTGCGTCAGCGCGACCGCGACGAGGAACAGCGTCAGCGTCAGCTGGATCGTCGCGTAGCTGGTGGCGAAGTTGCGGGCGAGCGCCGGCGTGGCCGGGGCCAGCATGTTGAGAGCGATCGGCTGCAGGGTCGAGATCGCGACGAGGACGGCAACGGAAGGCTTCGCTGTCATAGCGGCTTGTCACCTTCCGGCTTCAGCTGCGAATCCGGGCGGACCCGCTGGCGGTGCAGGGTGTAGAGGCCGCTGCCGACGATCAGCGCGATGCCGGCGAAGGCGATGCGATCCGGCGTCTCGCTCCAGACCAGCCAGCCGATCAGCACGGCGACGAGCACGACCGAATAGCGGTAGCCGGCGACGACGCCGACATCGGTGTTGCGGAAGGCGCTGATGATGCAGAAGCCGCCGGCCGTCACCAGCAGCGCGGCGAGGCCGAGATAGAGAAGCTCGATTCGCCAGGGCGACTGCCAGGTTTCGAGCGTACCCAGGCTGAGGCTGAGGGAACCGACGATCACTGTCGTGGTCAGCGAGATCACGGTCGACGGCACGTCGTCGCCGATCATCCGGGTCATCAGATCGCGTATCGCGACGAGGAACGCGCTGGCGAGGGCGATCAGCGCGGCGAGGCTGAAACCGTCGGCGCTCGGGCGCATGACGATGAGCACGCCGACGAAGCCGACCGCGAGCGCGATCGTCCGGCGCCAGCCGACCGTTTCGATCCGCAGCAGCACCGCCAGCACGACGATGAGCAGCGGCGAGGCCATCAGGATCGCCGTGATGTTGGCGAGCGGCAGCAGGCCGAGCGCCCAGATGAAGGTCACGGCGCACAGCGCTTCGACGGCGCCGCGGCCGAGGACCAGGGGTCTCAGCCCGGATGGCAGCTTGCGCCAGTCGCCCATCATCGCGACCATGACCAGCCCCGCCACGATCGCGAAGCCGGTCCGAAGCGTCACCGCCTGCCCGGTCGGAAAGGCTTCGCGGGCGAGCTTCATCAGGGCATCGTTGCAGCAGAAGAGCGACATCGCCGTCAGCATGGCGATGATTCCGCGGCGGTTCTGGGCGGCGGTGGCCAAAGCGGGGTCCTGGTCGGCTTGAGCGAACTCAGGCGTCGAAGCGGGAAAGGGAGAAGGCGGAGAGGTCGAAGGCCGAGCGGCCCTCGGTCGCCAGGTCGGCGAGGATTTCGCCGATCGCGCTGGCGAATTTGAAGCCGTGGCCGGAGCAGGCCGAGGCGAACACCGCCTGTGGCACGCCGGGCACCGCATCGATGATGAAGCCCTCATCGGGCGAGACGGTGTAGATGCAGCCCTTCACCGTCAGCGGGTCACCCGCCGCGTCAGGGATGTAGCGTGCCAAGCACTCACGGATCAGGCGGAGCTGGTTCGGGCTCGGCGTCCGGTCGGGATCGCGCGGGTCCATCGGCTCGCGCCCGAAATGCGGGCCGCCGAGCTTGAAGCCAGGATGCTCGTAGAGCGGGAAGCCGTAGAAATTGCCTTCCTCGACGCTGAGGATGAAGACCGGGAAGACGCCCTGGCGGAATAGCTCCGGCTTGCGCGTGGTGAACCAGCCGATCGCTTGCCGCACCGTCCTGACCCGCTGCTTCAGCGCCGGCACCGCGTCCTCGATCCAGCCGCCGGAGGTGATGACTAGCTGGCCGGCCGAGTAGGTGCCTCGTTCGGTCTTGACCGTGACACCGCCATCGGCGGTCGGCTGCCAGTCGAGCATCGGCTCGCCGGTCCTGATCTCGGCGCCCTTGGACTGCGCCAGTCCGACATGGGCGTAGATCGCCTTCTCCGAGGCGACGAAGCCGCCGTCCGCTTGCCATAGTCCGATATGCCCTTCCGGCAGCTGGAAAGCCGGGAAGCGGCGGGAAATCTCGTCGCGATCGAGCACCTCATGCTCGAGCCCATGATCGATGCAGGACTTCAGCGAGGACTCGACCGGGCCGAGGCCCTCTGGCGCAAGATCGAGCGAGCCGGTGACATGCAGCAGCTTCAGCCCGGCGGCGTCGCCGGTCTCTCGCCAGAGCTGGTGCGCCCGCTTGACGATCGGCACATAGTGCGAGCCCTCGAAATAGGCGAGGCGGATGATCCGGGTCAGCCCGTGCGAGGAGCCCATGGCGTGGCCGAGATCGAAGCGCTCGAGGCCGAGCACCCTGAGCCCGCGCTTCGCCAGGTGCCAGCAGGCGGCCGAGCCCATCGCGCCGACGCCGGCGACGATCACGTCATATTGCGAGGAACTCATCGCGGGTCCTTGGAGAAGCCGGCTCAGCTCGCCGGTCTGATCTGCCTGCAATCTAGGCGGGCGGGCGTTTCGGGTCCATCCCGCGCAATGGGTGAGCGCATCTGCACGCGGGGCAGGGATGGTGCCCGGCGTGGCGGAAAATCGCGCCTTGAGCTCACCGCCGCAGCTTTTTGTTAACCTTGCCGGGCGCATGCTCCTTTATCCTGTCTCGCCTCGGGAATGCCTATGCTTGCTCGCTCTGTCTGGCGCCTGTTGGGCCGCGCCGGCCCCGCTGCCGCGCCGGCTGCGTCGCAAGCCGCAGCGGCGCCTCCGCCGCCTGCGACACCCGCCGAGACGTCGATCAGCGAGGCGATCAACGAGCTGGAGAGCGACGTCGTCGCCGCGATGCGTCGCCTCAACGACGGACTCGACCAAGCCGAGCACTGCTCCGAGCGTTCGGAAATCCGCTCCCGCGAAATCCGCAGCGGGATGGCCGAATTGCGCGAGGCAGCGCTGCAGGCGAGCGAGAATTCGTCCGCGCTGGCGACCGCGACCCTACAGGTGTCGGAGGCTGCCGAGCGGGTCGGTGCCGCCATGTTCGGTGCACGCGACATGCTCGACAACGCCGCCGAGCGCGCCGCCGAGGCGACGGCAATGATCAACGGGCTCGCGGTTGCGACCAGCGAGATCCGCTCGATCGTCGACGCCATCGCCGAGATCGCCCGCCAGACAAATCTGCTCGCCCTCAACGCCACCATCGAGGCCGCCCGTGCCGGCGCGGCCGGCAAGGGCTTCGGCGTCGTGGCGCAGGAGGTGAAGTCGCTTTCCCTCGGGGTGCGCGATGCGGTCGACCACATCCGCAGCCAGGTCGATCGGCTGAATCAGGCTGCCCAGGGCTCCGCCGCCGTGGTCACCGACGCCTTCCGCCTGGTCGGGGAGGTCAATCCGGTGATGGCGACCGTCGGCGAGGCCTCGCAGGAACAGGCGGCAGCCGCGGCCGAACTGTCGCGCAGCGCTGAGGCGACCGCCCGCTTCATCGATACGGTGCGCGACCGCGTCGGCGAGGTCGACCGCGTCGCGCTTGCCGCAGCGCAGGAGAACATCGACGCCAGGCGGGCGTTGGCCGACGGCGCGCGCCAGGCGGAAGGGCTGCTGGAGCGCTTCGTGCCGACGCTGCGCCATACCGTTTTCGCCGATCGACGCCAGCACGATCGCTTCCCGGCCGAGTGCCCGGTCAGGTTCGATATTGCCGGGCGCAGCATCGCAGGGCGGACTATTGATCTCGGTTTCGGCGGCGCGCTGCTCTCGATCGCAGACCCAGAGCTAAAGCAGCGCGCGCGGGGCTCAATTGCGATCGACGGCTTGCCGCCGCTGCCCTGCCGGGTGATGGCGCGCAGCGATCTGGGCCTCCACATCGCTTTCGAGCGCGGCGAGGAGGAAGCGCATGCGGCCCTCCATCGGCGGCTTGCTCAAATCGAGCACGGCTATCGCCCGCTGATCGAGCAGGCGCAGGAATTCGCCCATCGCGTCGCGGCCTTGCTCGAAGCGGCGCTGCGCACCGGCCGCCTCAGCGAGCAGGACCTGTTCGACACGGACTATATCCCGGTGCCGAACTCCAATCCGCGCCAGTTCATTAACCGGGCGCTGCCCGTGCTGCAGGCGATCCTGCCGCCGGTGATGGCGCAAGCCAAGGCGAGCGATCCGCGCCTCGTCTTCACCTTGCCGATCGACCGCAACGGCTATGTCCCGGTGCACCACCCCGAATATTCGCAGCCGCAGCGGCCCGGCGATCCGAATTGGGATCCCGCCTATAGCCGCGACCGCCGCATCTTCGATGATCGTGCCGGCATCACGGCCGCGCGTTCGGCGCGACCCTTCATCATCCAGTCCTACCACCGCGACATGGGCAGCGCCGGCATCCAGCTGGTGCGCGAGGTCGATGCGCCGGTGCGCGTCGCCGGCCGCCATTGGGGCGGCGTGCGCATGGCGTACAGGATGGCGTGATCAGTCTTTCCCCGCCGCCAGGATGGCGTCGATCCAGCGCTGCGAGGTCAGCGCCTCTTCGCCCGTCACCACCGGGTCGCGACCCGCTTCGATCGCATCGAGGAAGTCGGCGATCACGGCGCGGTGGGCGTCGTGCGGGAAGTCCATGATGTTGGCGCCGCTGCCGGTATTGCCCTCGGCTTCGACCACCTCGGAGCGGCCATCGAGGAACGAGAGCTGCAAACGCCCGCCGACCAATGCCGCGTGGCCCTTGCTGCCGATGATCTCGATACGCTCGGGATGGCCGGGGTGGGCCGCGGTGGTGGTCACCAGCGTCACTGGGGCGCCATTGCCAGCCTCCAGCAGGGCGCCGACATAGTCTTCGGTCTCCATGCGGTGCAGCGCGGTGGTGCGCACCTGCGCCGCGACGACCCTGGACACGCCGACCAGCGAGCGGAACAGGTCGAAGGAATGGATCGCTTGCGTCAGCAGCACGCCGCCGCCGTCGCGGGCCATCGTGCCGCGGCCAGGCTCGTCATAGTAGGTTTGCGGCCGCCACCATGGCACCTGCAGCAGGCCGGCCTCGACCGAGCCGAGCTCGCCGCCATCGAGCGCCGCCTTGAGTCTGAGGCTCGCCGGCCGGAACCGGTGCTGCAGCACGACGCCGAAGGCCTTGCCGACGCGCCTTGCCGCCGCGACCAGCTCCTCGCCGCGCGCGACGGTCAGCTCCAGCGGCTTCTCGACCAGCACATGCTTGCCGGAGGCGAGGCAGCGCGCCCCGACATCGCGATGGCTCGCCGGGGGCGTCAAGACGATCACTGCCTCGACGGCCGGGTCGGCTAGAACCGCGTCGATGTCGGTGTTGCCGGGGAAGGGGAACTGGGCGCGATAGGCGTCGAGCCGCTCCTGCGAGCGACTGACGACGTGGCGAACATCGACCCTGTCGGCCAGGTCGACCAGGCTGCGCGAATGGGGCAGGGCGGCCGGTCCCAGCCCGATGACGGCGATGCCGATCTTGCGTGTCACTTTGGCTCGGTTCCTCTGACGGGCAGGCGCACGGCCCGGTCCTGCGCATGCAAGGCGAGCCGGCAGACCGTGAACATGTGCCGCTGCGTCGACGCCGTCTCGCTGCGGTCCGCGATGTCGGCGATCAGGTTGCGGAAATAGGTGAGCGGCTCGCTGCTGGCGTCGATGTGGCGGGTGCCGGCCTTGTCGACCAGGAAGACATGGTCGGTGCCCGGCCGGCCGGCGATGTCGACATATTTGCGCAGCTCGATCGTGCCCTCGGTACCGAGGATGGTGAGGCGCCCGTCGCCCCAGGTCGGGAGCCCGTCGGCGGTGAACCAATCGACGCGGATAAAGCCGTTCGCCCGGTCGCTGCGCAGCAGGATCTCGCCGAAATCCTCGAAATCGGGCAGGTCGGCCAGGCCGAAATGGCCGGTGCCGGAGGCGGCAATCTCGGCGTCCTGCGAGCCGGTGAAATGCAGGAACTGGTCGATCTGGTGCGAGGCGATGTCGGTGAGAATGCCGCCGAAATAGCGCTTGTCGAAGAACCAGCCGGGCCGGATCGCCCGGTTGAGACGGTGCGGCCCGAGCCCCACCGTCTGCACCACGCGCCCGATCGCGCCGTCCGCGATCAGCTTGCCGGCGACGATGGTGGCGGGGACGATGAAGCGCTCGGAAAAGCAGACCGAGAAGATGCGGCCGGTCTCTGCGACGACCTTCTCGACCTCGGCGAGTTGCTCGAAGCTGGTGACGCCAGGCTTGTCGACCATCACGTCCTTGCCGGCGCGCATCGCGCGGACGGCGAGGCTAGCCCGCTCCGAAGGGATGCCGGCGCAGACGACGAGATCGACCGAGGGATCGTCGAGCAAGGTCTCGGCTTGCGCCTCCCGCAGTTGCGGGAAGCGCTCGCGGAAGCCGACGAGCACGCGTGGATCGCTGGTCGCAGGATCGAAGCCGGCGCAGTCCGCGCCGGCCTCCAGCAGGCCGCCGACCATATGGTAGATATGGCGGTGGTCGAGGCCGATGGCAGCAAAGCGCATGTTATTTCGGTGCGTGGCCGACGCCGATCTCCTGGTCCCAGCGCCGGAAGGCGGCGACCAGACGCTCGGGCGTCAATGGCGGGCGGGTCGGCAGGCTGGAGATCAGCCCGTCATATTCGGGCCGGCCGAACTCCTTCAGCACGTCTTGGCTCTCCTTCGGCGCCATCGCCAGGGTCACGCCCTTGATCGCCGGGCCGGGATAGAAATAGCCCTTGTCATAGGTCGCAGCTTGCGATTCCGGCTTCAGCAGATGCGACATCAGCGCCAGGATCACCGGAATCTTCTCCGCAGCCACGCCCTTCGGGATGCACATGAACTGCGTGTCGGGAATCCAGTGCGTATTGGCGATGGTGAAGACCTTCGCCTCCTTCGGCACGATGCCGAGCGCGCGCGGGTTGATGTCCCAGCCCAGCGTCGAGACGATGCAGTCACGCGTGCCGTCGCCGAGCTCCTTCATCGTCGCAGCGGTGCCGGTCGGATAGTAGTCGATCGCTGTTCCGAGCTCCTTGAGATAGGCCCAGGTCTTGGCCCAGCCGTTCATCGGGTCGCTCGGGTCGCTGTCGCCGAGGATGTAGGGCATGCCTTGCAGGAAGGTCCAGCCGGGGCCGGAGTTGAGCGGGCGGGCATAGGTGAAGCGGTTGGGGTTCTGCTTCACATAGGCGAGGAATTCCTCGGCCGTCTTTGGCACCGTCTTGATCTTGTCCGCCATGTATTCGAACAGCGGGCCGGAGGGCGAATAGACGACGGCGACACCTTCGTTCTGGCCGAAATTGCGCTGCATCATCAGCGCCTGCTCGTGATAGATCTCCTCGGCCTTGGGCAAGCTAGCCGTATGCGACTTCCAGACGTCGACCCACAAGCCCTGCTGGATGCCGTCCGACATCGCGCCTGGGCCGGTCAGCACCATGTCGATGTCGACGCGGTTGGCGTCCTGCTGCGCCTTGAGCTTAGCCGGCAGTTCGGGCGAGGGCGCCCGCGAGAAGTTCAGGCGCGAGATCAGCTTCGGATTGTCTTTGGCGAACTTCTCGATTGAAGCTTGGGTAAGCTGCAGATTGCCGGCGACGTCGATGATGTTGAGCATCACCGGGTTTGCAGGCGCGCTCTGGGCGAAGGCTCCGCCGGCGGAGAGCGCCGCGAGGCTGGAAGCGCCGGCGATCACGCCGCGCCGAGTCGGATGGGTCATTGCTACCTCCCTGTGCTGGCCTGCTTCGCTGCGGCCTTGGCATGTATACTAGTGCACAAGGCGTATCGGGCAAGATGCGACGAGAGCAGGGACGGAATGCGTCGGCCTTGAGCGCAGCCTTTCAGCTGACAGCCATTGTGGGCGAGCCGGGAAATGATGATCGCGGCGAAGGGCTGGCAAGGGCCTCCGCCAGGAATTCGACGAGCGCGGTCACCCGCCGGTTCGCAGGCCCTGCTGGCTGGACACCGTACAGATCGATGTCGCCGGCATTATAACTGTCGAGAGCCGTTTCCAGTCGGCCGGTCTGCAATTCGTCCTGAATGTCCCACTCGTTCTTGAGGATTGCGCCAAGCCCCTGACACGCCCATTCCCGCAGCACGTCGCCGTCGCTGACCTGGCGATCGCCCGACACTTTGACGACGAAGTGCTTGCCACCGTCGCGGAAAGGCCAGGCTGACAGAGGCGCGCCCGGCCGTGCCAGGATGAGGCAGTTATGATGTGCCAGATCGCGCGGATGCGTGGGTTTGCCTGTTCGCGCCCAGTAGCCTGGCGCCGCGCATACGAGACGTTGCCCGCGGATGAGCAGGCGGGCACGCAGGCGCGAATCCGGAAGCGGGCCGCTGCGTAGCGCCAGATCGAAGCGCTCCTCGATAAGGTCCACAGTGTCATCGCTCAATATCAGCGTCATGTGAACGGCTGGGTGTTGTCGTTGAAAGGCGTCCAGCAGGGGCCGCAGCCGCGTGCGACCGAAGTCATTGGTGGCTGTCAGCCGGATCGGCCCAGCCAGCGTGCCGTTTTCCCGCAGGCTGCCCACCGCCACGTCCCATTCGGCGACGATGCGGCGCGCGTCGGCCAGCAGCGACGCCCCCTCATGCGTGAAAACCAGGCGACGCGTCGAACGCACGATCAGCCGGGCACCGAGCTCCTGTTCAAGCTGGCTGACGGCGAGCGCCACTGTCGAGGTCGCCAGCGCACGCTGGCGCGCGACGCCGGAGAAACTGCCCTTTTCGGCGACATCGAGAAACAGGCGAAGCGCGTCGATCCGGTCCATTTTTCGAAAAGCTCGTAAACTTATTTGTCAATCGGCATGATTATGCAGCAAGCGATTGGGAATTATAGTGTCTGCATATCAACTGCGGTCAGACGAAAGCGAGTTCATCGTGCTCATCGACTTCACCGACAAGCGGATTCTCATCACCGGCTCGACCGCTGGCATAGGGCTGGCCGCCGCCAAGGGCTTCCTGGCGGCAGGCGCCTCAGTCGTCATCAATGGCCGCACGCAGCCGAGCGTCGACGCGGCGATCGCGCGGCTGGCCGATCCGGCAGGCCGCGTCCAGGGCTTTGCAGGCGACCTCGCGAACGGGGAAGGCTGCGAGGAACTGATCCGGCAGCACCCCGATTTCGACATCGTCGTCAACAATCTCGGCGTATTCGGGCCGCAAGATTTTTTCGACACGCCCGATGCCGTGTGGGAGACGTTCTTCCAGACGAATGTTATGTCCGGCGTCCGATTGGCGCGCGCTTACGCGCCGGCAATGGTCAAGCGTGGCTGGGGGCGGATCGTCTTCGTCTCTTCCGAGTCAGGGCTCAACATCCCTGCCGACATGATCCACTATGGATTCACCAAGACCGCCCAGCTGGCGATTTCCAGAGGGCTTGCCAAGCGCCTTGCCGGTACGGGCGTAACCGTCAATGCGGTTCTGCCCGGCCCGACACTGTCGGAAGGCGTCGCCGACATGCTCAAGGCTGACGTCGAACGAACGGGAGAGACGCTCGAGAAGGTGGCGGCGGATTTCGTCCGTGCCCATCGTGGCTCCTCGATCATCCAGCGGGCCGCCGGCGTCGACGAGGTGGCTAACATGATCCTCTACGTCAGTTCCGAGCAGGCATCCGCCACGACGGGTGCTGCCCTGCGGGTCGATGGCGGCGTCGTCGACAGCATCGCCTAGAGCGTTCTCGCGCTCAGCGGACATTCGCGCGGCACCGCTGCGCAGGACGGTTCTGGCCGCCTGAGCCTCCTCCCTCGCCATGAAACCCATCACCGCGGGCTCGTGCCGGCGGACTGTGAACCATGTCTTGCATCCTGAAAGGACACGTCATGACCCATCCCATTATTTCGGCAATCGAAGAGCGCCGCACGACGAACCTGTTCGATGCGTCGCGCGGCATCAGCGACGACCAGATCAGCGAACTGGTCAGGCTCGCGACGAGGGCGCCGACCTCCTTCAACTTGCAGAACTGGCGCTTCGTCGCGGTCCGGAGCCCGGAGCAGAAGACCAGGCTGCGCAAGCTCGCTTGGGACCAGGCGAAAGTCACGGAGGCGGCCGTGACGTTCATCATCTGCGGCCAGCTGACGGATGAACGTGTTCTGGCCGAGCGTCTAGCACCTGTCGTCGCGGCCGGGATCATGCCTGCGACGATGGTGTCTGGATGGGAGGCGGGGGCCCGGAATCTGTATCGCGATCAGCCCTGGCGCCAGCGCGACGAGGCGGTCCGGACAGCGACCTTCGGAGCCGGCACGCTCATCTTCGCCGCCCACGCGCTGGGCCTGGGCTCATCGCCGATGATCGGCTTCGATCCCGACGCTGTCTCGCAGGAGTTCGGACTCGGCCCCGACGAAGTTCCGGTGATGCTTGTCGGAGTTGGCTATGCCACTCCGGAGAACTGGCCGCAAAAGCCGCGTCGACCGCTTTCGCAGGTTCTGGAGTTCGTCTGAAAGCGCGACAGGGACGGGCTGGCCAATCGACCTGCGCTCGCTTGGCCAGCTGCCTTGGACGTCGAAACGGGCTTCAGCCTCCCGTCACGCTCATGTGCCGGCCGACCGCGGCGCGGGGGCGGCGCCGGTCGATGACGAAGTCGTGGCCCTTGGGCTTGCGCGAGATCGCTTCTTCCATCGCCCGGTAGAGCAGGGCGTCGTCGCTGGAGGCGCGGATCGGGGCGCGCAGATCGGCGGCGTCCTCCTGGCCGAGGCACATATAGAGCGTGCCGGTGCAGGTTAGCCGCACGCGGTTGCAGCTCTCGCAAAAATTATGGGTCATCGGCGTGATAAAGCCGATCAGGCCGCCGGTCTCGCGCACCCGGACGTAGCGGGCAGGGCCACCGGTCCGGTAGGGGTCGTCGTCGAGCGTGTAGCGGTCCATCAGCCTGGCCCGCACCATCGAAAGCGGCAGGAACTGGTCGAGCCGGGCGGGCTCGATCTCGCCGAGCGGCATCACCTCGATCAGCGTCAGGTCCATGCCGAGGCCGTGGGCCCACTGCATCAGCCCCTCGATCTCGTCCTCGTTGACGCCCTTGAGCGCCACCGCGTTGATCTTGACGCGCAAGCCGGCGGCGCGGGCCGCCTCGATCCCGGCGAGCACTTTCGACAGGTCGCCCCAGCGCGTGATCTTGCGGAATTTTTCGGGATCGAGCGTGTCCATCGAGACGTTGACGCGGCGAACCCCGCAATCGGCCAGCTCCTGCGCGTAGCGGGCGAGCTGCGAGCCGTTGGTGGTCACGGTGAGCTCGTCGAGCGCGCCCGAGGCGAGGTGGCGCGAGAGCGAGCGGAACAGGTTCATGATGTCGCGCCTGACCAGCGGCTCGCCGCCGGTGATCCGCAATTTGCGCGTACCGCGCGAGACGAAGGCACTGGCGACGCGGTCGACTTCCTCCAGCGTCAGCAAGTCGCGCTTGGGCAGGAAGGCCATGTCCTCGGACATGCAGTAGACACAGCGGAAATCGCAGCGATCCGTCACCGAGATGCGCAGATAGGAGATGTCGCGGCCGAACGGGTCGGTCAGCGGCGCGCGCATCAAGGGCTTGACGGGGTCATGCAGCACGATGGCTGAAATCCTCGGGCGATCGCGGTCTTGCGGCGCAGTGCGCCTGCCGTTGCTCTGATATAGGAAGCGAGCATTGTCGGCGACAGGGCCGCCGTCAAGCGCACCAGAAGCCGCGAGCCGCTCTGAGGAAACACGAAGATGTCAGATTGGCCGAGCGAGATCCGTCTGTCGAAGGATCGCCGCACGCTCCACATCACTTTCGAGAGCGGCGAGAGCCATGCGCTCCCCGCCGAATTGCTGCGGGTCGAGAGCCCCTCGGCCGAGGTTCAGGGCCATAACCCAACGCAGAAGCAGACCGTGCCGGGCAAGCGCGAGGTCGAGATCCTCAAGGTCGAGCCGGTCGGCCACTACGCGGTGAGGCTGACCTTCGACGACATGCACGACACCGGGATCTATGGCTGGGATTATCTGCGCGAGCTCGGCCGCAATGGCGAGGCGAAGATGCACGCCTATCTCGACGATCTTGCGGCGAAGGGGCTGTCGCGGGAGCGAGGTCGAAGAGTTTAGCGCGCGCCGGCTCGATCGAACGAACCGAACCCGTGTCCCGGACGTAGATGCTCCCGAACGCGCCTGACGCGCACCAGGGAGGATGTCATGCAAGCGAAGGTCATCATCGCCGGCTTGGGGCTGGCGGTTTTTCTGTCGGGCTGCATGACGATGGGCGGGCCGGCCGTGAAGGCGCCCGAGCCGTTGAAGACGATCGATGCGGGCCGCTTCTACAGTGGTCTCTGGCACGAGATCGCCCGTCGCCCGATGGCGATCACCGATGGCTGCGTCGCCGGTGCGACGGAATACAAGCGCGACGCCGGTGGCGGCATAGAGGTTCTCGATTCCTGCCGGATGGGCACGCCCGCGGGCGAGCTCAAGACGATCGGCGGGCCGGGCCGTATCCTCGATCCCGGCACGAACGCCAAGCTCAGGGTCGACTATCGTCTGTACGGCTTCATTCCGGTCACGCGCGACTATTGGGTGCTCGATCGCGCCAACGACTACAGCTGGTTCATCTCGGCCGATCCCGAGTTCCGCGACCTTTACATCTTCTCCCGCGACCCGCAGATCGGCGAGGCACAGCGGCGCAGGCTTGTCGCGCGCGCCCGAGCGCTGGGCTATGACGTGAGCAAGCTCGAATTTCCCGAGATGCCGCCGCGGTGAGCCCGCCCGCCTGGGCGATCGAGAGCGGGCGTGATCAGCCCAGTCCTTGCGGGCGGCGCCCGCCGGCGCGGCGAGCCCTGCTTTAGCTCTTGACGGGCGGATAGATGGACGAAGGAAAGGCCGGTGCGAGGCCGGCCTTTCGCAAATCCGGATGGGGCTGGCGTTCAGCGGGCGACGACGACCCGGGTGCCGACCTTGGCGCGCTCGTAAAGGTCGATCACGTCCTCGTTCAGCATGCGGATGCAGCCGGAGGATACCGCCTGGCCGATCGTCTCCGGCTCGTTCGAGCCGTGGATGCGGTAGAGGGTCGAGCCGAGATAGAGGGCGCGGGCGCCCATCGGATTCTCCGGGCCTCCGGGCATGAAGCGCGGCAGGTCGGGCCGGCGCTTCAACATCTGGGATGGCGGGGTCCAGCTCGGCCACTCGGCCTTGCGTGTGATGGTCTGGGTGCCGCCCCATTCGAAGCCTGGGCGCCCGACGCCGACGCCGTATCGGACGGCCTTGCCGTCGGGCAGCACATAATAGAGGCGGCGCTCGGCGGTGTTGATGACGATCGTTCCGGGGCGATAGGTGCCGCTGAACGAGACGATTTCGCGCGGGATCGCAGTCGCCTGCGCCTTGGCGGGGTCGACATAAGAGACGAGTGGCTGACGGGTGAGCGGGTCGATTTCGGCGATAGCGGCCGTAGCGGTGGCCGCGACGGCCGTGCCGGCGATCAGGGCCAAACGGAAGAAGCGGAGCATAGCGGCCTCGGGCGAGGTTAGGGGAGCGGGCGCGGGAAAAGGTGACGGAAAAACGTCAACAATTCCCCAAATCTCTGGCAGAGCGAAGGCTGTCGTTCAATCGATTGGCGTTCACATCGGCGCGACCTCTCAAGCTTTCGAGGCGCCCGTTGCGGGGCTGCAACAGGCGTAGGCGTCTACTTTGGCGGTTGCCGTGATTTGGGCGATTTTCGGACAAAAGCGCGACGCCGAGAAAAAGTTCCCTGAGGCGAAATGCGGCTGAACCGGGTGGCGAGATCGACGGTGGAACATCCGTTGCGCTGCGACGTTGTGATGCCGCCGCTCGCTTGGCGGTGACTTCGAGGCCTGCCGACAGATGATTTCCGACGACAATGAGGAACAGCGCATTATCCGGATTGCGCGGGCGCTCTGCCGTTCGGCCCGTATTGATCCCGACTCGGCAATCGATGAACGCACCCGTCCGCTTCTTCCCGGGTCTTCCACGCACAGCGCGGCGCCGCTGCCGGCATGGGTGGCCTTTCGCGATTCGGCACGCGCTTTTGCCGCGAGCTATCCGCGCGAGATCGTGAGCAGTCTCTGAAGGCTTCTCCGATTGCCGTTAACCGGCCATTCCCCTAGTCTTCAGATCGAGGGGCAACTTCCGATTGCAAAGCCGGGCCGGCTCTGGTCCGCTTCTGCGAAACGCCGGGAGGTTCGCCATGGCTGCCTGCCAGTTCAATGCCGGGCCTGAAGAGCTCGCTGCCCTCGGGACAGCCTTTCACGAGGCCTGGCGGCATGTCGGCCCGATCTATGGGCCGTTCGAGAACCCTCATCGCGAATGGCTGGCGCGACTGATTCTCGGCCTGCGCCGCTCGGGTCATGCCGGCGACATCGCCCTGCTCGCCATTGAGCAGTTCATGGCGACCGCACCGCTGGCCGAATGGGCGAACGTTGCGAGAGACGCCCGGCAACAGCCAGGACCCATCGTGCGGAATTGAACGCGCTGCTCGCGTCTGCCCTCGGCGTCCGGCCGTAAAACTCCCAGGAATCCGTCTCGGAACGTGCCCGGCCTGCGGGCAACGTTGCCGTAATCTTCGCACGCAAATTGGGCCGTGCTGACCCGGTCCGACGCCCGGTGCCGTGGTCGCAAGGGGCCGGTGAACCGGTCTCCACCTGTCTGGCCTGATGCGTCGGCGGCCACAGCGGCCGCCGCAAGGAGTTTCTGATGAAGCGTTTCATCCCGATGGTCGGCCTGCTGGCCCTGCTCGCAGTTCCGGCCATGGCTGCCGATCGTCGCGTGCCCGTCCAGCAATACCAGCCGACCTATTCCCAGCCGCGCGCCTACAACTGGAACGGCCTCTATGTCGGCGCCCATAGCGGTGCCGGCTTCGACCGCTTTCAGGGCGTCGGCAAGAAGAGCCGCAGCGAGGTCCTGCTCGGCGGCCAAGTCGGCTACAACCTGCAGATGGGCGGCCTCGTCACCGGTCTCGAGGCCGACATCTCGATGAACGGGCTCGGCAAGGGTGCCAAGCGCACGGGCGGCACCAGCGCCGACATGCGCTATGTCAGCACGCTGAAGGCGCGCGCCGGCTTCGCCTTCGATCGCTTCCTGGTCTACGGCCTCGGCGGTGTCGCCTATGGCAGCCTGAAGGCGAGCGACGGCCTGGTCTCGAAGGAGAAGAGCAAGGTCGGCTATGTCGCCGGCGCCGGCGCCGAATACGGCATCACCGACAACCTCTCCGCCAAGCTCGAATACAACTACGTCTCGCTCGGCAAGCAGAACTTCCAGTTCGCCAATGGCCGCACCCGCGTCGGCGTCAACGAGCATCTGGTCAAGGCCGGTTTGAACTACCGGTTCTGAACCTCGAACCTCCGGGTCGGCAAACCGATCCGGATCGACTTGCGGCCCATGGCTGCGCCCGGGCATGGATGGAGCGTGATGTGTCTGGATATTTCGCCCCTATTCCGGCATCACGTTCCATCCGTGCACCCTGATTGACCTCTTCATGCGCGCCCTGATCGTCGAGGACGAGCCACAACTGATGGCTTTCCTGTCCTCGCTCCTGACCAATGCCGGGCTGATCGCCGACCGCACGACCACGATCGATGCGGCGATGGCGGCCCTGCGCTCGACGCCGTTCGACATCGCCATCGTCGACCGGCGCCTGCCGGACGGCGATGGCCTCTCGATCGTCAAGGCGCTGAGCACCTCCGAGACGCGGCCCGCCTTCCTGGTCCTGACCGCCCGCGATGCCAAGGCCGACGTGATCGAAGGCCTGAACACCGGCGCGGATGATTATCTGATCAAGCCGTTCGAGCCGGAGGAGTTGCTGGCGCGCTTGCGCGTCATCATGCGCCGGCGCAACCCCAAGCGCTCGCTGGTGATCACCGCCGGCAATCTCGCGCTCGATCTCGAAGGGCGCTGCGCCAGCGTCGGCTCGGACCTGCTCGACTTGCGCCGGCGCGAGGCGCTGATCCTCGAGGCGCTGGTCCAGCGCGTCGGCCGCGTCGTCACCCGCGACGTCCTGATCGAGGCCGTCTACGGCTTCGACGACCTGATCGAGTCCAACACCCTGGAAGCCCAGATCTCTCGGCTGCGGCGCAAGCTCAAAGAGGCCGGCGCAAGAGTCGAGATCACCTCGCTGCGCGGCATCGGCTACATGCTGCGGGTGTCGGAAGCGGTCTGCTGAACCACCAGTTTTTCCGGGGCAGGTTGAACGCCTAAGCCCGGAACTCATGGCCACGACGCTTCCCGTCATTGCGAGGAGCGCAGCGACGAAGCAATCCAGGGGGACGTGGAGCTCTGCCGCCCCTGGATTGTTTCGCTCACGCTCGCAATGACGCAGTGAGCATCGGCGTCGCCACATGCATAGGTCCCGGGTTCTTCGCTGCGCGAAGCCCGGAATGATGAGCGCTCTCAACGGAAACGCGGTGCCTCAACCGTCGCTCTCGCGCGGCGGAAAGACAAGCCGCACGATGGTGCCGCCGCCCGGCCGGCCGAGAATTGCGAGCGTTCCGCCATGGGCGGCCATGATGTCGCGCACGATTGTCAGGCCGAGCCCGGCGCCGGTCGAGTTCGGCGACATCCGGTTGAACGGTTCGGCCGCTTGAGAGCGGTCGGAGGCATCGATCCCGATGCCGTCATCGCTGACCTCCACCACGGCTCCGTCGATCACCCTCACGAGGATCGTCGATTTCGCCTGGGCATGCCGGAGCGCGTTGTCGACGAGGTTGGCGATGGCGGCCCGCACGGTCGGTTCGTTGGCCTCGATCAGCGAGCGGCAATCGCCTTCCTCCTCCAAGGCGACATCGGCGCCGTTGCTCAGGATCAGCGGCGCGAGATCGGCCAGCACGGCGCGGGCGATGCGGTTGAGCTGCAACCGCTCGAACGGCAGTTCGGTGCTGTGCAGCCGGGCCAGCTGCAGCATCGACGAGACGATGGTGGTCAGACGGCTGACATCGGTGGTGAGCGCAAGCCGCATCTGGTCGTTCGGCAACGTGTCGATCCGGCCGCGCATCACGGTGAGCGGCGTGCGCAGTTCATGCGCGACATTGTTCATGAAGCGCCTTTGTACCTCCATGTTCCCGGCGATCTTGTCGAGCGCCGCATTGAGCGCCGTGGTCAGCGGCATCAGCTCGATCGGGGTCTCCTCGGTCGGCAGCAGGCCGCGTGGAGCCTTCGGGTCGATCCTGGCCGCAGCCTCGGCCGCGCTGCGCAGGCGCGCGCCGATATAGGATACCGACATCGCGATCGCGCCGGCGATCAGCAGGCCGAAGACCACCGAGATCGCCAGTGCCGAGCCGGCGATTGCGCGCAGGTAGTGGGCGAGGATGAGGTCCCAGCCCGGCAGGCCGCCGCCGGTCGCCACGATGAAGCGGGTGCCGTCCTTTTCGATCACATCGAAGGCGAGCGCATTATCGCCGCCGACCCGCATCTGCGCCGCAATGGTCGGGCCGTCGAGCCGGATGTCGATCGGCAGGCCCGGCCGCAATTCTGGCGCATACTCGACAACCGAACGTCCGTCGGAGACCAGGTACCAGAGCGAGGGGCTGGCACGCTCGATCCGCGTGAGCCCGGCGGTCTTCTCGACCTGCAAGGCGATCCCGGAAGGCTGGCGGACGCTTTGCTGGATGATCTGGGAGGTGACGTCGTTGCGCAGGACGCCGGGATCCTCGGTGATCAGGGCAAAGGCGATGACGGAGCCGATGAAGGCGGTGAACAGGACGATGCCGAGCAGCGACAGGCGCAGCGTAAGGGCCCGCGACAGCGAGGTCATGACGAGGCTCCGCCGCCATGCCGTGCAGCCGGTGTCGGTTGGCGCTGGATCGATACGGCGTTGTGAGTCGTCACGGAACCTCGATGCGGGTATGGCTTGCGCAACCGGGCGCTCGCCTCTTCCTGTCTCTGCATGGACCGTATCGCCATTGCCGTTCAACTCTCTCCCGGAGCTGCCGGCCTGATGTCTGCGCTGCGCGTCATCTGGAGTTGGCCGTCGCTGCGCGTGATGCTGGCCACGTTGCTGGCCTTCGCGCCGAATCTCGTGCTGGCGCAAGGCGTGGCGACGAAAGGGGATATTCAGGCGGGCCAACTGCCGACGTCGTCCCGCCAGGACATTTTTCGTTTCGTTGAAGGCGTATTCGATACGACCAGCAAGACGGTCAGCTTGCCGATCGAGCGCTCGCTCGCGCTGTTCGGCGAGCCGAACGCCTATATCATCGGGGGCGAGCTCAGCGGCTCCTTCGTGGTGGGCGGGCGCCATGGCAGCGGCGAATTGCGCTTCTCCGACGGCATTCCGGTGCCGGTGAGTTGGTCGGCGTTGTCGGTCGGCATCGGCCTCGGCGCCGATTACGGCCGGGTGATCATGCTGGTCTACGGGCTCGACCGGCAGGAAGATGTCTTCGGCACCTATGCCAGCCTCGGCGGCAGCGCCCATTTCCTTGCCGGCGCCAACGCCACCATCCTGGCCTCCTCGCGGGCGCGGATCGTGCTGATCTCCTCCGGCCTCGGCCTGCGCTTCTCCGGGGACCTCAGCCGCATCGTCATCGAACCTGCGGGCCCGTCGGACCAATTGCGCCCGCCCGGCCGGATCTGCGCCACGCCTGCCGATTGCCCGCCGCCCGGCCGCTGACTGGTCTCGCGCCAACGCGCATACGTCCTAGCGGCGCCGGTCGAGCAGGCGATGCGCCGTGACATGCAGTTCGTCGAGCTGGCTCGCGATTTCAAGCGCGATCAGGCCCATCTCGCGCTCGTCGGCGGCTTTGCGGACATAGAGCGGCTCCGACCAGAGCACGCAGCCGCGCCCAAAGGGCAGGGCGATGCTCGCCCTGTCCCAATTGTCGAGATCGATCCGCGCACTCGTCACCGCGGCGAAGAGATAGATCGGGCGGCCGGTGGCGCGGGCGAGCTGGACCGCGCCTCTGCCGGCGACGCGCGCGATCTTCGGGACATCGGCGGTCAGGAGCAGGCTGGTGCCCGCGCGCAGCGCTTCGCGCATCTCGAAGAAGGCGGGAATGGCACGCTTGGCCTTGATCTTCAGGGGGCTTTGTGTGCCGGAGCCGCGGATGACGCGAAAGCCCGCCCGCTCCACCACCGAGGCGACAACCGCTCCGTCGAAATGCAGCGAAGCCAGGATCGCGACCTCGGCCGCGCCGTCGAGTGCCGCCAGGCTCAGCATTTGCTGGCCGTGCCAGGTCAGGGCGATGAAGGGGTCGCGGCTGCGCTCCCACGGTCTCGCCCCCGGGATCGCCGGCTTGAAGCGCGTCGTGCGGCGGACGAAATCGAGATATCTGTGCAGGGCGCGGCCGGCGAACGACGCAGATTGCCCAGTGCCGAATCGCATGATCCGATCTCCACGATGGTCCCGGTGGAGGGATCGGCGCGTCGGCTTGCTCCAACATTGCGCGGCCCCGCGGCGGCAGCACGCGTTTCGTTCGATCGAGCGAAAAGAGCTCGCGCAAGTATCGAGACCTGTCAGCGCATCATGAACTTGACGATGCGTGCGACGAGTTCCTCGTCCTGCCCGGCGAAACCATGATGTGCGCTGAAGCGACAGGGATTGGCCTCGTCGGTCTGCCCGCCGCTCATCCATTCGACCTGGACGCGCCCGCCCGCCCATGCCTGGAACGGGGCGACGTCGGCTGGCAGCGTCAAGCGGCAGCGATCCTCTCGGTGGTGCAGGACGAGCGTGCGCGGCAGCCGGTTCGGCGTCCCCAGGATGCTCTGAACGGTAGTGTCGCCGGGCCCGGACGCCTTGCTCAGTAGGCCCGAGGTCAGGACGAGCCTGTCCGGCATGGCGCCCTCCACGAGGCCCTGGGCCGCACGGTGCGTGCCCATGCTGGTGGCGACCACGATGACCGGACGCTTGATCGCCGCCATATGGTCGACCGCAGCAGGAAGGTTCGTCGCGAACTCGGCAAGCAGCACATTGTAGCCCTGCGCGGCGAAGGCGTCCCTGTTGCGGATCAGGACATTGTCGCCGGCCTTGCCGAAGCGCGCGCCGCTGCCGATCTCGAGCCGGCCATCACCGCCGGTCAGGAGGATGACGCTGCCCTTGGGACTCTGGACGCGGATGAGGATGCTACGGACGCCGGCGATCGTGACGGTCTCGCCGCCCTTGACCGTGATCGGCGTCTCCGCCTGGCCGGGGGACTGGATTGCGAACGACCATAGGATCGCGAGCGCGCCGAGGGCACGCAGGACACGCTGCTGATATCCGATCACGTTGTTAGGTCACCCATTCACCTGAAAGCGGCGCAGAACTGCGCGCGCCACCGTCACCGTGTTGTGCCTGCACCCGCCGCAGGATTCGGTGGCTACATTGCACAAGATGTGCAGCCGGTTTCATGGCCATTCGTGAGGGGAGCCAGGGGGCGGCTCGCGCGGCGGTAACCGGAAAGGCACGGCAGGCGCCCGCCTTTTGAGGTCGGGCTTCCTCGTATCAGCGAGGCTTGGGTCTCTTTAACAGGCCAGCTTCGATCGCAAGCTCGATGTCGATTTCCAGGATCTCCTCGCTCGTCAGTTTGAGATCGCGTCTCAGCCTGCGTTGGATGTCGAGATCGATTGGGATTTCGGTCGATAGCGGCATCTCAGGAGCCGGCCGCTTCCGGCTTTTAGGCATAAGCATTTGTCATCTACGCGCGAGAGTATGGCGCGGATGCAGCAAACTGGGGCCACCATCTCCGGCTCGCCGATATCTCCGGCGAGCAGGCGAGCTCGATCGCTCGCGCAACCTTTGCTCAGCGCGATGGCGCCTATGGGCTATTCGAAAGTGGGGAAATGGTGGGCGGCACAGGGATCGAACCTGTGACCCCTCCCGTGTGAAGGGAGTGCTCTACCGCTGAGCTAGCCGCCCGGATCGCGCTGTTCCTAGTGGGGTGTGCCGCCGCCGTCAAGAATGAGTAGCGAGGGCCGGCTTGCGGTCGGTAAGCTGCCGCACTGCCTGCGGCAGTTCACTGAAGTGCTGGATCACCAGGTCGGGCGCGAGTGCCTCGACCGGCACGTCGGTGTAGCCGAACGGCACGCAGATCACAGCGATGCCGGCGGCGCGCGCCGTGTCCACGTCGGTGCGCGAATCGCCGACCATCACCGCGCGGGCCGGATCGGCGCCGGCCTGCGCGATCGTTTCGGTCAGATGGCGCGGGTCGGGCTTGCAGAAGGCAAAGCTGTCGCGGCCGGCGATGGCGGCGAAGCGCCCGCTCAGCCCGAAATGGTCGAGGAAGAGCCGGGTGTGCCGGATCGGCTTGTTGGTGCAGACGGCGAAGACGAAGCCTTCGGCGGCGAGCTCGTCCAGCGCCGCGCCGACGCCGTCATGGATGAAGCTGGTGCCGGCGACGCCGTCCGCGTAGATGCCGAGGAAGGTCTCGAACAGCTGCTCCAGCTTCTCGGTATCGAGCGGCCGGCCGCTGACCTTGAAGCCGCGCTCGATCAACGCCCGCGCTCCGGCACCCACCAGCTCGCGCGCCCGCTCGAGCGGCAGGGCCGCCAGCCCCTCCTGTTCGAGGATGACGTTGAGCGTGCGCATGATGTCGGGCGCCGTCTCCGCGAGGGTGCCGTCGAGATCGAAGACGACGATCGGGGGCAGGGACATGGGCGATCCTGTGACGTGGCTCTCCGCATAAAGGCCGGGAGGCACGGCTTGGCAAGGGCGGCCAGGCAACAGCCGCGTCATCTCGTCGTGACCCCGCCGCAATCGCGATGATACGGCTGCGCCGCCATGATAGTGTGCGGACGAATCGTCGAAAGGGGTCGTAGCGGTGCCGAAACTGTCGAGCTGTTCCAGAAGCTCCATTGGCCGTTCGATGGGCCGGGCGCTGGGCGCCGGCCTGTTCGTCTTGCCGGCTTTCGGCGCGGCGCTCGCCGCGCCCTTCGAGTTCGCGCCGGCGCCGCAGACCGACCTCAACCGCGTCTATCGCATCGACAAGGCGACCGGCGAGGTCGGGGCCTGCCAGTTCCAGCTCAAGGAGGGCGGTGTCGGCGTTACCGTCTGCTTCCCCGCGGGGGAGGGGGCCGGCCCGCAGGCGCCGAGCGACTATGTTCTCGTCCCCTCGCGCCACGAGCGCGAAGGCGGCATCTTCCGCGCCAATGTCCGTACCGGCGAGCTCAGCGTCTGCTACGTCTTCGACGACAAGGTCGTCTGCACGCCGATGGCGAAGTAGCGGCCGCCGCCGGGCTGGTTCCCGAACGGTCATTTCAATCGGCGTTCCGCCTGCATGCGGCGTTTTGCTATCGGCAAGCGCGCGCAGCGCGTGCTAGAGCCCCGGCGACCCGTTCAATAGGCCGGAGGCTCATATGCTGACGCTCAAGGATCCCTCGCTGCTGCGCGCGCAGTGCTTCATCGACGGCGCCTGGATCGGCGAGGGCGTCGATGCTGTCGACAATCCGGCGACCGGCGAGATTCTGGCCAAGGTGCCGCGCTTCGGCGCGGATGAGACCACCGCCGCGGTCGAGGCCGCTTCGCGCGCCTTCAAGCCCTGGGCGAAGAAGTCGGCCAAGGAGCGCTCGCAAACCTTACGCAAATGGTTCGAGCTGATCATGGCGAACCAGGAGGATCTGGCGCAGATCATGACGGCCGAGCAGGGCAAGCCGCTGGCCGAGGCGCGCGGCGAGGTCGCCTATGCGGCCTCCTTCGTCGAGTTCTATGCCGAGGAAGCCAAGCGCATCTATGGCGAGACCATTCCCTCGCCCTTCCCGAATTCGCGCATCATCGTCCAGAAGCAGCCGGTCGGCGTCTGCGCCGCGATTACGCCCTGGAATTTCCCGGCGGCGATGATCACCCGCAAATGCGCGCCGGGCCTGGCGGCGGGCTGCACCTTCGTGGTCAAGCCGGCGCCGGACACCCCGCTGACCGCGCTGGCGCTGGTCGCGCTCGCCGAGCAGGCGGGCTTCCCCAAGGGCGTGCTCAACATCGTCACCGGCGACGCCCAGGCGATCGGCGGCGTGATGACCTCTCATCCGGCGGTTCGCTTCATCGGCTTCACCGGCTCGACCCCGGTCGGCAAGCTCTTGATGCAGCAGGCGGCCTCGACGGTGAAGAAGGTCGGGCTTGAGCTCGGCGGCAATGCGCCCTTCATCGTCTTCGACGACGCCGATCTCGACAAGGCGGTCGAGGGCGTGATTATCGCCAAGTTCCGCAACATGGGCCAGACCTGCGTCTGCACCAACCGCCTCTTCGTCCAGGACGGCATCCATGACGATTTCGTCGCGAAGTTCGCCGGCGAGGTCGCCAAGATGAAGGTCGGCAATGGCGTCGAGATCGGCGTCGTCCAGGGCCCGCTGATCAATGAGCGCGCTGTGGAGAAGGTCGAGCGCCATGTCGCCGACGCCGTTGCCAACGGCGCCAAGGTGATGGTCGGCGGCCGGCGGCATGCGCTCGGCCGTACCTTCTATGAGCCGACAGTGATCTCCGGCGTGACCACCAAAATGCTGGTCACCACCGAAGAGACCTTCGGGCCGATCGCCCCGGTCTATCGCTTCACCAGCGAGGACGAGGTCGTCGCCATGGCGAACGACACGCCCTTCGGCCTTGCCGCCTATTTCTACACCAAGGATCTCGGCCGCGCCTTCCGCGTCGCCGAGGAGCTCGAATACGGCATGGTCGGCATCAACTCGGCCATTCTCGGCACCGAGGTCGCGCCCTTCGGCGGCGTCAAGGAATCCGGCCTCGGCCGCGAGGGCTCCCTTCACGGCATCGAGGAGTTCGTCGAGATCAAGTACATGCTGATGGGTGGGCTCGGCGCGTGAGCGAGGATCTGAAGAAGGCTGCCGCGCTGGCGGCGCTGGAGCTGGTGCAGCCGGGCATGCGACTCGGCCTCGGCACCGGCTCGACGGCGAAGCATTTCGTCGATGGTCTCGGCGCCAAGGTCACGGCTGGATTGGATGTGATCTGCGTCGCGACCTCCGAAGCGACGCAGGCGCAGGCGCTCAGCCTGTCGATCGCGATGTCGACGCTTGACGAGACGCCCGAGCTCGACCTCACCGTCGACGGCGCCGACGAGCTCGACACCGGCTTGCGGCTGATCAAGGGCGGCGGCGCTGCGCTGCTGCGCGAGAAGATCGTCGCCGCCGCCTCGAAGCGCATGATCGTGATCGCCGACGCCGGCAAGCAGGTCGAGACGCTCGGCCGCTTCCCGCTGCCGATCGAGGTCGTGCCGTTTGGCTTGGAGGCGACGCGGCGGGCGGTCGCGGCTGCGATCGCATCGTCCGGCGCGCATGGCGAGCTCAAGCTGCGCCAGCGCCCCGACGGCTCGACGCTTCTGACCGATGGCGGCCACTACATCCTCGACGCGCATCTGGGCCGGATCGAGCTGCCGGAGGTGCTTGGGCTCGCACTCAATCAGGTGCCGGGCGTCGTCGAGCACGGCCTCTTCCTCGGGCTGGCCACCGCGGCTTTCCTCGCCGGAAGCGACGGTGTGCGGGTTCTCGGCGATCCGGCTGGCGAGCGCCGCTGACAAGCTGTCGAACGGCCCGCTCCAGCCGCAAAAGTGGTTTCCACTTTCGCTGGACATGTTCTAAGAGCGGCCTGCGGCTCGCCCGGTCGGGGTCGTTGCCGCACCGGAATAATGGAATCGCCGCATTCCGGACGATCGACGAAGGGGTAACCGCATGATCCGTCACAGCCTGGCAGGCGCGCTTCTCTCGCTGGCGTTGCTCGCCATGCCCGCTTTGGCGCAGCAGGGGCCGACGCCGGAGCATCTCAAGGCCGCCCGTGAGGTCGTCGTCTCCTCCGGCCTGTCGCAGTCCTTCGACTCGATCTACGCTGAGTTCAGCGCCGGTGTCCGCCAGAGCTTCGGCACCACTCGGCCCGAGCTGAAAAAGGACATGGACGAGGTCCTGACCGCCCTCAAGGCGGAGGCGGACCTGCGCCGCGAGGAGATCGTCGACTCGTCGGCCCGCATCTTCGCCAGCAAGATGACCGAGGCCGATCTCAAGGACGTCGCGGCCTTCTTCAACTCGCCGGTCGGCCAGCGCTACAATTCCTACCGCCCCCAGGTGATCGACGAGATATTCGCGCTGCTGCAGCCCTGGAGCACCGCGACCAGCAACCGGCTGTTCGATCTCTTCCAGGCCGAGATGCGCAAACGCGGCCATCAGCTCTGAGCTGCAGGTTCCATTGCTGACAAAAGGCCGCCGGGCGAACCGGCGGCCTTTTTTATTCGGAGGTCAGTTCACCGGCCCGCGTCCGCCGATATCCTCCATCATCGGATCGCTCGGGCGCGCACCGGTTGCCCGATTGACCATCACGGTGACGAACCAGAGCACGACGCCGATGCCGAGCAGGATGCCGGCGATCTTGTACTGGACCGGATCGCGCCCGGTCCAGGGACCGGCGAAGAAGGCGCAGAAGATCGCTCCGGCGATCGGCAGGATCGTCGGCGTGCGGAAATGCTCGTGCTCGACTGTGTCCTTGCGCAGCATCAGCACGGCGATATTGACGACGGTGAAGACGCAGAGCAGCAATAGCGCCGTCGTGCCGCCCAGCGCCGGCACCGTGCCGACGAAGGTGATCAGCGCGAAGGCGAGCAGGGTGGTGAAGCCGATCGCGACGTAGGGGCTGCGACGCGTCGGATGGACCTTGCCAAGCACCGGCGGCAGCACATGCTCCCGGCTCATGCCGTACACCAGCCGGCTCGCCATCAGCATGTTGATCAGCGCGCTGTTGGCGACTGCGAACATGGTGATGAAGCCGAAGATCCAGATCGGAAAATTCGGCGCGCCGGCTGCGACAACCTTGAGCAGCGGCGTCTCGCCCTCGCCGAGCTGTTCCGGCGAGACCAGGGTGATCGCCGAGACCGAGACCAGAACATAGATCACGCCGGTGATGACGAGGCCGGCGAGCAGGATCTTCGGGAAAGTCCGGGTCGGGTCCTTGGTTTCCTCGGCCATGTTGACCGAGTCCTCGAAGCCGACCATGGCGAAGAAGGCGAGGGTGGTCGCCGCGATCACCGGCCAGAACAGGCCGCCATCGCCGGCCGGCTTGAACTGAGTGATGCGCGAGACGTCGCCTTGGCCGGCGGCGATCGCCCACAGGCCGACGAAGATCACAATCAGGAGGCCGGTCAGCTCGACGCAGGTCAGCACGACATTGGCCTTCACGCTCTCGCCGACGCCGCGGAAGTTGATCGCCGCGACCAGCGCCATGAAGCCGAGACCGACGATGGTGATGCCGATGCCGCCGGCGAGGTTGAGCCCGAACGCGTGTGACATGTTGGCAGCGAAGGCGCGCGAGGCGGTCGAAGCCGAGGTGATGCCCGAGCACATCACCGCGAAGGCCACGATGAAGGTGATGAAATGGACGCCGAAGGCCTTGTGCGCATAGAGCGCGGCGCCGGCGGCCCGTGGGTATTTGGTGACCAGCTCAAGATAGCTGAACGCCGTGATCATCGCGACGACGAAGGCGACCAGGAAGGGCAGCCAGACGACACCGCCGACCTGCTTCGCCACCTGCCCGGTGAGCGCGTAGATGCCGGTGCCGAGAATGTCGCCGACGATGAATAGCAGCAGCAGCCAGGGACCCATCACGCGATGGAGGCTTGGCTCGGCAGCTTGGGCTTGCGGTGCGGCGGAAGGGGGCAGCGTAGCGTCGCTCATGATTCATCCTCGCTCGACGGGCCGCAGGCCCGGTGAAGAGGAGAACACAGTCACGCCATATTTGTTCAAGCGCAACCGGGACGTGCGGCCCCGGTTGTGCATTACGTGATCAGTCTTCTGCGGCCTTGAACTTGTTGAGCCCACTCATCACGAAGGGCGCGACCAGCGCGATGAAGGCGATGCCGAGCAGCGTGGCCGAGATCGGGTTCTCGAGAAGGATCATCGGATCGCCGAGGCTGATCTGCAGAGCGCGGCGCAATTGCGCCTCCGCCATCGGCCCGAGAATCAGCCCGACCACCATCGGCGCGATTGGATAGTCGTAGCGCCGCATCAGATAGCCGAGATAGCCGAAGCCGAAGAGCATGCCGAGTTCGACCGGGGAGGGGTTGACCGCGAGCGTGCCCATGGTCGCGAAGACCAGGATGCCGGCATAGAGCCAGGGCTGCGGGATCGCCAGCAGCCGCACCCAGAGCCCGATCAGCGGCAGGTTCAGGATCACCAGCATGACGTTGGCGATGAAGAGCGAGGCGATCAGGCCCCAGACCAGGTCGGGCTTCTCGGCGAAGAGCAGCGGGCCAGGATTGAGCCCGTATTGCTGGAAGCCGGCGAGCATGATCGCGGCCGTCGCCGAGGTCGGCAGGCCGAGCGTCAGCAGCGGCACCAGCGTGCCCGCGGCCGAGGCGTTGTTGGCGGCTTCCGGCCCGGCGACGCCCTCGATCGCGCCCTTGCCGAACTCCTCCGGATATTTGCAGAGCTTCTTCTCGGTCGAATAGGAGAGGAAGGTCGGCACCTCCGCCCCGCCGGCCGGCAGCGCGCCGATCGGGAAGCCGAAGGCGGTGCCGCGCAGCCAGGGCGCCCAGGAGCGCTTCCAGTCCTGCTTGCTCATCCAGAGCGAGCCCTTGATTGGGATGATCTCCTCCGGCTCGCGCCAGCGCTTGGAGGCGACGTAGAGCGCTTCGCCGACGGCGAACAGGCCGACCGCCAGCGTCGTCACCTCGACGCCGTTGAGCAGTTCGGGCACGCCGAATGTCAGGCGCGCCTGGCCGGTCAGCTTGTCGATGCCGATCAGCCCGAGCAGCATGCCGAGGAACAGGCTGGTCAGGCCGCGCAGCGGGGAATCGCCGAAGGTCGCCGACACCGTGACAAAGGCGACGATCATCAGGGCGAAATAGTCCCAGGGTCCGAATTTGACCGCCAGTTCGACCAGCCAGGGCGCCAGGAAAGCGAGGCCGATCGTGGCGACCAGGCCGGCGACGAAGGAGCCGATCGCCGCCGTCGCCAGCGCCGGGCCGCCGCGGCCGGCCTTCGCCATCTTCGAGCCTTCGAGCGCGGTCGCTAGCGAGGCGCTCTCGCCCGGCGCGTTGAGCAGGATGGCCGTCGTCGAGCCGCCATACATGCCGCCATAGTAGATGCCGGCGAACATGATCAGCGAGCCGGCCGGATCGAGCTTGAAGGTCACCGGCAGCAGCAGCGCGACCGTCAGCGCCGGGCCGATGCCGGGCAGCACGCCGACGGCGGTGCCGAGGAAGACGCCGATCAGGCAGAACAGCAGTTTCGAAGGCTCTAGAGCGACGGAGAAGCCGTTGGCGAGTGAGAGAAAGGTATCCATCTGCGTGCCTCCTCAGCTCAGCAGCGCTTCGAGCGGCCCGGCCGGCAGCGACAGGGTCAGGAGCTTGAGGAAGACGACGTAGATGATGGTGCCGAGCACCGCGCCGATGACGATGTCGACGATCAGCGCCTCGCGTCCGAAACCGCGCGCCGTGCAGGCGAAGATGATCGCGGTGGCGATGATGAAGCCGCCGCCGAGCGCGATGCAGGCGACGAGGCCGACCAAGCCGCCGATGATCCAGAGCAGCGCCTTGCCGTCGGCCTCTTCCGGCTTCGGCAGGCCGTCTTTGAACGCGACGATGAAATGCGCGAGCCCGAGCACGGCGAGACCGGCGCAGACGACATAGGGCATCGCGGTCGGCCCGACCCCATAGTTCGAGGTGATCGTCTGGCGCGAGGCATCGAAGGCGACGATCGCCGCCGCAGCGAGCAGCAGGAGCCCGACGATGAGGGCCGGGCGGTCGATGGAGCGGGACATGGGCGCGACCGTCTTCTCTGGAGCGAAGGTGACGAAGGGCGGGCGGCCTCGCGGCTGCCCGCCCTTGATTGACGTCTCAGGAGGGCCTTACTTCACCAGGCCGACATCCTTCATGACCTTTTCGACGCGGACCGTTTCGTTCTTCAGGAATGCATCGAATTCGGCGCTGGCGAGATAGGCATCGTCCCAGCCGCGGGCTTTGAGGATCTCGGCCCATTCCTTCGACTTGACCATCTTGTCGATCGCGCCGGAGAGCTCGGTCTTCTGCGCGTCGCTGAGCCCCGGAGGCGCCACGACCGAGCGCCAGTTCAGCAGCTCGACATTGACGCCGCCTTCCTTGAGCGTCGGGGCGTCCGGAGCGTTCGCCAGACGCTTGCTGGCGCTGACGCCGACGACACGCAGCTTGCCGGCCTTGATCTGGCCCTCGAACTCGCCATAGCCCGAGATACCGGCGGTGACACGCCCGCCCAGCATGGCCGCGAGCGCCTCGCCACCGCCCGAGAACGGGATGTAGTTGATCTTCTTAGCGTCGCCGCCGGCCGCTTCGGTGAAGAGCGCGGCGAGGATGTGGTCGGCGCCGCCGGCCGAGCCGCCGGCCCAGGTCACCTTGGCCGGGTCGGCCTTGACGCGGTCGGCGAGATCCTTGGCGTTCTTGATCGGCGAATCCGTGGGCACGACGATGACAAGCGCCTCGGCGGTCAAGCGGGCGATCGGCGTGGCCTGGGTCAGGTTCACCGGCGACTTGTTCAGCAGGATGGCGCCGACCATGACGAAGCCGTTGACCATCAGCTGGTGGCCGTCGCCCTTTGCGCCGATCAGCTGGGCGAGGCCGATCGTGCCGCCGGCGCCGGTGACGTTGGTCACCTGGACGCTCTTGGCGATGCCGGCAGCGGTCAGCGCCTGCTGCATCGAGCGGGCCGTGCCGTCCCAGCCGCCGCCGGGCGCGGCCGGAGCCATGATCTTAAGTTCCATCTGGGCGAAGGCGGCCGTGGTGAGGCCAGCCAGGGCGACGGCGGCCACGGCCCCGCGCTTGAAGAAGGACGTGAGCATAGTTACCTCCCAAATGGCGCGTTTGACGCGCCGATTGTCGACGCTCGCCTGTGGCACCGCATCAGACCGCGGATCAATTGCGCCTGATTGCATAATCACAAGTCAAGATGTTTCGCTTGAGCCGCCTGCCTACGCAGGAAAATTCGACGAGGGCAGCGGCGACACCATCGATGGTCGTAGGTCTTCCCAGCAACGCGGCGATCTTTGGAAGGGGCTGGTGAGCGTGCCGCTCCCTCTAGGCGCGGCATCTCCCATCGCGTAAGCCCCGACGCATGAGTCAGATTGCTCTCTCGATCGCAGCAGTGCGGGCCCTTCGCATCGCTGGCTTGCTCTATCTGGCGGCGATGTTTCTCGCGGCGCTGTTGGCGAATCACTCTGTGCTGCTGACGCTCGCCTTCTCGATCGCCTGCGTCGGGCAGGGCGCTACCATTCTCAGGTTTGGGACAGACGCCGCCTCGCGGCAGGGAGACAGCTATGGCTGAGTTCGACGTCGACCTCTTCGTCATCGGCGCCGGGTCGGGTGGCACGCGCGCCGCCCGCATCGCCGCAGGCCATGGCGCCCGGGTGATGATCGCCGAGGAGGATCGCATCGGCGGCACCTGCGTCATCCGCGGCTGCGTGCCCAAGAAGCTCTTCGTCTATGCCAGCCGCTTCGCCGACGAGTTTGAGGACGCGGCCGGTTTCGGCTGGAGCGTCGGCAAGCCGGAATTCGACTGGCCGATATTGCGCGATGCAGTCGCCAAGGAAGTGACGCGGCTCTCCGGCCTCTACCGCAAGGGCCTCGACGGCGCCGGCGTCGCGATCCGCGAGGAGCGGGCTGTCGTCGCGGGGCCGCACGAGGTCAGGTTGCAGAAGAGCGGCGAGACGATCCGCGCCCGCCATATCCTGGTCGCGACCGGCGGCCATCCGGCCTTCGAGCCGCCGATTCCGGGCGGCGAGCTCGGCATCTCCTCGAACGAGGTCTTCCATCTGCCGAGCCTGCCGCAGCGCATGCTCGTCGTCGGCGGCGGCTATATCGCGCTCGAATTCGCCAGTGTCTTCGCCCGCCTCGGCGTCGCCGTCACGCTGCTGCACCGCGGCGACAACGTGCTGCGCGGCTTCGACGAGGATCTGCGTACCCGTCTGCGCGACGCGCTCGGTCATGCCGGCATCACGCTGCGCCTCGGCTGCACCGTCGACCGTATCGAATTGCTGCCGGACGGCAGCCGCCGCGCTCATTGTGCCAACGGCGCGCCGATCGACGCCGACGTCGTCCTCGTCGCCACCGGCCGCCGCCCGAACACGGTGGGGCTCGGCCTCGAGGACGCCGGCGTCAAGCTCGGCCCCACCGGCCAGGTCCTGGTCGACGCCGCGTCGCTCTCCAGCGTTCCGTCGATCGCTGCCGTCGGTGACGTCACCGATCGCGTCAACCTGACCCCTGTCGCGATCCGCGAGGGCCACGCCTTCGCCGATACAACCTTCGGCGGCAAGCCCTGGACGGTCGACCATGCGCTTGTCGCCTCTGCCGTGTTCACCACGCCGGAGCTCGGCAGCGTCGGCCTCACCGAGCAGCAAGCCCTTGCGACAGGCCGCGAGCTGCGCATTTTCGAGACCGGCTTCCGGCCGATGAAGGCGACGATCTCGGGCCGCGACGAACGCATCTACATGAAACTGGTCGTGGATGCCGAAACCGACCGGGTGATCGGCGTCCACATCCTCGGCCATGATGCCGGCGAGATCATCCAGTCGGTCGCCATCGCCGTGACCATGGGCGCGACCAAGGCGGATTTCGACCGCACCATCGCCTTGCATCCGAGCGCGGCCGAGGAGCTCGTCACGATGCGCACGCCACGCAAGAGTTCGCTCTGACCGGCATCAGAACCCGCGATCCGCGCGACGGCTGTCGTGGATCAGGCTCGCATCGTTGAGCCCGACATCGCGCGCCATGTGAGGGGTCAGGCCCTCCTGGTCGAGCCGGTCGTCGAGCGCGACCAGGCGATTGCGCTGGAACTGGCGAATGCGAGCCAGTGCTGCTCCAAGCATTGGCATAAGGCTGACATATCGATTGCTTCTGCAGATTTCGGCCGACATGATGCGGCTCCCGAGTAGGTTTTGTCGTACTCAGGGATGCTGCTGAACCGAGATGCAGACAAACTGGATTTCGCGCTCCCTGGATAAGGCCAGCTGATGAATGATCTGGCGACCGGGCTGCCGCCGCTCAGCGCGGTGCGCGCCTTCGAGGCAGCGGCCCGCCATAGCAGCTTCACCCGCGCCGCGGTCGAGCTCGGCATGACGCAGGCTGCGGTGAGCTATCAGATCAAACTGCTGGAGGAGCGGCTCGGCCTGCCATTGTTCCAGCGCCAGGCGCGACGTGTCGTCTTGACCGAGGCGGGCGAGCGCCTGGCGTCGTCGGTGATGGATTCCTTTGATGGCTTGCGTGCGGCCTTCGCCGCGGTCACCGATACGGCCGAGGGCGTGCTCTCGATCCAGGCGCTGCCAACGATCGCCTCGAACTGGCTGGTGCCGCGCCTGGGCCTGTTCCAGTGCGCGAATCCCGGGCTGGCGGTGCGGATGGTCACGCAGGTCGGCCCGCATGATCCGCAGCGCGACGATTGCGATGTCGCTATCCATCGCGGCAACGGGCAATGGCCGGGGTTGGAAGCGCATTGGCTGATGACGAGCGAGTTCACCCCGCTCTGCGGGCCGAACCTCTTCCGCGATCTCGGCCGTCCGCCTCAGCCTTCCGACCTGCTGCATGTCAACCGCATCGGCAAGATCGAGGCCTGGGACCGCTGGTTTGCCGCCGCCGGGGTCAACTCCGAAGCCACTCCGGTGGAGCCACGCTTCGACCTCGCCGTGCAGCAGCTCGAAGTCACGGCCGCGCTCGCCAGCAATGGAGCAGCCATGTGTTCGCCGATCTTCTTTCGGCGCGAGCTGAGCGAAGGGCTGCTGATCCAGCCCTTCGATTTGATGCTCCCCGGTGGCAACGACTATTGGCTGACCTATCCGAAGCGGCGCCGGATCGCGCGCAAGATCAGCCTGTTCCGCGACTGGCTGCTGGACCAGGCGCGCGAGCCGGCGCCTATTTCGTCAGGCCCTTCTTCGCCAGCCAGTCCTGAATCAGCTGCGCCACAGCCAGATTATTCTTGTCCATCATGAGCATGTGCGAGTTGCCGGTGATGCCGATGGCTGGCAGGTTGACGACATCGACCGAGCCGCCGGCCGCGGTGATCTTGTCGCCGAAATCGGTCGCGGTCTTGCGGATCGTCGGCCAGCGCGCGTCCTGCTCGATATAGTCGCCGAACACCATCAGCACCGGGATGTCCTTCAACGCCGCCACCTTGGCCGGGTCGCCGATCCCAGCCGGCTCGACCGCGATCAGCGCCTTGACCTTGTCGGGCCGCGCCTGCGCCACCTTGAAGCCGAACTGGCCGGACTGGCTGTGGAACGAGATCACGCAGGGGCAGACCTTGTCGACCTCGGCGATGTAGGCGTCGATGATCATCTGGTCGGTCGATGTCCAGCGCGGCACGATCTGCTTGACGAAATTGTCGTAGCCTTCGGCCGGGAACTGGCTGCCGGGCAGATACTTGCGCTTTGCCGGATCTGAATCATAGCTGCCGGCGCCTGCGCCAATGCGGAAGCGCTCGAACGGATTCGCCGTGGTCAGGAACAGCGGTTCGCCGGGAATGACGTCGGGATACATCGCCCAGCTCGAACGCCCGCGCTCGACCGCGTCGGAGTTGTAGACCGACCAGCCCTTGCGCAGGAAGAATTCGAGCCAGCCCTGGCGCCCGTCCGGCGTGGTCTCGTAGTTGACGCCGGTCATGCCGCCGCCATGCCAGAGCAGCAGCGGGACGCTGCCCTTCTCGTTCTGCGGCAGGAAGTACTGCACATACATCTGGCCGGTCTGGTATGTGCCGTTGGGATCGACGCGGGCCGGCGTGCCGCCGGGGGTGAACACCACGTCCTTCACCGGCCGGCCCGAGATCTCGACCAGCTTGCCGCCGACATGGAAGGAGCCCATGCCGCGCAGCGTGATCGGCTCCTGTGCCTGTTGGGCCTGCGCCGCACCGAGGCCGCAGGCCAGGCCGAAAGCGGCCGCCAGAACGTGACGTCTCATGGTTCCTCCCGTCGCCGCGATCGGCGTTGTTGGTTACGCGGCCATCTTCGGCCGCGCCGCCCGAGGGAGACAATGGTCTTTGCGGGCAGGAGTGAAATGCAAATGCCGGAGCGATTGATGCAGGCCGCGCATCAAATAGAGCGTGATTGCGACTTGCAGGGCAGAGAGGTGAAGTCTAGTTTCTAGAAAACTTGGCTACGGTTCTAGAATGGGACGGGCTGTTAGCCCGGATAGGAATGGGCTTGAGCATCAAGAATGACGCCGTCGAGATCTTGGCGCGTGATCTCGCTCGGCGCCACGGCACGGGGGTGACCGAGATCATCCACCGGGCGCTCAAGGAGAAGGCCGAGCGGGACGCGGCGGGGCCGACGCTGTGGGAAAAGCTTCGGCCGCTCCACGAGAAGCTGCGAGCCTTGCCGGACACCGGGCCGGAGCCCGACAGGGATTTCTACGACGAGCTGAGCGGCGAACGGCGGTGATCGTCCTCGATGCGTCCGCGATCGTCTCCATCATGCTGGAGGAGGCCGACGCTTCGATGCTGTCGGAGCGGCTCGACACGTACGAGACGATGCGTTTCGCCTCGAGCGTGACGATCTGGGAAGCTGCTTGCGCGGTCGCACGGAGGAAGGCGGTGGCGAGAACGAGAGGCCTGGCTCTCGTTCAGGAGTTTGTGCAGACGGCTGGCATCGAGCCAGTCGCGCCCGATATGGGGATCACCGCTCTCGCCATCGAGGCCGCCGACCGCTACGGTATCGGTCCGGGTTACCCCGGCATCCTCAATCTCGGCGACTGCTTCTCCTATGCGACGGCGAAGCATCTTCGTGCCGCCCTGCTGTTCAAGGGCGACGATTTCGGCCGGACCGACGTCACGCCGGCCTGAGCGTAGGGCGTGGCCGCTGCTTCGCATGATTCAAAATCGATCCGGCTCAATCGCTGGTGCAGGGCCTTGAATCGGCGTCTTAACGGCTGGAATCCGTTTGACAGCCGACTACGCCAAGCGCCTGACGGGATTCATGCTTTCGCCCTGCGGCACGCCGTCCTTGCCGTAACGGTGGCCAGCAGCCATCTGCGGGTGTATAGGCCGCCGTTCGCGCCAAGATGAGGTTAACGCAGGCGCGATGCGTGAAATCAGGAGCAAGACCCATGTCCGAGCGGTGGACGCCCGAGAGCTGGAGGGCAAAGCCCGTCCAGCAGATGCCGGAATATCCGGATCAGGCAGCCTTGAAGGCGGTCGAGCAGCAGCTCGCCGGCTTTCCGCCGCTGGTTTTTGCGGGCGAGGCGCGCAAGCTCAAGCGGGCGTTGAGCAAGGTCGCGGCCGGCGAGGCCTTCCTGCTTCAGGGCGGTGATTGCGCCGAGAGCTTCGCCGAGCACTCGGCCGACAACATCCGTGATTTCTTCCGGCTGTTCCTGCAGATGGCGGTGGTGCTGACCTTCGCCGGTGGCTCGCCGGTGGTGAAGGTCGGCCGCATCGCCGGCCAGTTCGCCAAGCCGCGCTCCGCGCCGAACGAGAAGATCGGCGATGTCGAACTGCCGAGCTACAAGGGCGACATCATCAACGACAACGAGTTCACGGCGGAGTCGCGGATTCCCGACCCGCGCCGGCAGATCGAGGCTTACCGGCAGTCTGCGGCGACGCTCAACCTGATCCGCGCCTTCGCCACCGGCGGCTATGCCAATCTCGACAACGCGCATCGCTGGATGCTCGGCTTCGTCAAGGACTCACCGCAGTCGCATCGCTACCAGGAGCTGGGCGACCGCATCACCGAGTCGCTCGACTTCATGCGCGCCATCGGCGTCGATCCCGAGACGCATCCCGAGATGCGCACGACGGATTTCTACACCAGCCACGAGGCGCTGCTGCTCGGCTACGAGCAGGCGCTGACCCGCGTCGACTCGACCACCGGCGACTGGTACGCCACGTCCGGCCACATGGTCTGGATCGGTGATCGCACCCGCCAGCTCGACCACGCCCATGTCGAATACTTCCGCGGCATCAAGAACCCGATCGGCCTGAAATGCGGCCCCTCGCTCAAGCCGGACGAGCTGCTCAAGTTGATCGACGCGCTCGATCCGCAGAACCAGGCCGGCCGCCTCGTCCTGATCGGCCGCTTCGGCGCCGACAAAGTCTTCGACCACCTGCCGGCTCTGGTCCGCGCCACCAAGCGGGAAGGGCGCAATGTCGTCTGGTCCTGCGATCCGATGCACGGCAACACCGTCAAGGCGGCGAGCGGCTACAAGACGCGGCCGTTCGACCTGATCCTGACCGAGGTGAAGAACTTCTTCGCCGTCCATCAGGCGGAAGGGACGCATGCTGGCGGCCTGCATCTCGAAATGACCGGCAAGAACGTCACCGAGTGCACCGGCGGCGCCCGCGGCATGACCGATGCCGATCTCAACGACCGCTACCACACGGTCTGCGATCCGCGTCTCAATGCCGAGCAGGCGCTGGAGCTCGCCTTCCTCGTCGCCGAGCTGGTCAAGCGCGAGCGCGCTGGCCGGGCCCGGCCGGAAGTCGAAGCGGCGGAGTGAGCCGCTTCTCAGCGTCGCCAATGAAACAGGGCCGCGGCATTGCCGCGGCCCTTGTCATCTCAGAGGCTGCCCGTCAGAATTTAATGCCGGCGCCGACGCGTGCCGAAGTATGTTCAACCGTGACGTTGCCCTGCGCCTCCATCCGCGCGTAGAGCACTTCGGCCCTCAGTAGCAGCCCGCCAAAAACCGCGTCGACGCCGCCGCCGATCACGCCGCCGAGCATCGAGGCATTCTTGCGGCCTCCCGAGAGGAAGGCTGTCGCGTTGTTGATGGTCGGCAGCGGGGTATTGTCGCTCGGGTCGGCATCGACATACTGCGTCCGCACCGTCGCGGAGCTCGAGACCTTGCCCGTGCCATAAGCCAGGCCACCGGTGATGAAGGGCATGAACTGGCCCATAGTGTAACCCGCGCGGATGCGCAGGGTCGCGATCTGATCTGCTCTCGCGCTGACGGTGCCGGAGACGTCGGCCGTCGCGCGATAGCCATCGCTGAGAACCTGGATACGGCTGATCCGGTCGGAGTTGCTGGTGGTGGCATCGAGGCGCGTATAGTCCGCCTCGATGCCGAGGATGACGTCGCCGAAGAGGAAGTTATAGCCCGCAAAGCCGCCGAAGGTCGATTTGCTGGTGCTGCGCGACTGGATGTTCAGCAGCCGAGAAACGCCCATTTCGGTTTCGATCGTGGTCTGGCGCAGGTGGTTCGCGATCAAGTTGCCGGGGCCCTGGCTCGGATCAAAATTGACGTTCGAATAGCCCGCCAGACCGCCGAAGTAGAACCCCGACCAGTCGACGCCGCCGGAGCTGAAAATCGGCGGCTCCACAGGCTGTTCGATCTGCGACCCCCTGAGATAGTCTGCGCCTTGGGCGGTCTGCGCCAGCGCCAGCGTGCAGGCCGTCGCGACGACCGGGGCGAGGGCGGCAATAGATGCAGCACGCATAGCGTGTCTCTCCAAGCAGTGGCGAACGCGATGCTTGCGCCGCCCGGAGATGATTCATGCGGGGTTAACCCTAATACCCGGTTAATGCGGTTGCCGATCCGACTTGCCTCTGAAAGACATCTCCCACGGCGGACGATCTTGAGCCTGGATGCCGGAGGAGGGCGGATGGTCCGGCATATCGTGTTCTTCACGGCAAAGCGCGCTGAGGATATCGGAACGACCCAGCGGCTGCTCGGCCGCCTCGGCGAGATCCCGCACGCACTCACCTTCGAGGTCGCGGCCAATGTCAGGATCGATGCGATCGGCGAAGCCGCCGACATCGTCGTCTACGCCGAGTTTGCGGACGAGGCCGCGCTCGCCGCCTGGAAGATGCATCCGATCTATGGCGAGACGACGCAGGCCGTGCGTCCCTTACGCGAATTTCGCTACTCGGCCGACTTCCGTTCGAGGAGCGCCTCAGCCCATTCGTCGTTGCGAGGAGGCAAGGCCGACGATCGCAATGACGGGGTTCCTTGAAACGCACCCCCTCCCGCGTACCGCACCGTTGCTGGCAGGCAGGCCGCAAGCTACATCCGGAGCATGACCGCGACCTCTCTTCGCCTGGCGCTCGCCCAGCTCAACCCGATCGTCGGCGATGTCGCCGGCAATGCCGAAAAGGTGCGCATCGCGCGCCGCGAGGCGGCCGCCGGCGGCGCCGAGCTCGTGATGTTCCCGGAGCTCTTCCTCTCGGCCTATCCGCCGGAGGATCTGGTGCTGAAGCCGGCCTTCCAGGACGCCTGCCGCAAGGCTTGCGAGGAGCTCGCCCGCGAGACTGACGATGGCGGCCCGGCCGTGCTGGTCGGCCTGCCCTGGCTCGAGGACGGCAAGCTCTACAACGCCTATGCGCTGCTCGACGGCGGCCTGATCCAGTCGGTGCGTTTCAAGGTCGACCTGCCCAACTACGGCGTCTTCGACGAGAAGCGCGTGTTCGAGCCCGGCCCACTGCCGGGCCCGGTCGTCTTCCGCAACCATGTCCGCCTCGGCATTCCGATCTGCGAGGACATCTGGGGCGAGGAGGTCGTCGAATGCATCGCCGAGACCGGTGGCGAGATCCTGCTGGTCCCGAACGGCTCGCCCTTCCGCCGCGGCGTCATCGAGGAGCGGCTCAACGTCGCTGTCGCCCGCGTCGTCGAGAGCGGTCTGCCGATGGTCTATCTCAACCAGCTCGGCGGCCAGGACGAGCTCGTCTTCGAGGGCGCCTCCTTCGTCCTCAATGCCGACCGAAGCTTCGCCCATCAATTGCCGGCCTTCCGCGAAGCTGTTCGCATCACGGATTGGGAGCGCGGGCCCGATGGCTGGCGCTGCCTGCCGGGCGAGGTCGCAACTGTGGAGAGCGGCGACGAGGCCGACTACGCCGCCTGCGTGCTGGGCTTGCGTGACTATGTCGAGAAGAACCGCTTCCCTGGCGTCGTGCTCGGCCTCTCCGGCGGCATCGACTCCGCCATCTGCGCCGCCATGGCGGTCGATGCGCTGGGTTCCGAGCGCGTGCGCTGCGTGATGATGCCCTATCGCTTCACCTCGCAGGAGAGCCTCGACGACGCCAAGACATGCGCCGACGCGCTCGGCGTGCGCTACGAGATCGTGCCGATCGCCGATCCGGTCGAGGGCTTCGAGCAGGCGCTGGCCGAGCTCTTCGCCGGCACCAATCGCGGCATCACCGAGGAGAACCTGCAGAGTCGCGTGCGCGGCACGCTCTTGATGTCGATCTCGAACAAGTTCGGGCCGATGGTGGTGACGACCGGCAACAAGTCGGAGATGTCCTGCGGCTACGCCACGCTCTATGGCGACATGAACGGCGGCTACAACCCGATCAAGGACCTCTACAAAACCGAGGTCTTCAGGCTCTCGGCCCTGCGCAACCGCTGGAAGCCGGCGGGCGCGCTCGGGCCGGAAGGCGAGGTGATCCCGCAGAACATCATCGTCAAGCCACCCTCGGCGGAGCTGCGCGAGAACCAGAAAGATCAGGATTCGCTGCCGCCCTATGACGTGCTCGACGACATCCTCGCCTGCCTGATCGAGCACGAGATGCGGCTCGCCGACATCGTCGCCCGCGGTCATGACCTTGAGACGGTGCAGAAGGTCGAGCGCCTGCTCTATCTCGCCGAGTACAAGCGTCGGCAGGCGGCGCCTGGCGTCAAGGTCACCCGCAAGAATTTCGGCCGCGACCGGCGCTATCCCATCGTCAACCGCTTCCGCGACCCCGGCGAACCGGCCCATGAGCCGGACCGCTCGCTGGTCAAGGGCGTCGGCAAGGGCGGCGGCGAGAGCTTCGATTTCTAAAGCCAGAACCCGCCGATCTGGTTCGCTGTCGGGTTGGCGATGCAGGCGGTCATCCGGTCGAGCCAGATGCGCTGGTACTTGGCGTTGAGCCCGTGCTGGGTGTCGATGTCGTAGCGGCGCTGGATCAGCTTGACCCGCTTGTTGATGTGCAAATTGACGAGGCTGTTGAGCTGGGTCACCAACCCGCCGATCGTCGGGGCGCGCGCGATGGTGAGCTGATGAGCCAGCGCCCGGCAGACGACGAAGCCGACATCGTAATGGAACTGCTCGTGCGCCAGCAGGGCGGGTGTCAGCGTCACGCCGATCCTGACCTGGGCGTTCGGCCAGACCTCAATGTCGTTGGGCACGCCGAAGGCGTAGTCGGTCCCGACTATGCGGGCGCCCTTGTCGAAAATCTCGTATTCGAAGGCGGTGTAGGCGTCCTGCACCGTTCCGTCGGCCGGATCCATCACCACCGGCACTTGCAGGAAGTCGCCGGCCTTGAGCTTGATCGGCAGGCGCGAGGCGCTGACCACCACGTCCGCCGGGGCCGGATTATTGGCCATGTGCAGGACCGTCTTGCCGCCCGGGTCGACCCGCGAATCCGGGCTCGTCATCTTGAGGAAGACCTGCTGGTAGCGCTTGATCGCGCCCCGGGTGAGCGGCCCGCATTTGCCGTCGACCTCGAGCAGATCGATGCCCAGCGCCTTGAAATGCGGGTTGATGCTCGCCTGGATCAGGCGCGTATCCGCAACGGTGTTCTTGCCTCCGAGACCGACTGAAGCCGTGATGCTCATCCTCGCCTCCCAGCGCAGAGATCGATATCCCCGTCGCTATCTAACCTTGCGTCAATCTGAGCGCTTGTCGATCTCCTTCAGCCCAGCGTCTGCGATGCCCTTGCCCTCGCGCCGTTCCCGCGCGACAAGCGGCCGGTCATGACCACTCCTTTCGTCCGCACCGCCCCGTCGCCGACCGGCTATCTCCACATCGGCAATGCCCGCTCGCTGATGTTCAACTGGCTCTTTGCCAGGCGGCATGTCGGGCGCTTCCTGCTGCGCTATGACGATACCGACCAGGCCCGCTCGAAGCCGGAATTCGCCGAGGCGATCGCCGAGGATCTGGCTTGGCTCGGCGTCGTCCCCGACGCCAGCATCAGGCAGTCCGAACGGATCGGGCTATACGATGGCGCGGCAGACAAGCTGCGCGCCGCCGGGCGCCTCTACCCCTGCTATGAGAGCGCCGACGAGCTCGATCGCAAGCGCAAGCGCCAGCTCGCCCGCGGTCTGCCCCCCGTCTACGACCGCGCCGGCCTGAAGCTGACGGCCGAGGAGCGCGCAAAGCTCGAGGCGGAAGGCCGCAAGCCGCATTGGCGCTTCCTGCTCGACTGGGAGGAGGTCGGCTGGGACGATCTCGTCCGCGGCCCCTCGCATGTCGACTGCGCCTCGCTCTCCGATCCCGTGCTGGTGCGCGAGGACGGCACCTATCCCTATACGCTGCCTTCGGTCGTCGACGATCTCGACGTCGGGATCACCCATGTCATCCGCGGCGAGGACCACGTCACCAACACGGCCGTGCAGATCCAGATCATGCAGGCATTGGGGGGGACGCTGCCGGCCTTCGGGCATCACAACCTCTTGACCACCGCGAGCGGCGAGGGGCTGTCGAAGCGCCTCGGCCATCTCTCGCTGCGGGGCCTGCGCGAAGCCGGCGTCGAATCGCTGGCGGTGGCGGCGCTGGCGGTGCTGACCGGTTCCTCCGATGCGGTCCGGCCGGTGTCGAGCCTCGACGAGCTCGCCGGGCTGGTCGACCTTGCCCATGTCTCGCGTGCACCGGCCAAGTTCGACGAGCACGAGCTGGAGACGCTGTCCGCCCGCACCTTGCACCAGCTCGACTTCGCCGCGGTCGAGGAGCGGCTGAGAGAGCTCGGCATTCCCGCCAGCGAGCCGTTCTGGCTCGCTGTGCGCGGCAATCTTGTAAAGCTGTCCGATGCGAAGGACTGGTGGCAGATCGTCGAGGGGCCGATCGAGCCGCATGTTGTCGACAAAGCTTTTGCTGCGGCTGCGGCCAAGCTGCTGCCTGCCGAGCCGTTCGACCAGACGACCTGGAAGAGCTGGACGCAGGCCGTCGGCGCGCAGACCGGAGCCAAGGGCAAGGCGTTGTTTATGCCGCTGCGCCAGGCGCTGACAGGCCTCGACCATGGGCCCGAGCTGGCGGCGCTGCTGCCGCTGATCGGGCGCGAGAAGGCGCTGAAGCGGTTGGCTGGGGAGGCCGGCTAGTGACCACGACAGACGGCAGAATGGACCACGCGAACAGGCTTCTTGCCGCTCATCGCGAGTTGCGGTCCTTCGCCTGCGTCAGATCGGGATGTCGCTATGATGCAAAGCTGGTGCTCGTCGCGGCGACAACCCTGAGCTTGAGAATTTATGGGCTGGATCGCATTTGCGGCGATGCTCTGCCCTATTGCGGCAGCGGGCTCGTCATCAGGGATGTGCGATCCGAACAACATGATCGAATTCGCTACGAAATCACCGATCAGGACGGAGATTTTGTGCTGCTGCGCTGCGAGCGGCTTGTCTTGACGCATCACGGTGAGCGGATCCCGTTCTCGTAGCCGCTCCGCCTTCGCGATTTCCATCCATGTGAGGTGGACCGGCGCCGTCATGCCCGGCCGCTGCCGAGATGCTCGGGTCAAGCCCGAGCATAAGGCGTACCGCTCGTCGCCCTCACTCGTGCCGGTCCATCGCTGTTTCGTGCTTGGTGTCGCGCATGGTCGAATAGACCAGCAGCGAGATGAAGATGACGGCCGAGAGGTAGTAGTAGAACCACTGCTCGTGGCCCTGCTGCTTGAAGAACAGGGCGATCGCCGGCGCCGTGCCGCCGAAGGTCGAGACGGTCAGCGCATAGGGCACGGCGACGCCGGTGGCGCGGATCGAGGTCGGGAACAGCTCCGCCTTCACCACGGCGTTGATCGAGGTGTAGCCGGCGACGAAGAGCCAGGCGCCGGAGATCAGCAGGAAGGCGACCCATGGCGACTTGGTCTGCTCCAGCGCCGACAGGATCGGCACGGTCAAGAGGGTGCCCGCAAGACCGAAGAAGATCAGCAGCGGCTTGCGGCCGATCCGGTCGGAGATCAGGCCATAGAGCGGCTGCAGGATCGAGGCGAAGATCAGCGAGCCGGCGATGACATAGGTGGTGACGATGTCGGTGAGGCCGACCGTCTGCTTCACGAAGGTCTGCATGTAGGTGGTGAAGGTGTAGAAGGCGGCGGTGCCGCCGGCCGTCAGCCCGACCACGATCGCGACCTCGCGCGGGTATTTCATGAGGCCGCGCAGCGAGCTTTCCTGCTTCTTGACCTTGTTGGCCGCGGTGAAGGCCTCCGTCTCATGCATGTTCCGGCGCATGAACATGGCGGTGACCGCGAGCAGCGCTCCGATCACGAACGGAATGCGCCAGCCCCAGTCGACCAGTTGCTCATGTGTCAGGAAGACATTCTGCAGCAGGAGCAGCACCAGGATCGCAGTGAGTTGCCCGCCGATCAGCGTGACGTACTGGAAGCTCGAATAGAAGCCGCGATGGTCGGGATGGGCGATCTCGGTGAGGTAGGTCGCGCTCGCCCCGTATTCGCCGCCGAGGCTCAGGCCCTCGATGATCCGGGCCAGCGCCAGCAGCACCGGCGCGGCGAAGCCGATCGTCTCATAGGTTGGGGTGAGCGCGATGATCAGCGAGCCGAAGCACATCATCAGCACCGAGACGGTCAGCGACAGCCGCCGCCCGTAGCGGTCGGCGATATGGCCGAACAACCAGCCGCCGATCGGACGGACGATGAAGCCGGCGGCGAACAAGGTCGCCGCATTGAGCTGCTGCACCACGGGATCGTGCGAGGGGAAGAATTTCGGCGCGAAATAGAGCGCGAAGGCGGTGTAGGCGTAGAAATCGTACCATTCGACGAGATTGCCGACCGAGCCGATGAAGATCGCCTTCAGGCGTCGCGCCGTATCGGCTGCATCCATGCCGTGGGGGGCGTGGGTGGTGATGGCTGGATCGGACATGGCTCGCTCCGCTCTTGAAAAGGCGGCGCGAGCAGCAGCGGGCGCCGGCAGCTATACGCTGACCTACGCCTTGCGTTCCGTGCCAGTCGGCGGCGAAGAATGTGGTCAGGATTGCTTCTGGCGCATGACAAGACTGGGGCTTGTCGGCCAAACTCAACGCAGGTCGTCCCGGGTCTCCGCTGCGCTTCGTCCGGGATGATTCCTGATTGGAGTCGGGCCCCAGCGTCCCGATTATGGCCGCGCGGTCGCTCCGACGCCGAGATTGGGCGCGAGATTCGGCGCGACGATCCGCACCGTGCGGCGCTCGCCGGTGACGCTCTTGCTCTCGCGCTTCAGCCCGTCGCCCTGCTGCAGCGTCTTCTCGCCATCGATCCGCTGCGGGCCGACGCCGGCCGATTCAGTGCTGGCGGTCGGCACGTTCGTGTCGGGTGCCGGCTCGTCGCCCGGCGCGGCCTGGAGCGTCGTCGGAGCCGGGGCAGGCGGGGTGTTCGGCTTGGCCTCTGCGGCCGCATTGGCGGCGCCCTTCTTGCCGCGCTGCGGCTGCTCGGGCTTCGGTCGCGACAGTTCCTGCGAGCGCTGCTCGGTGACGATGATGTCGCCCTTGCGCTGGTCGAGCATCTGCTCGGCGTTCGCCAGCGCCTGGGCCCAGCTCTGGCCGGGGGCGCGGCAGGTGCAGGCGGCGTCGAAGCTGCGCGTGTATTTCAGCGCGTTCGGCAGGGACGAGTAGGGCTGCCCGGTGCTGCGCGCCACCGCGTTCTGGATGTCGCCGCCATTGCTCATGCCGAAGGCCAGCGTCTCGGTGCCGGGGCAGAGCGACTGGCACATTTCGTCCTGGCCCTCGCGCCCGCTCGGACTGTTCGCAAGCGGGAAGAAATAGCCGTCGCAGCTGCGTACGCAGACGGTGTAGGGGCCGCCCTGGCGCGGCTGGTTCTCGCCCGGCTCGCGCGGTTCGTCGGGATCGAGCTCGGGCATTGTCGAATCGATCTCACCACGGCGTGGCTCGATGCCGAAGATCGTCTCGAAAAAGCCGCGAGGTTGCGCCCGGCAATTATTGTTGATCAGCGCGGCCAGCTGAGCGCGCCGCTGCTCGATGCCGCCGCCCTGGGCCTGCTGCTGAAGCTGGGCATATTGCTGCTGCAGCGCGCCGAGTTGGGCGCGGATGCCGCCGCATTGAGGTGGCGGCTGCTCGCCGAAGAACAGGAAGCCGCCGCGATCGCAGCCCATCGAGCGGTACTGGCTCGACAGCTGCGCCAGCTGCCCAGCGACGCGCTGCGCCGCCTGGGCGGCACGGCCGTCGCTACCGCCGCGCTGACCTTGCAGGCTGGAAAGCTCGGCCCGCCAGTTGTCGCAAGCCGGCGACTGCGCCAAGGCTGCGCCTGTCAGCGCGGCGAAGGTCAGCGCCGGAGCGAGCGCGCGTCGGAGCGAAGCGAAAATCATCGAAGGCAGAGTTGCTATCCCTGTGACTCGTCCCATGCCAGCGTCGGTCGCTTGCACCGGCAAAGCACATGCTACAAACGCGACGGAACTAAGGAGGTACGCGTCAGCCGCCGGGAGAAAGGCGATTCGACGCAGATTCCACATCCGTCAGCGCATCGCATATCCCGCCCCGGGCAGCAAATCCGCCCCAGTATCACGCTAGAGCCCGTTCCGATCAGCTTGCCCGCAAGCTGATCGGAAAAACGGTCTCTAAACTCAAAGCGAGAGACAGATTCACCGATCAGGCCGATTCGGCGCGATCGGATCTGTCTCTTGCGCGATCACGCCTCCTCGGTCTGGTAGGCGCCGGCGAGATGGCGGCCGCGCTCGGTCAGCAGCGCCAGCACCCGTTCGAATGTGCGCAGCTCGTCTGGCGAAATCCCCTCGATCCAGCGCTCCTCGAAGGCCAGCGCCAGCGGCACGATCTGGGCGTAGAGGCGCTGGCCGGCGGCGCTGAGGGCGACGAAGGCTTCGCGCCGGTCGGCCCGGTTCTCGGCCCGCGTCACCAGCCCGCGCTTGTCGAGTTCGGAGACGGCGCGCGAGACCTTGGTCTTGTGCATCTGCGAGAGCTCTCCGATGTCGCGCGAGGTCAATTGCCCGAACTCGCCGAGCTGGGCGATCACCCGCCATTCCGGGATGCCGATGCCGAAACGCGTGCCGTAGACGCGGCCGAGCGCCCGGCTGGCGAAGAAGCCGACCACGTTGAGCCGATAGGGCAGGAACTGCTCGAGGTGCAGGGCGCGGTCTTCAGGCTTTTGTTTCGTTGACATTAGTTGCACATGTAACTAATTGGAGTGACAGAAGGCCGCGGAAGGCTGCCGCCGTGATCATTGCGCAACGGCAGCGTCTGTCAAAGCGGCCAGCAGCGGAAACGCAGCGGGAGGAGGCCGGCCATGAACCTGCAGACCAACGTGCAGACCACGGTTCAATCGAGCTTCGGCGAGCAGGTCCGCGGCGGTCGCCGCTACATGTCCGGCTTCGGCAACTCCTTCGAGACCGAGAGCCTGCCGGGCGCGCTGCCGGTTGGACGCAATTCGCCGCAGAAGGCCGCCTACGGCCTCTATGCCGAGCAGCTCTCCGGTTCGCCCTTCACCGCGCCACGCTCCACGAACGAGCGCTCCTGGCTCTACCGCATCCGCCCCAGCGTCAAGCATGGCGGGCGCTGGACGCTGGTCGACAAGGGGCTGATGCGCTCCGCGCCGTGCCGGGACGAGACGCCGCCCTCGCTCGGCCAATTGCGCTGGAGCCCGATCCCGATCCCGCAGGAGAAGCTCACCTTCCTCACCGGCCTGCGCACCCTGACCACCGCTGGCGATGCCGACGCCCAAGCCGGCATGGCGGCGCACATGCTCTTCGTCACCGCCTCGATGGAGCGCGAATACCTCTTCAATGCCGATGGCGAGTATCTCGTCGTGGCGCAGGAGGGAGCCTTACGCTTCTTCACCGAGTTCGGCATCATCGAGATCGAGCCGGGCGAGATCTGCATCATCCCGCGCGGCGTGATGTTCCGTGTCGAACTGATGGGCGGGCCGGCGCGCGCCTATGTCTGTGAGAACTATGGCGGCGGCTTCACCTTGCCCGATCGCGGCCCGATCGGTGCCAACTGCCTCGCCAATCCCAGAGACTTCCTCACGCCCGTCGCAGCTTATGAGGACATCGAGAAGCCCTCGACGCTGTATGCGAAGTGGGGCGGGGAGCTGTTCTCGACCGAGGTCGGCCAGTCTCCGCTCGACGTCGTCGCCTGGCACGGCAACTACGCGCCCTACAAATACGATCTCAGGCATTACTCGCCGGTCGGCGCGATCTCCTTCGACCATCCCGACCCGTCGATCTTCACCGTGCTGACCGCGCCCTCCGAGACGCCCGGCACCGCCAATATCGATTTCGTCATTTTCCCGGAGCGCTGGATGGTGGCGGAGAACACCTTCCGGCCGCCCTGGTACCACCGCAACATCATGTCGGAGTTCATGGGGCTGATCTACGGCGTCTACGACGCCAAGCCCGAGGGCTTCACCCCCGGCGGCTTCAGCCTGCACAACATGATGCTGTCGCACGGTCCGGACATCCAGGCCTTCGAGCACGCTTCGACCACTGAGCTGAAGCCGGTCAAGCTGACCGGCACCATGGCCTTCATGTTCGAGACCAGATTCCCGCAGCGCTTGACCGGTTACGCCGCCGGCCTGCCTGAGCTGCAGGACAACTATGCCGATTGCTGGAGCGGGTTGAAGAAGCGCTTCGACCCGAACAAGCGCGAGGCGTGGTGAAAGGCCGTCATTCCGGGGCTTTGCGAAGTGAATAACCTGGAATCCTTGGCTGCACCTCTTCCGTCATGGTCGGGCTTGTCCCGACCATCCACGTCTTCCTTCATCGAAGGTGGTGTTCAAGACGTGGATGCTCGCCACAAGGGCGAGCATGACGGCGTGCAGGAGCGTTGCGGCCTATCGGCTGCGCAGCCGGTTCATGAAGGCGTCGTAGGACAGCTCCGCCACCTGCCACCAGAGCAGGTTCTCGCCGCGGAAGGCGACCATCGACTCGTAGCCCTTCTTGAAGGCTTCGCTCTTGGCCGAGGTCTCGGCGTAGTATTCCTCAGCCGCCTTGAGCGAGGCTTCCATGATCGGCTGCGGGAAGGCCTTGAGCTGCGCGCCCTGGGCGATCAGCTTGCGCAGGCCGCCCGGATTCACGAAGTCGTACTTCGCCAGCATCCAGTTGTTGGCCGCTTCACAGGCATTCTGCACGATCGCCTGGTAGTGCTTGGGCAGCTTGCTCCACTGCTCCTGGTTGATAACGAGGTGCAGCATGGCGCCGCCTTCCCACCAGCCGGGGTAGTAGTAATAGGGCGCGACCTTCACGAAGCCGAGCTTCTCGTCGTCATAGGGGCCGACGAACTCGGCCGCGTCGATGGTGCCGCGCTCCAGCGCCGGGTAGACGTCGCCGGCCGCGATCTGCGTCGGCACCACGCCGAGCTTGGCCAGCACCGCCCCGCCCATGCCGCCGATGCGGAACTTCAGGCCCTTGAGGTCATCGAGCGTCTTGAGCTCCTTGCGGAAGAAGCCGCCCATCTGGCAGCCGGAATTGCCGCAGGGGATCGAGTAGGCGTTGAACTTGGCCAGCGCGGCGTTGACGATCTGCTCGCCGCCGCCGAAATACCACCAGCTGTGCTGCTGGCGGGCGTTGAGGCCGAAGGGGATGCCGGTGCCGAGCCCGAGCGCCGGCTCCTTGCCGACATAGAAATAAGTCGGCGTGTGTGCGCATTCGACAGTGCCGGAGGTGACGGCGTCGAGCGCCTGCAGGCCGGGCACGATCTCGCCGGCCGAGAAGGTCTGGATCTGGAACCGGCCGTCCGTGGCATCGGCCATGAACTTCGCGAACTGCTGCGCGGTGCCGTAGATCGTGTCGAGCTGCTTGGGGAAGCTCGAGGTCAGCCGCCATTTCACCTCGGGCATCGATTGCGCGATCGCGGGCATCGCGATCGGCGCGGCGGCCGCGGCGAGCGCGCCCGTCTTCAGAAACATACGGCGTTGCATGGACTTTCCTCCCGGGGATCGGTTTGCTGCCATCATCACTGTTCGGCGAGGATTGAAAAGAGATGAAAGTCGCATCCCTCATGCACGGCCGGGATGGCCGTCTCGTCGTCGTCTCGAACGACCTGACCCGCGCGACCGACGCATTTCCGGTCGTGGCGACGCTTCAGGGCGCCCTCGACGACTGGGACCGCTGCGCGCCGCGCCTCGCCGATCTCGCCGAGAGCCTGGAGCATGGCTCGGTGCCGTCCTTCCGCTTCCACGAGCATGACTGCGCCTCGCCGCTGCCGCGCGCCTATCAGTGGGTCGACGGCTCGGCCTATGTGAACCATGTCGAGCTGGTCCGGAAGGCGCGCGGCGCCGAGATGCCCGAGAGCTTCTGGACCGACCCGCTAATGTACCAGGGCGGCTCCGATTCCTTCCTCGGGCCGCGCGAAGCGGTGAAGCTGGCGAGCGAGGATTACGGCATCGATCTCGAAGCCGAGATCGCGGTGGTCACAGGCGACGTGCCGATGGGTGTCAGCCCCGAGGAGGCGAGGGGCCTCATCCGCCTCGTCATGCTCGTCAACGATGTGAGCTTGCGGAATCTGATTCCGAACGAACTGGCCAAAGGCTTTGGTTTCCTTCAATCAAAGCCGTCCTCGGCCTTCTCGCCCGCAGCTGTGACGCCGGACGAGCTCGGCTCGGCCTGGAAGGACGGCAAGCTCCATCTGCCGCTGCTCGCCCAGGTCAACGGCAAGCCTTTCGGCAGGCCTGAGGCCGGCGTCGACATGACCTTCGATTTCGGCGTGCTGATCGCCCATGCCGCCAAGACCCGCCCGCTCGTCGCCGGTACCATCGTCGGCTCCGGCACGGTCTCGAACCGCGACGCCGATGGCGGGCCGGGCAGGCCGGTTTCGGAAGGCGGGCTCGGTTATGCCTGCATCGCCGAGCAGCGCATGGTCGAGACGATCCGGCATGGCGCGCCGCAGACGCCTTTCCTGCGCTTCGGTGACAATGTCCGGATCGAGATGAAGGACGCTGCTGGCCATTCGATCTTCGGCGCGATCGAGCAGGACATCCTGCCGCATGCGCAGTAGTCCGCGCCGTCATTCTCGGGCGAAGCGCAGCGCAGACCCGAGAATCTCCTGATGAGGAGGCGCTTCTCAGCGCCCCTTCCGGCCTCAGATGCTCGGGTCAAGCCCGAGCATGACGTCAACATCAACGAGTTTGTGAGGTTGCCCAATGTCCTCCCCCGCTTTCGCCTCCACCGCCGATCTCGGCGAGAAGACGGTCTCCTTCGACGAGATCGGCAAGGGCGTTTACGCCTATACCGCCGAGGGCGACCCCAATAGCGGCATCGTCGTCGGCGACGACAGCGTGCTCGTCTTCGACGCGCAGGCGACGCCGACCATGGCCGAGCGCGTCATCGGAAAAGTGCGCGAGGTCACCGACAAGCCGGTCAGCCATGTCGTGCTCTCGCATTACCATGCCGTGCGCGTCCTCGGCGCGCCCGCCTATGGCGCAAAGGAGATCGTCTGCTCGGATGCGGCGCGGGCGATGATCGTCGAGCGCGGCGAGGAGGACAAGGCGAGCGAGATCGGCCGCTTTCCCCGCCTGTTCCAGGGGGCCGACTCGATCCGTCCCGGCCTGACTTGGCCGACCATGACCTTCTCGCACAACGCCTCAATCTGGCTCGGCAAACGCGAGGTCCGGCTGATGAAGCTCGGCCGCGGCCACACCGCCGGCGACATCGTCGCCTGGATGCCCGACACCAATGTGATCTTCGCCGGCGATCTCGTCGAATACGGTGCGACGCCTTATTGCGGAGATGCCCATTTCACCGACTGGCCGGCAACGCTAGACGCGCTCGCCGCCTTCGCGCCGGCTGCGATGGTGCCGGGCCGGGGCGCAGCGCTGACCAATCGCGGCATGGTCGCCGACGGCATCAAGGGCACGCGCGCCTTCCTCACCGACCTCTACGAGGCCGTGAAAGGCCATGTCGCCGCCGGCCGCTCGCTGCGCGAGACCTTCGAGCGCGTCCACGAGACGCTGAAGCCCTCCTATGGCGACTGGGTGATCTTCGAGCACTGCCTGCCCTTCAACGTCACCCGCGCCTATGACGAGGCCGGCGGCCTCGACCATCCGCGCATCTGGACCGATGAGCGCGACCGCCAGATGTGGCTGGACCTGCGCGGCTGAAGACGGGTCAGGCAGCGTGGGGATGGATCGCGGAATAGTCCTGCTCGGCTTGGGCTTTGGACAGGTCGTGCGCGGCCTGGAGGTTGAGCCAGAAGCGCGGATCGGTGCCGAAATAGCGGCCGAGCCGGATCGCCGTGTCGGCCGAGACATCACGGCGCTCGCGCAGGATGTCGCTGATCCGGTTGCCGGGCACATCGAGGGCCCTGGCGAGCGCGCGGGCGCTCATTCCGAGCGGTTCGAGGTATTCCTCGCGCAAGATCTCACCGGGATGGGTTCTGATCCGAGCCATCGCGATCTCTCCTCAATGATAGTCGACGATCTCGACATCCGCCGGACCGTCGCCGTCCCAGCGGAAGCAGAGTCGCCATTGATCGTTGATCCGGATGCTCCATTGACCCTTACGGTCGCCCTTCAGCGCCTCAAGCCGGTTGCCGGGAGGCGAGCGCAGATCGGAGAGCGTGACAGCGGCGTCGAGCATATCGAGTTTTCGCAACGCGATCCGTTCGATCGCCCGCCAGCGCACGGCGCAGGCTTCTCCGCGAAACAAGCGTTCCGTGTCCCTGTCGGCGAAGCTCAGGATCATATCTCAAGATATGATACGTATCGCGTATCGGTCAAGGAGTTGGCTTGATGCAGCCCTTCCGCCAGTTCGCCTATCGCCGCAGCGCGGACCAGGACGCGTCCGCACCCGCCCGGCATCCGGTGGTCATCGTCGGCGCCGGCCCGGTCGGGTTGACGCTGGCGCTCGATCTGGCGCGCCGGCAGGTTCCGGTCGTGCTGATCGACGACGCCGACCGGATCGGCGAGGGCTCGCGCGCCATATGCTTCGCCAAGCGGACGCTCGAGATATTCGACCGGCTCGGGCTGGCGCAGGCGATGGTCGAGAAAGGCATCACCTGGCAGAAAGGCCGGGTCTTTCGCGGCGAGGCCGAGCTCTACGAGTTCGACCTGTTGCCAGAAGGCGGCCATAAGCAGCCGGCCTTCATCAATCTCCAGCAGTTCTATGTCGAGGCGGCGCTGGTCGACGCCGTGCTGGCCGAGCCGCTGGTCGATCTGCGCTGGAGCAATCGTTTGGCCGGCCTCCACAACCGCGAGGACGGGGCGAGGCTCACAATCACCACCCCGGATGGGGATTATCCCCTCGAAGCCGACTGGCTGGTCGCCTGCGACGGCGCGCGCTCGCCGACGCGTGGCCTGCTCGGCCTTGAGTTCCGCGGCGAGGCTTTCGAGGACCGTTTCCTCATCGCCGATGTGAAGATGACCGCGCCGTTCCCGACCGAGCGCTGGTTCTGGTTCGATCCGCCCTTCCATTCCGGCCAGTCGGCACTGCTGCACAAGCAGCCGGACGACATCTGGCGCATCGACCTCCAGCTCGGCCCCGATGCCGATCCCGAGCATGAGAGGCGGCCCGAGATCGTGCGGCCCCGGATCGAGCGCATGCTCGGCCATGCCGACTTCGCGCTGGAATGGGTCTCGGTCTACCGCTTCCAGTGCCGCCGGCTCGACAGGTTCCTGCATGGGCGCGTGGTCTTCGCCGGCGATGCCGCCCATCAGGTCTCGCCCTTCGGGGCCCGGGGCGCCAATTCGGGCATCCAGGACGCCGACAATCTCGGCTGGAAGCTGGCGCTGGTCGTGCAGGGCAAGAGCCCGGCCTCATTGCTCAGCAGCTATGACGACGAGCGCGTCGCCGCTGCCGACGAGAACATCCTGAACTCGACACGGGCGACCGACTTCATCGCGCCGCGCTCACCGGGGGAGCGGCTGCTACGCGAGGCGGCGCTGTCGCTGGCGCCGCTGACCGGCTTCGCCAAGCGCTTCGTCAATTCCGGCCGGCTCTCGGTAGCCAGTGCCTATGCCGGCTCGGCACTGTCGAGTGACGAGGAGGACTGGGACGACGGCCTGCTGCCGGGCGCCGCCTTTCTCGATGCGCCGCTGGCCGGTGGCTCTCATACCTGGCTGAGTGAAGCCTTTGCGGCCGGGCAGGCGATCCTGCTCGGTGAAGGTGCGGCGGAGATTGCGCCCGCCGGGGTCCTCGCGATCGAGCCGGCCGCTAGCGATGGCACACTGCGCCAGCGTTACGCCCTGAAGCAGGGTGCAGCCGTGCTGCTGCGGCCGGACGGGCATGTCGCTGCTCGGTTCCGCGAGCCAAATCGGGCCGCGATCGAAGCCGCGGTCGAGCGGATGGAGGGCAGGAGATGAACGCCGCGGCTACCATCGCGCCTGCGACCGAGCTCGCCAGCGAATCGCGCTTCGCCGATCCCGACGCCGCCTTCCGCTTGCTCGCCCAGGCGCATCGCGATCTCGACGAGCGCGATAGCGCTGCCTTCAATGCCCGCCTCGTCCTGATCCTCGCCAATCACATCGGCGATGAGCAGGTCTTGCGCGAAGCCGTGGCGCTGGCGCGCGAGGCGGGCTAGGCTCAGGGCTCGACGCCTCCGGAGCCCGAGCCTGATGGAAGATCTGCCGACCTTCTACTCCACCCTGATCCCGCTCGGCTTCTTCTTCTGGGGGCCGGCGCTGGTGGTGCTGACGCTGCTGCTCTCCTGGCTCTGGGCCCGCAGCCTCAAGATCGACCGGGCCTTGGAGAGCGATTTCAACGGTTTCACCCGGGAAGACGTCGAAAAACTGTTCTCGCTCTATGGCCCCGAGCGTCGGGCGATTTACCGCAACAAGCTGCTGCCGGCCGATCTCGCCTTCGCGCTGGTCTACGCGGTCGTCGGCGCGCTGATCGTTACGGGCCTGTCGATGCGCGGCTATCCCTGGTGGGTGGCGGCGCTCTGCGGCGGCGGCTGGCTCTTCGGCGGGCTCTGCGACATCGTCGAGAACCTCGCCATCGCGCGCCTCCTCGATCGGTTCCCGACCCTCGACGACGGCACCGTCGCCATCGCCAGCGGCTTCACCCGGCTCAAGCTCGTCCTGACCGGGCTTGGCTTCATCGGCGCGATCGCGGCCTATTATCTCGCGTTCAAGCCGATCGCGGCCTGATCCGCAGCTCGCCAGGCTTGTGCGCTATGCCGGAAGCACGCTCCGGGCACCGGCGGGTCGCCGATCAGACCGTCGAGCCGGTCAGACTCACGCCTGAAGCCGAGACGCTCGGCAAGACGCAGGGCGGCGGCGTTATCGGGATGGGTCACGATCGCGATCTGCGGTAGGGCCAGCCCTGCAAAGCCGTGCCGCACCAGCCGTGCGCCGGCTTCCAGCGCGTAGCCCTGTTTCCAGTGGCGTGCCGCAAAGCGATAGCTGAGTTCGACGGCCCCCTCTTCGATCGGCCAGGGGATCAGCCCGACATAGCCGAGCAACTCGCTTTCATCGTCACGGGCAAAAACCGACCAGTAGCCGAGCCCGCGATCGACATTGAGGAAACTGCGCGCCTTCACGCCCTCCCGGCTCATCGAGGGATCGCCGAGTGGCCGGATATAGCGCATGACCAGCGGGTCGGCGTTCATCGCCGCAATGGCATCGAGATCGGCTTCGGTCCGCGGTCTGAGGAGAAGGCGCTCGCTTTCCAGCACCGGCAGCATGGTCGTCGCCCTGTCGTTTGGTTCGAAGATTGCTGCGCCTGCACTGGCGCGAAACAGTCCGCCATCCCATATCCTGCCGGCCCCTCTGCGGGAATGCTCTGGGAGAATCTGGATGAGCTTTCGTCGTTGTCTTCTCGCCGCTTCGGCGCTGCTCGTAGCTGCTGGCATCGCCGCGCCGGCCGTGGCGCAGGAGGACCTGATCTTCAAGAAGTCGACAGTCTGGAAGATGCTGACCCCGGACGACAAGCTCGCCGTCTACGGCGTCGATGATCCCGTCGTCGAAGGCGTCGCCTGCCACTACACCGTTCCTGAGAAGGGCGGTGTCTCCGGAATGTTCGGCGTCGCCGAGGAGGTTTCGGACGTCTCGCTCGCCTGCCGGCAGATCGGGCCGATCCGCTTCAAGGAGAAGGCGTCGCAGGGCGACGTCGTCTTCCGCGAGCGCCGCTCGCTGATCTGGAAGAAGATGCAGATCGTGCGCGGCTGCGACGCCAAGCGCAACGTGCTGATCTACATGGTCTATACCGACAAGCTGATCGACGGCTCGCCGCAGAACTCGACGTCCAGCGTGCCGATCATGCCCTGGGGCGCGAGCGGCGACGTGGCGAAATGCTCGGAATGGGTGAGGTGAGGGGCGAGGGGATCAGCCGCTGCAGGTAATGGTCAGCGGCTGTTCGGTCGCGGGGGCGCTGACCTGACGCGGGGTCGAGCCGGTGAAATCTTCCGGCTTGGCGACACCATAGGCGGTCGCGACGCGGTGGCCTTGCGATTCGCACCAGGCGTCCGCGACGATCTGGCCGCATTCCGACTTGCTGGAAATGCAGTCGGCGACACCGTAGCCGTCTCCGGCCGGGATCAGATAGGTGCGTTCGGCCTTGGGCGCGGCAACGGTGTTGGTGGCTGGCGCCAGGGCCAGCGACATGCCGGCGCCGATGATTCCGAAGAGCCCGACCAGAGCGACGGCGCGGCGCATGATGATGTCCCTGAGACCCGACCGGGGCTGAACCTTCGACATGTCAAGTTGGTTCCAAATGGTTAAGACTGCGTGAACCACGGCAATCTTGGTTGCGCGCAAACCGACCTCCGCTTGTGGCGGCATTGCGGCGGCGAGAGCACAAATCGCGGGACGGCGGAACGACGCCGATCGACCGTTGCCAAGCTGCCACTTGACGTAGGCGCACATGACAGGCATCACGGCAGGATGACGCGAGCCCTTGCCATTATTTGCATTATTTGCCGCTAGCTTTCGCTGGCCGGCTGCTCACGTCCTCGTCCCAACGAAAAGACAGACAGCGCCCCGGCCAGCGGCCAGGATACGCCGTTTTTTATCGCCTTCTCGCCAGGACACCGCTTCGATGCAGCCGACCCTCAGGCTCTACAACACGCTGACGCGGACGAAGGAGGTCTTCACCCCCGTCGATCCCCTGAACGTGCGCATGTATGTCTGCGGCCCGACGGTCTACGACTACGCCCATATCGGCAATGCCAGGCCGGTCATCGTCTTCGACGTGCTCTACCGGCTGCTGCGGCATGTCTATGGCGAGGCTCACGTCCGCTATGCCCGCAACCTCACCGACGTCGACGACAAGATCAATGCCCGCGCCGCGCGCGATTATCCCGACCTGCCGCTGAACGAGGCGATCGCGAAGGTCACGCAGACGACGACGGCGCAGTTCCATGCCGATGTCGATGCGCTCGGTAACTTACGTCCCGACGACGAGCCGCGCGCCACCGGCCATATCGAGGAGATGAAGGCGATCATCGAGCGCCTGATCGCGCGTGGCGTCGCCTATGTCGCCGAGGAGCACGTGCTCTTCCACGTGCCGGCCGTCGCCGGGCTGAAGGACGCGCCGCGCTATGGCTCGCTCGCCCGCCGCTCGCTCGACGAGATGGTGGCTGGAGCACGAGTGGATGTCGCCCCCTATAAGCGCGACCCGATGGATTTCGTGCTGTGGAAGCCGAGCCGCGACGGCATCGATCCGGGCTGGCCGTCGCCGGCCGGCATCGCCACGCCTGGTCGTCCCGGCTGGCACATCGAGTGCTCGGCCATGTCGATGAAGACGCTGCTCGAGCCCTTCGGCGGTGGCCTCAGATGCGACGATCTCGCCAAGAACGTCTTCGACATCCATGGCGGCGGCATCGACCTCGTCTTCCCGCATCACGAGAACGAGCTCGCCCAGAGCTGCTGTGCCTTCGGTGCGGCGGGCGGTGCTGCGCGCATGGCGAACTACTGGATGCATAATGGCTTCCTGCAGGTCGAAGGCGAGAAGATGTCGAAATCGCTCGGCAACTTCGTCACCATCAACGAGCTCTTGGCGACCGACACTTTCGGCGGGCGGACATGGCCCGGCGCGGTGCTGCGCCTCGCCATGCTCAAGACCCATTACCGCCAGCCGATCGACTGGACGGTGAAGGCGCTGGAGGAGGCGGAGAAGACGCTTGCCGATTGGGCTGCCGTTGCCGGGCAGGCGGAGGTCGGGCAGGTCCCAGCTGGCGTGATCGAAGCACTGGCGGATGATCTCAACACCTCGCAGGTGCTCGCCGAACTGCACGCCCTGCGCAAGGCCGGTGATCATGCCGGTCTGAAGTCGAGCCTTGATCTGCTCGGCATCGCCCTGCCGAAGGTAGTGGCGGCTGAGATCGACGACGCCCTGCGTGCGAAGGTCGAAGCCGCGATCGCCGCTCGCCTGGCTGCCCGCAAGGCGAAGAATTTCGCCGAATCCGATCGCCTCCGCGACGAGCTCGTCGCGATGGGCATCGTACTCATGGACGGCAAGGACCCGACCACCGGCGCGTTGATAACCAGCTGGGAGGTGAAGCGGTGACGCTTCACCTCCCAGCGAGTGCCTTGACCCCTTGCCGCAGTGCGGCGTTGCCCTAGTCCGTTGAAAGAAGACCAACAAAAATGACCACCCAGACCCCGAAGATCCGCAAGCGTGGTTCGCTCTCGATCGCGATGAAGCTCGTCATGCTCGCCATGGTGATGCCGAAAGTGCTGCGCTATCGGCTGCGGTCCAGGCTATGAGCGCCGCAGCCCCCGCTCCAGTGCCCGAAGCCGCGCCGCGCCAGGCCGGCGAGAGCGCGCTCGCCCGCATCCACCTCTTCGACACGACGCTGCGCGACGGCGCCCAGACCACGGGCGTCGATTTCTCGCTCGACGACAAGCGCGCAGTGGCGGCGATGCTCGACAAGCTCGGCATCGACTATGTCGAGGGTGGTTACCCCGGCGCCAACCCGCTCGACACGACCTTCTTCGCGAACAAGCCGACGAAGCACGCGAAATTCGCCGCCTTCGGCATGACCAAGCGGGCAGGGCGCTCGGCCTCGAACGATCCCGGCATCGCCGCGCTGCTCGAGGCCAAGGCCGACGCCATCGTCTTCGTCGCCAAGAGCTGGGACTATCATGTCCATGTCGCGCTCGAGATTTCCTTGGAGGACAATCTCGACGGCATCCGCGACAGCGTCGCCACCGCCAAGGCCGCCGGCCGCGAGGTGATGCTCGATTGCGAGCATTTCTTCGACGGCTACAAGGCCAATCCCGACTATGCGCTCGCCTGCGCCCGCACCGCCTATGAGGCCGGCGCGCGCTGGGTCGTGCTCTGCGACACCAATGGCGGGACGCTGCCGGACGAGGTTGGGCGCATCGTCGCCGAGGTCGCCAGGGTCGTGCCGGGCGACAATCTCGGCATCCACGCCCATGACGATTGCGGCTGTGCCGTCGCCAATTCGCTGGCGGCGGTCGAGGCCGGCGTGCGCCAGATCCAGGGCACGCTGAACGGCCTCGGCGAGCGCTGCGGCAACGCCAATCTGGTCACGCTGATCGGCGCGCTGAAGCTCAAGGAGCGCTACAACCGCCGCTTCAGGCTCGGCGTCGGCGAAGTCGAGCTCGGCGAGCTCACCCATGTCTCGCGCGCCCTCGACGAGATGCTGAACCGGGCGCCCAACCGCCATGCCCCCTTCGTCGGCGCCTCCGCCTTCGCCACCAAGGCCGGCATCCATGCCTCGGCCGTGCTGAAAGACCCGCGCACCTACGAGCATGTCGCGCCCGATCTGGTCGGCAATGTCCGGAAAGTCCTGGTCTCCGACCAGGGTGGCAAATCGAACCTCGTCGCCGAGCTGGAGCGCATCGGTGTCACCATCGGCCGGGACGATCCGAGGCTCGCGCGCGTGTTGGAGGAGCTGAAGGAAAAGGAAGCGCAGGGTTATGCGTTCGAGGGCGCCGACGCCTCGTTCTACCTGCTCGCCAAGCGCATCCTCGGCGAGTTGCCTGATTACTTCGAGATCGAGCGCTTCACCGCCAATGTGGAGCGCCGCTACAATGCGCTGGGCGAGCTCGTCACCTTCTCCGAGGCGATCGTCAAGGTGAAGGTCGGCGAGGAAACGCTGATCTCGGTCGCCGAAAGCGCGCTCGGCCCGGTCAACGCGCTCGATCTCGCCTTGCGCAAGGATCTCGGCCGCTACCAGTCGCTGATCGGGGGCCTCAGACTGGTCGACTACAAGGTCCGTGTCTTCCAGGGCGGCACCGATGCCGTGACGCGCGTCCTGATCGAATCGGCCGACGAGACCGGCGAGCGCTGGACCACTGTCGGCGTCAGCGCCAACATCATCGACGCCTCGTTCCAGGCGCTGGTCGACTCGATCACTTACAAGCTGATGCGCGAGGGCGCGACGGCGTAGTCAGCCTCCTTCTCTCCTCGGGGGAGAAGGTCCGGCAGGGGATGGGGGCGGTTCGACTGGGTGAGCCGGTTGTCGGCCGGCCCTTTGCGTCCTTCATCCGTCAGCGCTTCGCGCTGCCACCTTCTCCCCTGAGGGGAGAAGGTGAAGGGTCACTCCGTCAGGCGCAGCGACTTCTCCTTGCAGAGGTCGATGCCGTCATTGTCGCTTTCGCTCTCGTCGCTGAACTTGCCGAGCAGGTAGTAGCTGCAGCCGGCCGGCTTGTTGAGCTTGACCATGGCGCTCTTGCCGGGAGCCAGCGGCTTGGCGAGCTTGCCGACGAGCCGGGCCTGCTCACCCGTGGTGGTAATTTCCAGCGACTCGAGCGGCACGGTACGGGCATTGGTGATCTTGATCTGCGTTGGCGGGCGTGATTGCGCGAGGGCCGGCACCACAGGCAGCAGCGCAAGCGCGCAGGCAGCGGGAAGAATGCGTCGAAGCATCATGGGCGTCTTCTCCTGGCGTCAGCCTTAAAGGCTTTCGGCCAGTCTGCCATCGCAGTTGCGACGAGAACAAGGCAGGGTAGATGTCGCTTCATCGCGGCAGCGGCCGGTTGCAGCTTCGGCAAGCCTTGTCGATCTTGCGGCGAAGAGTTGGGAGGCCCGGCCCCTTGACCATGCAGACCGCCGAAGACATCGCTGCCCGCATTGCCGCGCGAGCTCGCGGCCTGCGCCGTATCGTCGTCGCGCTTGCTGGGGCTCCGGGCGCAGGCAAGTCGATGTTGAGCGAGCGCCTGCTTGCCGCGTTGCCAGCAGGCGAGGCGGCGCTGGTGCCGATGGACGGTTTCCATTTCGACAATGCCGTGCTCGATCAGATGGGCATGAGAAACCGCAAGGGCGCGCCCGAGACCTTCGACTACGCCGGCCTCGCGGCGACGCTGTGGCGCATCCGGTCGGGCGGAGGCCCGGTCGCGGTGCCGGTCTTCGATCGCAAGGCCGATCTCGCCCGTGCCGGTGCGGCGATCGTCCCGGCCGATACCCGCTTCGTGCTGATAGAGGGCAACTACCTCCTGCTCGACAGGGCGCCCTGGTCCGGCCTCGCGTCGTTCTTCGACCTGACGATCTTCATCGAGGTGCCGTTGGCCGCGCTGGAGCACCGGCTGCTCGCTCGTTGGCGGGACTTTGGCAGGGGCGAGGAGGCCGGGCGCGCCTGGGTCGAGGGCAACGACCTGCCCAATGCGCGGCTGGTGATCGAAGGCAGCCGCTCAGCCGACATCATCTGGAAGAATGGCGTCGCCACACGCTGATCGGCTTCAAGATCAAGCGCTGGTCGTGCCGGGCGACCGAAGGGAGACGCGGGACGCATTCCGGAACCTCAATCGGAAAAGCTCCGGAATGGGTCCCGGATCTCTGCTTCGCTGCGTCCGGGACGACATTGCTACCAGCATCAACGCAAAAGCAACTTCGGTAATTTCTTCTCCCGCCCCCTGCATTCCCCAGAGAATCCGCCTATATCGGCGGTTCCATTTGGAAGCATTTCAATGTCATCGCCTGCCACGCCGGCTCCGGCGCCCCTCGCGCGTTCGGCCGTGCTCCAGCCCGGCTCCGGCTTCATCGCTACCTTCCAGGCACTCTGGCCTTATCTCTGGCCGCCGGAGCGGGCCGATCTGCGCCAGCGCGTGATCGCCGCCTTCGTGTTGCTGGTGATCGGGCGCCTCGTGCTGATGGGTGTGCCCTTCACCTTCAAATGGGCGACGGACGCGCTCGCCAACAACCCGACGACGCTGTCGAGCTGGCTGCCCTTCCTGGTCGGGGCGCCGCTGGCGCTGACGGTGATCTACGGTTTTGCCCGCGTCGGCTCGGCTGCCTTCGTGCAGTTGCGCGACGCGATCTTCGCGCCCGTCTTCATGCACGCGGTCAGGACGCTGGCGCTGCAGACCTTCGGGCATCTCCACCATCTCTCGCTGCGCTTCCATCTCGAGCGCAAGACCGGCGGGCTCACCCGTGTGCTCGAGCGCGGCCGCAACGGCATCGAGGAGATGGTCCGCCTCGGCCTCAACCAGCTCGTGCCGGTGATCATCGAGGTCGCCCTGATCATCGCCGTGCTGCTCTGGCTGTTCGACTGGCGCTATGTCGTGGTGCTGGTGACGATGGTGGTCGGCTACATGGTCTACACCATCAAGGCCACCGAATGGCGCATCGCCATCCGCGCCCAGATGAACGAATCCGACACCGACGCCAACGCCAAGGCGATCGACTCGCTGCTCAACTACGAGACGGTGAAGTATTTCGGTGCCGAGGCGCGCGAGACGGCGCGCTACGACCTCTCGATGGCGCGCTATGAGCGCAACTCGATCAAGGCCTACACCTCGCTCGCCTGGCTGAATTTCGGCCAGGCCGCAATCTTTGCCATCGGCCTCACCATTTCGATGGTGATGTGCGTGCGCGGCTTCCAGGCCGGCACCAACACGGTCGGCGATTTCGTGCTGATCAACGCCATGCTGATCCAGCTCTATCTGCCGCTGAATTTCATGGGCACGGTCTATCGCGAGATCAAGCAGGCGACGCTCGACATCGAGCAGATGTTCTCGCTGATCGGCCGCGACCCGGAGATCCAGGACAAGCCGGGCGCGCCGTCGCTCGACGTCCGCGCCGGCACCGTCACCTTCGAGGACGTCCACTTCGCCTATGTACCGGAGCGGCCAATCCTGCGCGGCATCTCCTTCGAGGTGCCGGCCGGCAGGACGGTCGCGATCGTCGGCCCATCGGGCGCCGGCAAGTCGACGATCTCGCGCCTGCTCTTCCGCTTCTACGAGCCGCAGAGCGGCCGCATCCTGATCGACGGCCAGGATATCGCCGAGGTCCAGCAGGTCTCGCTCAGATCGGCGATCGGCATGGTCCCGCAGGACACCGTGCTGTTCAACGACACCATCGAGTACAATCTGCGCTATGGCCGGCCCGAGGCGACCCAAGCCGAGATCGAGGACGCGGCGCGGCTCGCCCAGATCGACCGCTTCATCAAGTCGCTGCCGGAAGGCTACCAGACCTCGGTCGGCGAGCGCGGCCTCAAGCTCTCCGGCGGCGAGAAGCAGCGCGTCGCCATCGCCCGCACCATCCTGAAGGGACCGCCGGTGCTGGTGCTGGACGAGGCGACTTCGGCACTCGATTCCTTCACCGAAAAGGAGATCCAGGACGCGCTCGATAGAGTCAGCGAGGGCCGCACCACGCTGGTGATCGCCCACCGGCTCTCGACCGTGGTCAACGCCGACGAGATCATCGTGCTCGACAAGGGCTTGATCGTCGAGCGCGGCCATCACCGTGAACTGCTGGCGGCAGACGGCGTCTACGCCGCGCTTTGGAACCGCCAGCGCCAGGTCGACGAGGCCAAGGCGACGCTGCAGCGCGCGACGCAGGAAGAGGGCGAGAGCGTCCGGGTCAGCCTGACGCAGTGAGGTTCTAACGCCGCGCGAAGGAAATTTGCGCGGCGTCGTTGATACCCGCTCAAAATCTCGCATATCGAATTTACGACGCTAGCATAGGCCGGGGCGCCCCGGCCGAGGTGGCCTTCGGGTCGTCGCTTGTTTCTTTCCGGCGTGCACGCCGCTACGGCGTCGCAGCTTCTTTCTCCGTCCCATTCCGCAATCCAGGCGCACGCAGCGCCCGACATCACGAGGCGCGCGGCCCCAATCCCGGAGCCCGACCATGATCATCGCTGGCTACGCCCTTCTGGCACTCGGCTACACGCTTCTGGCCATCGCCACCCTGACCGGTATCGGCCACTGAAGCAGACCCCGCCCCGGAGCTAAGGCTCCGGGGCGGCGGCTTCCGGAAAGAGCGCTGTCGGTAGTGGACGATCGATCAAGCGACCGGCTGAAGCCGATGATATGCACGGGACTTTCGCGGGAGGAACCGGGGCATGTCGCTTGCCGACAAGGCGCTTTGGGTGATGGAGCGCAATTCCAGCCGGGAACTGACGCTGGGCTCGATCGCTGCGGCCTGCGAGGTCTCGCGCTCGCACCTCGCCAATGCCTTCGGAACGGCGAGCGGCTGGCCGGTCATGGCCTATCTTCGGGCACGGCGATTGAGCGAGGCCGCCAAGCGCCTAGCCGCCGGTGCTCCCGACATCCTCACGGTTGCGCTCGAATTCGGCTACGGCTCGCACGAGGCCTTCACGCGCGCCTTTCGCGAGCAGTTCGGCGCCACGCCGGAGGAAATCCGCAACAGCGGCAGCACCGAGCGGATCGAGCTCGTCGCGCCGTTGCGGTTGACGAATGGCTGCGCGCGCACACCGATCCCGACCCTGCGCGAGCTGCGTCGTTTGCGCCTCGTCGGCCTGTCGGCGCCATGCTCATATGAATCGGCGATCGGGATACCGGCGCAGTGGCAGGCGTTCATGTGCGACCATTATGCCGACATCCCCGACAAGGCGCCGGGCATACCCATCGGCGTCTGCCGCGCGCCTGATGAGGATGGCTGCTTCGAATATATGTGCGCGACAGAGGTCAGCACGGCCTGCGTGCCGCGCAAGCCGCTCGCTGCTCTGGAGATCGAGCCCAGGGGCTATGCTGTCTTCGAGCATCGCGACCACGTCTCGACGATCTTCGATACCTACACGGCGATCTGGAACATGGCATTGCCCGCCGCCGGGCTCAACGCGGCGAACGGTCCCGTGCTCGAATTCCACAATGACGACTTCGACCCGGGCACCGGGCTCGGCGGCCTGACGATCTGGATTCCCCTGGAGCGCGAGGGACGTGGGAGATGAGTGTACCGGAAACACCCAAGGATGGCGGAGAAGCGAGCCGCTCGGCCTCCAACACCTCGACCCTCGCCGGTTACGAGGGCTGTGCCGACGAGTATGCGGAAACGACCGCGCCCAAGCCGGAGGCGGATGATCAGCCGGCACTGGTCGAGCTGCTGAAAGCACTCGAGCCCGGAAGCCGCCTGCTCGAGATCGGCTCCGGCCCGGGCTGGGACGCCGACTGGCTCGAGGAAAGAGGGCTCGTCATCAGGCGTACCGACGGTGCGGACTCCTTCGTGCAGTTCCAGGTGTCGCGTGGCCGCCAAGCCGAACGCCTCGATGTGATCGGCGACCCGCTCGGCGGTCCCTATGACGGCGTCGTCGCGCTGCACGTGCTCCAGCATGTCGAGCGCGAAATCCTGCCTTCCGTCCTCTCCAGGATCGCCGCGGCGATCCGCGACGGCGGCGTCTTCTTGCTCGCGCTCCGGGAGGGGGAGGGCGAGAGCGCCGACATCGGCTCGAAAGGGAACGAGTATTACGTCGCCCTCTGGCCGCGCGCTGAAATCATTGCCGTTTTGGCGGCACTCGACCTCGGCCCGCTCTGGTCGAACTCCTTCGAAGGGCGTGAAGGCCGCTGGCTGACCGCCTTGTTCAGAAAGGGCCTGCCCGCATGAGCCGGAAAGCCTTGCTGCTCTTCCTCGCCCTCGGCGTGATCTGGGGCGTGCCTTATCTGCTGATCCGGATCGCCGTCGCCGACTACCACCCGCTCATCGTGGCGTTCGGGCGTGCGGCGATCGGTGCCCTGGTGCTGTTGCCCTTCGCGATACGTGGCGGCGGCATCATGGCCGGCTTCCGCAAGCCGGGCTGGCTGATCCTGTTCACGCTGGCCGAGATCAGCGGGCCCTGGTTCCTGATCGGCTTCGCCGAGACGCGGGTCACGAGCTCGCTCGCCGGCCTGATCATCGCGCTGACGCCGATCCTCGCGGCGATCCTGGGTGTCGTGCTCTCGCAGGAGCGGCTTGGCACAGGCCGGCTCATCGGTCTCGGCCTCGGTTTGGCCGGTGTCGTCGCTCTGCTCGGCTTCGACGAGCAGCCGACCGAGCTCCTGCCAGTGCTGGCCCTGGGCGCGAGTGCATTCGGTTATGCGCTCGGGCCGATCATCGTGGCACGCAGGCTCGCCGATACCGACGATGGCGCGGTGGTCGTCGCCTCGCTCATCGTCGCATCCGTCCTCTATCTGCCCTTCGTCCCCGCCTATTGGCCGGCACGTTTCCCGCTGGATGCATCGCTCGCCGTGCTGGCTCTCGCCATCATCTGCACGGCCTTGGCCTTCCAGCTGCTGTTCGCGCTCATTGCCGAAGTCGGCGCGTCGCGGGCGACGGTGATCGCCTATCTCAATCCGGCCGTGGCGGTGCTGCTGGGAGTGAGCATCCTCGGTGAGCCGTTCTCCTTCGCGCTGCTGCTGGGTTTCGCGCTGATCGTCGCCGGTTCCTATTTCTCCACGGCGCGAAAGCCTCTCGACGGCGAGCCCGCCGAGACTCGGGCGGCGGCGGAATGATCCATCTGAGAATCCTTCCAGAATAGCCCTCGCCAGCCTGCTCCAAGGTTGGCAGTATCGCATCCGCAGCGACCGCGGGGTTGCTGCGGCCGAAGCGGGGGGCTTCATCATGTTCGTGCTCGATCCGACCACTTTGGTCGGCTTTCATACCTGGCTCAGCATCATCGCGATCGTCGCCGGCATTCCGATGACGGCGGCGCTGCTCAAGGGCCATCTCAGCCAACGCTGGAACGGCGTTTATCTCTCGACCTCGGCCGCGACCGACATCACCGGCTACGTCTTCCCGTTCAGCGGCGTGCTGCCGTCGCATATCGTCGGGGCGATCTCGCTCCTCTTGCTGGCGATCGCCGCGGTCGCCCTCTACGGCAAGGGCTTGCAGGGAGCCTGGCGCCGGACCTACGCGATCACGGCGGTGCTCTCCTTCTATCTCTTGATCTTCGTGCTGGTCGCGCAGCTATTCCTCAAGGTCGCCGTGCTGCGCGACATGGCGCCGACGCAGAGCGAACCGCCCTTCGCCATCTCGCAAGGCATCGTGCTCGCCATTTTCCTGGCGCTGACGGTGCTGGCGGCAAGGCGCTTCGGCAATGGGGTGAATTTCGCTCGTCCGGCATGAAAAAGGGCGGCCTGGAGGCCGCCCAAGTTCTCACCATTCCGGTCTTCCGACGCGGCTTCAGTCACGGTCGACGTCGACGATTTCGCCGCGCCAGTTGATCTCGACGCGAAGGTCGTCGCCACGCCTGTCGGTGCCGTCGATCACCCAGACATTGCCGCTCCAGCGGGCCTGGTCGATATCGGCGACGCCGTTGCGCCGGGCGATCCTGATCGCCTCGCGCTGCGAGATCATGTCGTAGCGCGCGCCGTCATAGCCGCCCCGGTCAGCGCCGCGGCGATAGTCGTCGGGTTTGTAGGTGCCGCCGCGATAGGGCGCATTATCGTAGCTGGTCGGCCCGCGGTCATATTTCGGAATGCTATTCTCCGGCCGCAGGTCGACGCCCTGCGCCATAGCCGCGAGCGACGACACCGCGAGCGCACCGGCCACCAGTCCGATCTTCAGAGGTCTCATCCTCATCCTCCGGGTTGATGATCTCTGCTGTTTCAACCGCTGCGGCGAGGATGCGTTCCAAAATTTTTCGTGTCCATTTTGCGGCAAATCTTTAATCCAACCAATGGTCTAGCCGTGTCCGCCAATGATCGGCAGGATTTCGCCGGTGATGTAACTCGAGCAGTGCGGCGAAGCCAGGAAGACATAGGCCGGCGCGATCTCCTCCGGCTGCGCCGGCCGCTTCATCGGCACTTTCGAACCGAACTCCGCCACCGCCTCGGCCGGCCGGTCCGACGGGTTGAGCGGTGTCCAGACCGGGCCGGGCGCAACGGCGTTGACCCTGATCCCGCGCGGCAGAAGATGCGCCGCCAGCGAGCGGGTGAAGGCATGGATGCCGCCCTTGGTCGTGGCGTAGTCGATCAGTTCCTTGCTGCCCTCCAGGCCGACCACCGAGCCGGTGTTGACGATCGCGCTGCCTTTGCCGAGATGCGGCAATGCCGCCTGCGTCAGATGGAAATAGCCGTGCAGATTGGTGCGGATCGTCGTGTCGAAATGCTCCTCGCTCAGATCCTCGAAGCGCGGCGCATGCACCTGGAAGGCGGCGTTGTTGACGAGGATGTCGAGCCCGCCGAGTGCCTTCACCGTCTTCGCCACGGCCTCCCGGCAAAAGCCGGAATCACGGACGTCGCCGGAGATGGCGATGCCTCTGCGGCCTTCCTTCTCGATCGCGGTGAGCGTTTCCTTCGCGTCCTCGTCCTCGCCGAGATGCAGGATCGCGACATCGGCGCCTTCGCGCGCAAACAGGACTGCGACAGCCCGGCCGATACCCGAATCGCCACCGCTGATCAGCGCGACCTTGCCTTCGAGCTTGCCAGAGCCCTTGTAGAAGGGCGCGTCGTACATCGGTGCCGGGTCGAGCGCCGCCTCCGAGCCGGGCTTGGCCTGATGCTGGGGCTTGAATGGCGGCACTGGATAGAGCCGCGCACCGGCCTGCACCGCGCCATCCTTCTGCTTCGATGGCCGGGCGTCGGCGCGGGCGATCTCCTTCTGAATGCGCCGCTGCTGCTTGGCGGCGGTTTTCACCGATTTGGGCGCCTTGTCGTCTTGGCGCTTCGCGGCGGTCTTGGCCATCCGAGTCTCCTTGTGTGCTTTCCCTGTTGCTTTGGGCAACGTGTCGCTGCTGGCTCTGTTCCGCGCGCCGCCTCATCCAACGCCCTTGCGGCCAGGCGACTTCTGGGCAAGCTCGACCGCAACGGGAATCCGGCTGCAGGGAGGGGGCATGGCGCTCGAGGCGGATGTGGTCATCGTCGGGGCCGGCCTTGCCGGCCTCGTCGCCGCGGCCGAACTGGCCGATGCCGGCCGCAGGGTCGTCATCGTCGAGCAGGAGCCGCGCACCTCGCTCGGCGGCCAAGCGCACTGGTCCTTCGGCGGGCTCTTCCTGATCGATTCGCCCGAGCAGCGCCGCCTGCGCATCAGGGATTCGCTCGCTCTCGCCCGTCAGGACTGGTTCGGCTCGGCCGGCTTCGATCGCGACGAGGACCATTGGCCCAGGCAATGGGCGGACGCCTATCTCGATTTCGCCGCGGGCGAGAAGCGAGCCTGGCTGCACCAGCAGGGCATGCGCTGGTTCCCGGTCGTCGGCTGGGCCGAGCGCGGCGGCTACCTTGCCACCGGCCACGGCAACTCTGTGCCGCGCTTCCACGTCACCTGGGGTACGGGGCCGGGCGTGCTCGAACCCTTCATGCGCCGCGTCGCGGAGGCGGAGGCGAAAGGGCTGATCGAACTGCGCTTCCGCCATCGCGTCACCAGCCTGACGCGCGGCGGCGACGGCATCGACGGCGTCGAGGGCGAGGTGCTCGAAGAGAGTCCGGTCGAACGCGGGCAGGCGAGTTCGCGCACCGTGACTGGCAATTTCGCGATCCGGGCCCAGGCTGTGATCGTCGCCTCCGGTGGCATCGGCGGCAATCACGAGCTCGTCCGTCGCAACTGGCCGCAGCGTCTCGGCGAGCCGCCAAAACATATGCTCTCCGGCGTCCCGGCCCATGTCGACGGCGCCATGCTTGGCGTCGCCGAGGCTGCCGGCGGCCGGCTGATCAATGGCGACCGGATGTGGCACTATGTCGAGGGCATCGCCAACTGGGCGCCGATCTGGCCGGCTCATGCCATCCGCATCCTGCCCGGTCCGTCCTCGCTCTGGTTCGATGCGCGCGGCAACCGCCTGCCAGCGCCGCTCTTTCCCGGCTTCGACACTTTGGGCACGCTTGAGCATCTGCGCAGGACCGGTTTTGACCATTCCTGGTTCGTCACCAGCCGCAGCATCGTCGCCAAGGAGTTCGCGCTCTCGGGCTCCGAGCAAAACCCGGACCTCACTGGCAAGAGCTGGCGCCAGGTCATCCAACGTGCGCGGGCCGGGATGCCGGCGCCGGTCCAGGCCTTTCTGGACAAGGGCGAGGATTTCATCGTCGAGACCGATTTTTCGCGGCTGGTCGCTCGCATGAACGAACTCGGCGGCGCCGGGCTGATCGACGAGGGGCATTTGCGCATGCAGATCGAGGCGCGCGACCGCGACGCCGACAACCCCTATGGCAAGGACCTGCAGGTCACGGCGCTGCGCGGCGCGCGCGCCTATCTCGGCGATCGGCTGATCCGCACGGCCAAACCGCATCGCATCCTCGACCCCGCCCACGGCCCGCTTGTCGCGGTCCGCCTCAACATCCTGACGCGCAAATCGCTGGGCGGGCTGATGACCGATCTCTCGGCGCGCGTGCTGGGGGATGACGGCGAGCCGGTACCCGGCCTCTATGCGGTCGGTGAGGCCGCCGGCTTCGGCGGCGGCGGTCTGCACGGCTACCGCGCGCTGGAAGGCACCTTCCTCGGCGGCTGCATCTTCTCGGGACGAGTCGCGGGAAGGGCGGCGGCGAAGGCGGTTGGATAGGATCGATTGTCGCGCGGTCCCCGCGCCCCTTTCGCAAAAGCCCGCAAAAGCCTAAACAGCTTGCCCGCCTTGCGGTCTCAACCCCGCCGCGAAGGCGAAGCCGAATGCGCGTGCCGCGCCAACAAGAGCAACAGGACTTTACGACCATGTCTCTCGTCGACTCCGTCCGCCGGACGATCGTGCCGATCCACAAGGAAGGCTATGTCTTCATCGCCATCGGCGTGGTGGCGACGCTGGTGCTCGGCCAGCTCTGGGCGCCCTTCGGCTGGATCGGCACGCTGATCACCCTGTGGATCTGCTATTTCTTCCGCGACCCCGTGCGCATCGTGCCGCAGCGCGAGGGGTTGGTGATCTCGCCCGCCGACGGCCGCATCAGCCAGATCGCCACCGCCGTGCCGCCGCCGGAACTGGAGCTGCCGGCCGAGCCGATGACGCGCATCTCGGTATTCATGAACGTCTTCGACTGCCATGTGAACCGCAGCCCGGTCGCCGGCCGCCTCACCAAGATGGCCTATACGCCAGGCCTCTTCCTCAATGCCGAGCTCGACAAGGCGAGCGAGGACAATGAGCGCAACGCGCTGGCGATCGAGACGCCGGCCGGCACCATCGCGGTCGTCCAGATCGCCGGGCTGATCGCCCGCCGCATCGTGCCCTTCGTCAAGGAGGGCGATCCGCTCGGCCAGGGCGAGCGCTTCGGCCTGATCCGCTTCGGCTCGCGCGTCGACGTCTACCTGCCGCAGGGCGTCGTCCCGCTGGTCGGCGAGGGCCAGACCGCGATCGCCGGCGAGACCGTGCTGGCGGATCTTTCCGGCAACGACATCGGCCGGGTGTTCAGGGGGATTTGAGCCAGGAACATCATTCTCGGGCGGGGCGCAGCGACGACCCGACAATCTTGTGCCAAGACCGCAATGCCTCCCGGTCCCGAGGCGCTCGGGTCAAGCCCGAGCATGACCCTGGTCGCCCGACGCTAGCCTCCCATCTTAAAACCGCGTATTCCGGCTGATATGAGCGACCTCTTTCCGCCTTTCGAGCCCGAGCGCGTCGAAACCAAGCGCGCGCGCTTCAAGCCGATTCCGTTCCGGCTGATCGCGCCGAACGTCATCACCCTGCTGGCGCTCTGCCTCGGCCTGACCGCGATGCGCCTCGTCGTCGAGGGCAAGCTCGAGACCGCCACGATCTGCATACTGGTCGCTGCGGCGCTCGACGGCGTCGACGGCCGGCTCGCGCGCCTGCTCAAGGGCACCTCGCGCTTCGGCGCCGAGCTCGATTCGCTCTCCGACTTCGTCAATTTCGGCGTCGCCACCGGCTATGTGCTGTGGGTCTTCGTCCTGCACGACCTGAAGTCGTTCGGCTGGATCATCGTGCTGACGCTCGCCTGCGCCATGGCGCTCCGGCTCGCGCGCTTCAACGTGATGATCGACGATCCCAACCGGCCGGAATGGCAGAAGAACTTCTTCGTCGGCATGCCGGCGCCCGCCGGCGCGATCACGGCGATGCTGCCGCTCTATCTGCACTTCATCGGCGTGCCCGTGCAGGACTATGGCGCGCCTTTCGTCGGGCTGTATATCCTGTTCATCGCCTTCCTGACGATTTCGCGCATCCCCTGCTATGCCGGCAAGACGCTCGGCACCCGCATCCCGCGTGACCAGGTGCTGCCGATCTTCGTCGCGGTCGTCGTCGCGGCCGGGCTGCTTTTCGCCTACCCCTTCGAGATGCTGGCGCTCGTCGTCGTCGCCTATCTCGCTCTGATCCCGGTCAGCGTCGCGCGCTACCGCAAGCTGGAGCGCGAGTATGCCGCAGAGGCCGCCGCACCCGCCGTCAGCGAAGCGACTGTGACCGAGCCGGTAACCGAACTCGGCTTGGAGCCGAAAGCCTAGCGCCGCTTCGCCAGCCGGCTGGCATTGGCGCGGGTGCGCCGCGAGAACGGCTCGAGCGAGCTGTGCACGGCTTTGGCTGTCGCCTCGCCGAGCCCGTTCGGGGTTAGCGGGTTGAGCGCCATGCTCCACCAGAACAGCGCCGCGGCATGGCCGATGGCGAAGCTGCTCTCGGCCATCGCCGCCGCCTTCTCGACCACCGCCTTGCTCGCCTCGCGCTGGCCCCTGGCGTCGCCGAGTGCGCCCTTGGCCAGGATCGGCAGCCGCATCGCGATGGTGAGCCCGGCATCGACCTGCATCGCGACCATCTCGGTAAGCACGCTCTGCGCGTTCGCTGCGAGTGCGACAGTCGAAGCCGGTCCAGTCCGTGACGCCATGGCGAAAGCTCTCCGGTGACGAGAAGGGGGCCAAGCAGCCAAGCCCTCGCGGGTCGCCGCCACGCCCGCTTCTCCGATGTGGCAAGCTAAACCGTTTAGTGCAATCCGGGACAATGCATGGCCGTGCCCAAATTCTGGGCCTTGCACAGGAGATGCGAGGAGCCACGCGCGAGGCTCCGGTTGGCATGCAACCATGCCGCAACAGCGAAAGTGGTTCCCAGCTCGGCGGAACATGCTCTAAAGCCTTGCAGGAAATTCGTCCTCGACCCGCAGCGAGCCGACACTTGAATCTCTTCAGCTCCCAGAAGCCGCCCGGTTGGCGGCCCAAGCTGGTCTTGGCCTCGGCCTCGCCTCGGCGACTCGCCCTGCTCGAACAGGCCGGCCTCAAGCCCGACGCACTGCTGCCCTCCGATCTCGACGAGAGCCCGCTCAAGGGCGAGCGCCCGCGCGATCTCGCTCGCCGGCTCGCCCGCGCCAAGGCCGAGGCGGGCCTGGCCGGGCTGAAGGGCCGGCCCGATCTCGAAGGCGCCTATATCCTCGCCGCCGACACCGTTGTCGCGGTCGGCCGGCGCATCCTGCCCAAGGCCGAGATCGTCGACGAGGCCGCAGCCTGCCTGCGCCTGCTCTCCGGCCGGGCGCACCGGGTCTACACCGGCGTCGCGCTGGCGACGCCCTCGGGCGCGATCCGCGAACGCATCGTCGAGACGCGGCTGCGTTTCAAGCGGCTCTCCGGCGAGGACCTCGAAAACTACCTCGCCTCCGGCGAATGGCGCGGCAAGGCCGGCGCCTATGCCATCCAGGGCATTGCCGGCTCCTTCGTCGTCAAGCTCGTCGGCTCCTATACCGCTGTGGTCGGCCTGCCGCTCTACGAGACCGTCAACCTGCTCGGCGGCGAGGGCTTCCCGGTTCGCCTCGGTTGGCTGAATGTCGGCTGAGCCCAGCGGCGCCGGGCTGCCATGATCCTGATCTGGCTCTCGCCGCTCATCCTGTTCCTCGGGCTGATCCTGTCCGGCCGCTCGGCGCTGACCGCCGGTATCTTCGGCACGATCTGCGCCGCCATCGTCGCCTATCTCGCCGGTCCCAACCATCCGGACGCCGCTGCGATTGCCCGGCATTTTGCCGCCGGCGCCTGGATCGGCCTGCCGGCAACGCTCGTCATCGTCGCCGGGCTCGCCTTCTCGCTCAGCCTGGAGAAGGCGGGCGGTGATGACGGCCTGGTTCAGCCGGAGCATGGCTCGCTCGCCGAGGTTTGCCTGCTGCGCGGACCCTTTCTGGAGACCACCACCGGCTTCGGCGTCGGCTATGTCGTCGCCGTCTCCGGCGCTCGAAAGCTCGGCGTCGACAAGGCGCCGGCACTGGCGCTCGCCACCTTCAGCCAGATCCTGGTGCCCTGGGGCGCGCTCGGCATCGGCACCAGGATCAGCGCCGACATCGCCGGCGTCTCGCTCACGGCGCTGATCTGGCGGATCGCGGTCGTGACAGCGCTGCTCGTCGCGCTGCTGCTGCCGCTGTTCTGGCGCTTGTCGCGGCAGGCCGGGCTGTCGCCGGCGCTCGCCGACCGCCTCGAATGGGCCGGCCTGATCGCATTGCTGATGGCCCTGCTCGTCGCCGCGAATCTCACGCTGCCGCTGGAGCTCGCCGCGATTGCGGCGCTGGCTCCCGTGATGCTGCTGCGCTTCCTGCGCGTGAAGGGCTGGGCCGGGGTCGACCGGGCGCTGCTTGTCCGCCTTGCGCCCTATATCGCGCTCGTCGTCGCACTGGCGCTGATGCGGCTGCTGCCGGCGGTCCATGACCGGCTCGAGCATCCGTCCTTCAAGCCGTTCGCCGACGCTTCGGCCTTCGCGCCGCTGCTCTCGCCGGCCCTGCCACTGCTCATCATTGCGCTCGTGGTCGCCCTGCGCCGCGGCGGGGCCAAGCAGGCGACGGCCCTGATGAAGCTGACGCTGCAGCGCGCCGGCCGCGCCGCGTTGCTGACCTTCCTGCTCGTCGGCATGGCCTGGATCATGGTCGGCTCCGGCCTCGCCGGCGGCATCGGCCTTGCCGTCAGCGCCGTGCTCGGCTCCTGGGCGGCCGGCATCGTCCCGGTGGCGGGTGCGCTCGGCGGCTATCTCACCGGCTCGAATACGGGCGCCGGCGCCGTCTCGATGCCGCTCGCCACGGCGCTCGTCCCGGCCGGCGAGGCGCGGCTTCTGGTGATCGCCGCTGCAGTCGTCGCCGGCAGCCTGCTCACCGCCGTCAGCCCGGTCCGCGTCACCATGGGCCAGGTCCTGATCAAGGCGACGACGGGCGAGACCGGACAGGCGCTGCGCTCGCTCTGGCCCTGGTTCGCGCTGGTCGTCGGCCTCACCACAGTGATCGCGCTCGCAGCCGCGCAGCTTGCCTGAGCGCTTCCGGAGCGCATGCCGGCTTGCATGCCATGCGCTTGCTCCGGCTGCCGCGAGTGCCGATGGTGGCGCCAACACCAAGCAGGTGCGCAGGGCAGGGAACATCGCCATGACGAAACGTCTCGAAGGCAAGGTCGCGATCGTCGCGGGCGCTGGCTCGATCGGTCCGGGCTGGGGCAATGGCAAGGCGACCGCGACCGTGTTCGCCCGCGAAGGCGCCAAGGTCGTCTGCGCCGACCGCAATCTCGAGGCCGCTGAGGAGACAGCGAGCATCATCGCCAGCGAGGGCGGCGAGGCCTTCGCGATCCGCACCGACGTCACCAGCGAGGATGATCTCGCCGCGCTCGTCGCGGCGACTCTCAAGGCCTATGGCCGCATCGACGTGCTCGACAACAATGTCGGCATCGCCGAGGTCGGCAGCGTCGTCGACCTGCCGCTGGAGACCTGGGAGCGCGTCTTCAGGGTCAACCTGGCCGGCTGCTTCCTGGCGATGAAGCACGTCATCCCGGTGATGCAGCGCCAGTTTGCGCAGAGCGGGCAGGGCGGCTCGATCATCAACATCTCCTCGATCGCCTCGATCCGCCACACCGGCGTGCCCTATGCCAGCTATGGCGCCAGCAAGGCGGCGATGAACCAGCTCACCCGCACGACGGCAGCGCAATACGCGCCCGAGAAGATCCGGGTGAACGCCGTGCTACCCGGCTTGATGAAGACGCCGATGGTCGAGCATTCCGCCGGGCTCGCCCAGACCTATGGCAAGGGCGACGTCGCGGCGATGTGGGCGGCGCGGGACCGTCAAGTCCCCATGGGCCATATGGGCGAGGCCTGGGACGTCGCCTGGGCGGCGCTCTTCCTTGCGAGCGATGAGGCGCGCTATGTCACCGGCATCGAGCTACCAGTCGATGGCGGAGTGACCTTGCAATATGGCGCCTGAACAACCCGAGAATCCGAAACCGTCGCGGCCTTGCCCGATCTGCGGCAAGCCTGCTGTGCAGCGCTTCAAGCCGTTCTGCTCGGCCCGCTGCGCCGACATCGACCTCGGCCGCTGGCTCAAGGGCAACTACGTGATTCCGGGCGAGCCGCTGGAGGAGACCGAGGACGCGCCGATGCGGCGCGACGAGGACGGCTGAGGCCGATCAAGCACCGTCATAGCGAGGAGCAAGGCGACGAAGCAATCCAGGGTACGTAGAGCTCGGCCGCCCCTGGATTGCTTCGCTTACGCTCGCAATGACGATGGGAGCCCGGACATGGAAAGGCCCGGCGTTTCCCTGTCGGGAGGACGCCGGGCCATTCGCTGACCGGCCGCGCGACGGGTCAGGACTTTTCGGTGGGCTCATCGCCCTGAATTCCGCCTCCCGCGCGATCGAACTGCCGGTACATCCGCGGCTTGCTCCAGATCGGCGGTAGGCACGGCGCCATCACTGGCGCCGCCGCATCAACCCGACTACCGCGCTTTGGTTCCAGGGCTTGTCAGCATCGGCGCTGCCATCGTGCTCGCTGCCGGCCCGGCCGACGCGACATTAGCGCCGGGCGCGGCAAATGGGCCGTCTTGGCTGGGGTTTTCACGCCCTGGCGGGGCCGGATGAAATTTTCCCACCGGCAGGATCGTTTGTCGGCTGGACAGCCCGCGCCCATGCCTCTATATCGCCTCGCACCAACCGAAGCGCAGCGCGCTTCGCGGGAATGCCCAGGTAGCTCAGTTGGTAGAGCATGCGACTGAAAATCGCAGTGTCGGTGGTTCGATTCCGCCCCTGGGCACCATTCTTTCATCATTGCGTTGCTTATGATCCTGAGGCGCGTCTTGATCTGAAATTCTAGAAACTCAGACGCCGGCGCTCTTTAGGATGACGCAGCAATTGCTGCTTCGGAGCAGTGCCGGGCGCGATGGAGCGCTTTCATGGCTGAGACGACAATCGAATGGACAGACGCGACATGGAACCCGGTTGCCGGGTGCTCTGTAGTGACCGCCGGTTGCACAAACTGCTACGCCATGCGAATGGCCGCCCGTTTGGAGGCAATGGGCGTCAAAAAGTATGATGGTCTGACTAGAGAAAGCGGCAACCGACGCATTTGGACCGGACGGCTCTACCTTGACGAGGGATCTCTTGGGTTGCCTCGCAAGTGGCACAAGCCACGACGCATTTTTGTGAACAGCATGTCGGACCTGTTCCACGAGGACGTGCCCGTCGAGTTTATCCGCCGCGTATGGGAGACGATGGCTGCAACGCCACAGCATACATTTCAGGTCCTCACCAAACGGCCTGAACGCATGGCGGAGGTTCTTTCTGACAGAGCATTGAGTGTCTTGCCAAATGTTTGGCTTGGAACGAGCGTTGAGGACGCCCGAGTTCTCGGTAGGCTCAGCGACTTGCGCCGTGTGCCAGCCGCGATCCGCTTTGTTTCCTTTGAGCCGCTGATCGGCTCAGTAGCTGGGGCAAATCTCCATAGCATTGCTTGGGCAATTGTTGGTGGCGAGAGTGGCCCGCGCTCTCGCCCAATGGAGCCCAAATGGGTTGATGAGATTGAGGCCGCATGCCGGCAGCACGGCGCAGCATTCTTCTTCAAACAATGGGGAGGTGTGCAGAAGAAGCGCGCTGGCCGAACCTATCGCGGCCGCCAATGGGATGAGTTGCCAGAGTTGAGAACGTGACTAGCGATTTTCTTTGCAAGGGCTACTGCTTTCGGCGCAGGGTTCGCGGTAGCAAAAAACAATGAAGCAAGCGCGTGCCCTCGTGAGCCGGTAATGCGTCGCGGAGGTAGCACAACCCCCTTGAAGACGCTTTCCAGACGCTTCTGGACATACGCTTCGATCGCGTTCACATCGGCCGTTCTTACACGAGCGGCGTCGTCGTCCATTAAACCCAAGAGATTACTCGAAGGTGCTGCGGGTTTGTACCATTCGTGTTGCCATTCATCGGTCCCGAGTACCGAGTTCAGCTTGGCTCGTTTTCTATCGTCGATTGCGGCGGGCTCACGCGCTGCTTGTCGATACAAGCCCATCAGGGGAAAGAAGCACCACATATCGATTGCCTCTGTTCGCGCGACAGCCTCGATGGTCTCCCAGCTCACTTCCATTCCATAAGGATCGAGAAATAGCAGGCCGCGAATGGGTGGGCTCTTGTGGGAGCCTTGCCACGGTGTGTTGCGACATAGCCGTTGAACGACTGCGTTTGCGTCACCGTTCTCTAAAACAACGCGATGCTCGGGATACTCGGTAGAAAGGCGTTCGAGAGCTGCAAACCGACCTGGATCTTTCTCAATTAAAACGAAACCTCCAAATGGAGGTTTTGTTTCGAAGGCTCGTTTTGCAGATCCAGGTAGTGTTATTGTTTCCGGATCACCGTCATCGACCTCAAAAAGCGGAAGAGTTGGCTTCGTCTCCACCCTCGTGCCTGAACCAGCAAATGCGTCGATATAGACCAGAACGAAGCCCTTCTCTCGCAAGGCAGTTGTATACGCACTCATATAGGCTTGCAGCCGATCGAGCTTCTCGTCTGTATGCCGCCCTCCGAAGCGGTGTTGCTCATCCGCAGGCATTCGGCCAACTCCCGATCTGGCGCGACGTAAAGTTACTGTAGTTGATGCACGTTCGGGTTGCGCACGCAACGTTCTTAGTCGGCCTCGTAGCCCTGGCCCATCGCCTTCCAATTTCGGCCTATTAACCTAGCCTCCGATCCCGCTCATCGACAATCCGCTCCACGATTTCCCAATGCTCGGCCAGCAACGCCTGCAGCGGCCCGATCGGCCTGAACGCCCGCTGATCCCACTCTTCCTCGCCTTGCTCCTCCCAGGCTGCGATCGCCGCGTCGGCCGCGGCGAGGTGTTTGGCTGACAGGGTGGGCGGCGGCGGGGCGCCGGCTTCCTCGACGAGGCGCCTGGCGATCTCATGGCGCAGATCCTCCTCGCGTTGCAGCAGCGATTCGAGCGGGTCGGTATAGGGCATCTCTCGGGCCTCGCGGCGACCGGGCGAACGCGGCCGCGCCGACGGCGCGGCAACACTGCGCTTCCTCGCGCGTTCACGCCCGAAGGGCAATCGCTGCGGGGAGGGCGCCATGAGCTTCGAAGAGCTGGGTCTCGGCGGGCTGAGCATCGATATCTGGGCCGAGATCGACCTTCTGCTGCGCCTGCTGGCGGGAATGGCGGCCGGCATCGGCGTCGGTTGGGAGCGCACCAACAGGCAGCGCGCCGCCGGCATCCGCACTTTCGGGCTCGTCGGCCTCGGCACCGCTGCGGCCGCGACCATCTTCAGCGGCGCGGACCAGATCGACGCCGCCAGCCGCGTCGTCCAGGGGCTGGTCACCGGCATCGGCTTCCTGGGCGCCGGCGTCATCGTGCTGCGCAAGGGCCGCCGCACGCCAGAGGGGCTGACCACGGCGGCGGCGATCTGGGTCACCGCGGCGCTCGGCTGCGCCGCCGGACTCGGCGACTATGCCATCGTCTTCTCGGCGACGCTGCTTGCCGTCGGGCTCCTGTTCCTCGACCATTCGATCGAGCGTCGGGCCGGGCGGCCGAAGCCATCCGGGGATGGAGGCGGCGCGGAGGAAACCGGCTGATGCGCCGGGTTGCGCTGCGCCACTCCCAGCATGGCGTGGCATCCGGCAAAGTGCCCGTGCGGGCGGGAGGGCGAGGGCAAGCGATGATGGTACGTGCAATGATGTCGGCCGCGCTGGGCATGCTGGTGCTGGTGGCTCCCGCCGCAGCCCAGATCGGCACGCCGGGCAATGCGCCGCTGGCGCCGGGCGGGCCGCGCCAGGGCTTGGGTCCGCCCTCGATCTTCGACAGCACACCCGACATCAGGCTGCACGCGCCGGGACCCGGCGGCCTGCCCGGCGCCGGCCCGCCCGTTGACTATGGCGGCACGCCGCGGGGCGCGCCGCGCTCGTCGAACCCGATCACCATGCCGCGCTACGGGGCGGTCGAAGATCCTGCACCCCGGCGAGCCATCGTCGCCTATTGCAAGACCCCGCGCCGGACCTGCGTCGCGCCAAGCCGGGCGCGGGCCAATGCGGCGTGTTTCTGCCGTTTGCCGAACGGAGCGCGGCTGCGCGGGCGCGTGGTTCGATAGAGCGCAGATCGCCGCTCCAGCTCGGTATCCGCTTCGGCGACGAGCCGGCCGGACTTGTCTGCCTGAACCAATTCGTCGTTGAATGCGTTACGGCTTCATCGCCATGAAGGGCGCCGGCGCTGGTCTATGCTCAAGGACGTTGCCGACGACATCTATGAGGCCGCCTTCGATCCGGAGCGATGGCCGCGCGTCATCGACCGGATCAGCCTGCACAGCGGCGCCGATTCCGGCGCGATGATGGTGTTCGACAATATCCGGCCGATCAGAAGTCTCGCCACCGGCCGTTCGGCCGAGCTCTGGGCGCAGGTGTCGCAAGCCGGCCGCTGGAAGGAGGATGGCCGCATCCCGTTCTTCTTTGGCAACCCGCTCAGCGGCTTCGTCGTCGCGGACGCGTATTTCCCACCGGAGATCCTCGGCGACGGGACCCTGGAGCTCGCGCACGCGCTGGGCCTCGATCAGCAGGTCGGTACGATCATCCCGATGCCCACCGGGGAGCTCGTCGTCTTCATCCTCAATCGGCTGCGGGAGGACGGGCGTTTCGGTCCGGGCCTGACGCGGGAGCTCAACGGGCTCTATCCTCATTTCGCGCGCAGCGCCTATCTGGCGGCGCGCCTGAGAATGGAGCGGGCGCTCTCGACGGTCGCGGCGCTTCAGGCGCTCGGCGTGCCGGCGGCCGTGCTCTCTGCCAAGGGGCGGGTGATGGCGAGCAATGCCCTGATCGAGACCGTTTCGCACACCCTGATTCCGCTTGCCTTCGGCGGCCTCGGCCTTCCTCGCCCGGCCGCCAACAAGCTGCTGCAGGAGGCGATCATGGCGGCGCAGGGCGACCAGGCCGCCGCCGCCCGTTCGATCCCGGTGCCGGCCGAGGCCGACCGGCCGGCGATGATCGTCCATGTCGTGCCGTTGCGGCGCTCGGCGAGCGACATCTTTTCGGGTGCGGCCACCCTCATCGCCGCCGTCACCGTGAGCGCGAGCCGGCTCGTGCCGTCGCTGCAGGTGCTGATGGGCCTGTTCGATCTGACGCCGGCCGAGGTCAAGCTCGCGGCGGCGCTGGCTGGCGGGTCGTCGCTGCAGGAAGCCGCTGCGCAGAGCGGCATCCGGAAATCCACCGCGCGGACTCACCTCGACGCCATCTTCCGCAAGACCGGGACGACCAGGCAGGGCCAACTCGTGGCCCTGCTGAAGGGGGCGCAACTGGTCTGAGCGGGAATGGCGCTGGCGATGGCCGTCAGGGCCGGGCCACCGCCCTGACCACGCCGCTCTTGCCGCCGCCGCAATAGAATCGGTCGCCGCCGGCCTCCATCCCGGAGATGAAGGTTCCCCGCGGCATGTGCACGCTGTTCAGCACCTTGCCGCTTTCGGGATCGACCTGGCGGAGCTCGCTCTCGTCGTCCTCCCAGGTCGCGTGCCAGAGCTCGCCGTCGCTCCAGGTCACGCCGGTGACGAAGCGGTTGGATTGCAGCGTGCGCAGCACCTTGCCGGTCTCGGGATCGATCTGGTGGATCTGGCGCTCGCGGTAATGGCCGACCCAGAGCGTGCCTTCCGCCCAGGCGAGGCCGGAATCGGCGCCGCCGGCCGGTGCGGGGATGGTCGAGAGCACCTTTCCGCTCTCCGGATCGACCTTCTGGATGCGGTCCTCGGCAATCTGGTACAGGTGCTTGCCGTCGAAGGCGGTGCCGGCATGGGCGGGCACGTCGAGGCTGCGAGTGGTCTCGCCGCTCTCGGGGTCGAGCTTGTTGAGCTTGTCGCCCGAGGCGAACCAGACTTGTCTGCCATCATAGCTGACGCCGTGCACGGCCTCGACGCCGGGGAAGGGGCCGTATTCGCGAAGGATCGTAGCTGTCCTGGTCATGACGTGAACTCCTCTGTTCGGTTGGACCGGGACGAGGTCTAGCCATCCGGCAGCGGGGCCGGGAGTAACAAGGCTGTCGGGAAACCCGGCACCGGCGGCGTCAGCCAGCGCCGCGCCCGCGCCTTGCCGAAGGACTGGATCTTGCCTGCCTCGGCGAGCGTCTCCAGAGCACGCTGCATGTTGCGCTGGCTGGTGCCGAGCGCCAGCGCCAGCGCTGAGCTTGACCAGGCCTCGCCATCGGCCAGCAAGACGAGCACGTCGGCATGCGGCTCCTCCACTGGCTGTGCCAGCACGACGACCTCGCCCGCCCGATGCGGCTTCAGGGCAAAGCCGCGCTTGGTCGCGTTGATCTCGGCCAGCCCATGCAGTTCGGCGCGCAGCCGGCCGATTTCGACCCGCAGGCGCGCGCGATGCGACTCGTCCGCCTCCTTCGCCCGGAAAGCGCGCCTCAGCAACGCCTCGCGCGAGGCATCAGCCGGCCAGGCCTCGGCGAGGGTACGGGCAAGGGAAAACAGCACCGGGCGGGTGGCGAGCGGCACGGCCGTGCCGGCCTCGCGCACGACATTGCGGCAGGCATCGACGACGAAGGTTTCCGAAGCGAGCAGCGTCGCGACCTCGCCCAGCATCAGCGGGCGCTCCTTGCCCTGCGCGATCAAGCGTGCTGCCGGCGCCTCCAGCACGCGTGCCGCAACCTCGATCTCGGCAGCGAGCGCCGGGATGCGGGCGCGCCCGGCCGCTTCCGCCGCCCGCGCGAACGCTGTGCGGGCCGGCTCCGCCTGCAGACGCCGCAGCGCGATGCCGCCGGTCGCGAGCGCGCGGGCAGCCTCCAGCGCAGGCGGCAGCGGCGCCTCGTCGAAGCCGCCGAGCAGGCGCTCGGCCTCGCCAAGCCGGCCGATCAGCAGCAGCCGGCGCAGCTCGATCGTGCGGGCATGGGCGGCGTTGAGGCGGTCGCCATGGGCTTCGAGCACCGCGCGCGCCGCGTCGAGCGCCTTGGCCGGCCAGGACAGATCGCGCGAGACCAGGGCGATCTCGGCCTCGGCCAGGATGCAGCGGGCCCGCGCCAACGGTTCCCTCATGCCGAAAGCCTGGCCGGCGCGCTTGAGCAAGACCTTCGCCCTGGCGAGGTCGCCGAGCTGGGCCATGGCGATGCCACGCAGCGCCAGCGCCGGCGCATCCTCGCGCAGCGCGACGCGGTTGAGCGCGGCGAAGGGATCGCCCGCCGCCAGTGCCCTTCCGGCCGCTGTGATCAGCGAGTCCATGGCGCCACCCGAAATCCCGCCAAACTTGTCACTCCCGCTCGCTGCCGCCCCGCCTGTAGTTCATCTCCTCACGACGGCCGGACGGCTCGTCGCCGACACCGGACAACGAGGAAATCATCATGCCGGACATCCTGCACAGAGTTGGGGTCAAGTCTTCCCCCGAGGCCGTCTACAAGGCACTCGCTACCATCGATGGCTTGTCGCACTGGTGGACGGACGAGACGCGCGGCGAGAGCAAGGTCGACGGGCTCATCCACTTCCAATTCGGCGAGCGCGGCTTCTTCGATATGAAGGTGGTCACCCTGGAGCCGGGCAAGCGCGTGCTCTGGCAGGTGGTCGACGGTCCCGCCGAATGGATCGGCACGTCGGTGGGCTTCGATATCCGGCAGGAGGGCGACTATGCGATCGTGCTCTTCAAGCACGAGGGCTGGAAGGAGCCGGTCGAATTCATGCACCATTGCAGCACGAAATGGGGCGTGTTTCTGCTCAGCATGAAATCGTTGGTTGAAACCGGCCGGGGGACGCCTTACCCGAACGACGTCAAGATCGACGACTGGAACTGACGCGCCCGGCCGCGCTGAGCGCAATCAGCAAATCGCAGTGGCCCTCGCCCGGGTCGCTGCGATTTCGTGTTCACGTGCCAAGTTGGGCTGGCAACGGTGGCGAAAGCCGGTCTCGCCATGTCTGCCATGCATTTTTGCATCTGCTCAGAAACGCGCCACGCAGTGCCGCGATGCTTCGCTCTGGCCTATACAGGTCGAAGGCGATCCGCGGATTGGGTCGCACGCAAAGATTGCAAGGCTAGAGAGGAAACGCACATGACGCTCAGAGCCAGATTCCTGATGGGAGCGGCTTTCGCCACGGCGCTGCTCGCAGGGGCGCCGGCGCGCGCCGACATCACCATCGGCCTGCTCGCGCCGCTCACCGGCCCGGTCGCGGCCTATGGCGACCAGGTCAAGAACGGCGCCCAGGCCGCCGTCGACGCGATCAACAAGAAGGGCGGCATCGGCGGCGAGAAGGTCGTCCTGAAGCTCGCCGACGATGCCGGCGATCCCAAGCAGGGCGTCTCTGCCGCCAACCTTCTGGTCGGCGACAAGGTCCGCTTCGTCGTCGGCCCGGTGACCTCGGGCGTCGCCATGGCCGCCTCCGATGTCTTCGCCGAGAGCGGCGTGCTGATGGTGACCCCCACCGCGACCTCGCCGGCCCTGACAAATCGCGGCCTGTCCAACGTCTTCCGCACCTGCGGCCGTGACGACCAGCAGGCCGAAGTCGCCGCCGCCTACGTCCTGAAGAACCTGAAGGGCAAGAAGGTCGCCATCGTTCACGACAAGGGCACCTATGGCAAAGGCCTCGCCGATTCCTTCAAGAAAGGCATCAATGCCGGCGGCGTCATCGAGGTCGCCTATCTCACGGTGAACCCGGGCGACAAGGACCTCGCGGCGGTGATCACCCGGCTGAAGTCGGGCGGTGCCGAGGTGATCTATTTCGGCGGCTACCACCCCGAAGGCGGCCTGCTCGCCCGCCAGCTGCACGATGCCGGCGTCAAGGCGACGATCATCGGCGGCGAGGGCCTCTCCAACACCGAGCTCTGGGCAATCGGCGGCGACACCGCGGCCGGCACGCTCTTCACCAACGCGACCGACGCGCTGAAGAACCCGGCCTCGGCCGAGGCCGTGGCGGTGCTGAAAGAAAAGGGCATCCCGCCGGAGGCCTTCACGCTCAACGCCTACGCTGCCGTCGAGGTGCTGAAGGCCGGCATCGAGAAGGCCGGCAAGGACGCCAAGGCCGATGCGGTGGCCAAGGCGCTGAAGGCCGGCCTCGAGATCAAGACCGCGATCGGCACGCTGAGCTATGGCAAGACCGGCGATCTGAGCTCGCCGAGCTTCGCCATGTACAAGTGGGACGCCGGCAAAATCGTCGCCGCCGACTGACGAACGCGCCTCCAGGAGGCTAGGGAAGGGGCCTGCGGCATGCCGCAGGCCCTTTTGTCGTCTTCCCGTCATTGCGAGCGTCAGCGAAGCAATCCAGGAAACGTAGAGCGCTGGAGCCCCTGGATTGCGTCGTCGCTTCGCTCCTGGCAATGACGGTGCGCTCTCCTGAACGCGCGGTTCGGGAACCGTTCAGGCGCTGGGCCGTTGTCTCCGCCGACCGCACGGGAACTGCCCAATGCCAGCCGCCGAAACCTTCGCCACGACCAAGCCCCTCGCCAAGCCGTCCCTGATCGCGATTCGGCGGGAAGCGGATGGCTATGGCATCCGCTTCGGCCTGAACGAGGCCGAAGATGCGGCAATGCCGGGCCCGGTCTTTCCGACGCTGGACGAGGCCATGGCCTGGATCGAGCGCATCGACGGCGCCGGCGGTCGTTGAAGCGGCCTGATCGGACCGATTTGCCCCAAGCCTGTCGATCGATCGCCGGGACGGCTTGTCAAAGCGGGTTGGGATCGGGCATAGAGCCTTCCAACGGAGACGTGGCCGAGAGGCTGAAGGCACTCGTTTGCTAAATGAGCATACCCCACAAGGGTATCGAGGGTTCGAATCCCTCCGTCTCCGCCATTTTTTCACCTGACATCGGCGCCTCGAACCGCAGCGCCAAAGGTACATGATCGACGGCCACGACGCTTTCGAGGCCGCCGGTGCCGGTCGGGCCGTGGGGGCGGGCTTCGATCCCACGCGGCTGCAGCGTTCGCCTCTCGGAAACCTCTCGACGCTAGAGTCCCGCGCCAGCCGTCAGGGGATGCCGCTTGGAAACAACCCTTTACCCTCCCGTCAAACGCTTCCTCGAAGAACTCGGCTATGCGGTGAAGGGGGAGATCGGCCGCTGCGATCTCGTCGGGCTCAGGGAGGGCGATCCCACGGTCGTGGTGATCGGCGAACTGAAGCTCGCCTTCAATCTGGAGCTCGTCCTGCAGGGCGTCGACCGGCTGCGCCTCGGCGACGAGATCTGGCTGGCGGCGCAGCTCTCGGCCAGGGGCAAGGGGCGCGAGAGCGATCCGCGCTACCGCGATCTCTGCCGGCGCCTCGGTTTCGGCCTGCTCGGCGTCACCAGCACTGGCCGCGTCGAGGTGCTGGTCTCGCCAACAGCACCGATGCCACGGAAGAACCCGAAGGCCCGCTCGCGGCTGGTCGACGAGCACCGGCGGCGCAAGGGCGATCCTGCTGCCGGCGGCAGCACGCGCCGCCCGATCATGACGGCCTATCGCCAGCAGGCGCTCGCCTGCGCGGCGGCGATGAGCGCCGCGCCGCAGCGCCCGCGCGATCTCAAGCCATCCTGTCCCGATGCCCAGAAGATCCTGCATCGCAATGTCTATGGCTGGTTCGAGAAGGCCGAGCGCGGCGTCTACGGTTTGACCGAAGCCGGCCGCAGCGCGCTGGCGCGGTGGGGCGCAGCCTCTCCGGCAATCGAATCAGAGCATATTGGGCTACCGGCTTAACGTCCGCGTGCAGCCGCCGGCCGATCTCTCAATGATCCCGTCCTGCCAGCATTCGCGTCAGCGCCGCTGACGACATCGGCTTGGCGAGCGGATAGGACTGGCCGGCCCAGAGCAAAGTGAAGTCGTCGCGGCCGGCCGCCTCGGCGGCGCTGCGCAGCGGCCCGAGCGCCGTGCCGGCAGTTGGGAAGGCCGGTGCGAGTTCGGAGAGCGGGCCGAGCTCCGCCATGGCGCGGTTCACGATGCCGCGCGCCGGCCGGCCGGTGAACAGGTTGGTGATCGCGGTCGGCCGCTCGCGCATGCCGAGCGCCTTGCGGTAGATCGGCGAAATGCTCGCCTCTGGCGTGAACAGATAGGCGGTGCCGACCTGGACGGCCGCTGCCCCGAGCGCGAACGCAGCCTCCACCCCGCGCCGGTCCGTGACGCCGCCGGCGGCGATGACCGGCACGGAGACCGCATCGACCACCTGCGGCACCAGCGCGAAGGTGCCGACCTGCTCGCAGATCCGGTCGTTGAGGAAGATGCCGCGATGACCGCCGGCCTCGGCGCCCATGGCGATGACCGCGTCGACGCCGCGCTCGGCGAGCCAGCGCGCCTCAGGGACCGTAGTGGCGGAGGCGATGATCCTGGCGCCGGTGCGCTTGACGCGGTCGAGCAGCTCCGGCGCCGGCAGGCCGAAATGGAAGCTGACGACCTCCGGCCGATACTCCTCGAGCACGGTCGCGAGGGAGGCGTCGAAGGGCGTGCGTCCGCTCGGCGTCTTCGGCATGTCCGGATCGAGCCCCGCCTCGGCATAGTAGCCGGATAGGTGCTTCAGCCAGGCCGCCTGCCGAGCCGGATCGTCGGCCGGGGGCGTATGGCAGAAGAAGTTGACGTTGATCGGCCGGCGCGTGCCGGCGCGTACCTCGTCGAGCGCGGCCCGGAGGCCGGACTCGTTGTACTGCGCGCCGGCCAGCGAGCCGAGACCTCCGGCTTCGCTGACGGCGATCGCCATCGCCGGCGTCGAGGCGAGGGCCATCGGCCCCTGGATGATCGGCAATTCGATGCCGAACAGATCGAGCAGTCGCGCTTGTGCCGGGCTGGTCATGATCGTTCCTCACTACGGCCGAACGGGCAGCGGACAATCTCCGCCGCGGCCCGCCGATTTCAAAGGCGAAGCTCAGCCCAACCGCAGTGCAGGATTGGGCGGGAGCTGGTTCAGTCCGTGGCGCGTCGCTTGCGGTATTCTGGGACGGGCAGGCCGCCCCAGCCCCAATTGTCGAGCTCGACCTCCTCGATCACGACGAAGGTCGCCTCGACCGGCTTGTTCAGCACGTCGAGCAGGAGCTGGCTGGCGCCGGCAATCAGCTTCGCCTTCTCCTCGGCGGTGACCGAGGAGCGGCCCGGACCGGAGCCCTCGCGGGTGACCTGGATGGTGACGATTGGCATGGAAGCCTCCTTCGGCTTGTGAGTCAGTGGCCGGCGCTCTGGCCGCCGTCGACATGCAGGATCTCGCCGGTGACGAAGGAAGCGCCCTCCAGGAACAGCACGGCGTCGACGATGTCCTTGACCTCGCCCAACCGCTTTACCGGATGCAGATTGGCCAGGAACTCATGCCTCTGCGGCGCGTGCATCGGCGTCTTGATGATACCGGGCGAGACGGCGTTCACGCGGATGCCCTGAGTGGCGTACTCGATGGCGAGCGCCTTGGTCGCCGAGTTGATGCCGCCCTTGGTCAGGTTGGCGAGCACGGTCGGGACGCCCGCGACGGCTTGGTCGGTGAGGCTGGTGGTGATGCTGACGATGTGGCCGGAGCCCTGCGCCAGCATGACGCGGGCCGCCTGCTGAGTGATGTGGAAGAAGCCGGCGAGATTGGTGGCGATCTTCCCCTGGAAATCTTCGGCCGTGTAGTCGGTGAAGGGCTTGGCGATGAAGATGCCGGCATTGTTGAGCAGCGTGTCGACGCGCCCGAAGCGGGCGAGTGCCTCGCGGACGACCCGCTCGGCGGTTTCGGGATCGGCGATGTCGCCGGGGATCGCCAGGACGTCCGGATCGCTGCCCTGGGTGATCGAGCGCGACGTCGCGGCGACGCGATAATTGCGGTCGCGGAAACCCTTGACCAGCGCCGCGCCGATGCCCTGCGAGGCGCCGGTGACGATGGCGACCTTCCGTTCGTTGCTCATGTTGTTCCTCACGGTCTGGTCAGCGAGCAAGTTTGCCGCTGATGGCCATATCTGGCCTGGTGAGGGGAATTTGGAGCGTACCGACAAGCGATTGAAGGCCCGCTGATCGGCAGTCATTCTTCCGAACGAAGGAAGAATGACACGAAGGTCAATCGCCGAGAGCGAGCGCTTCGGCTGACAATCGGGCAAAAGCGGCGCGTAGGGGCGGCACTGCGAAATCCAGGAAGGCGCGGACCTTGGGGACGGCGCTTCGCCCTTCCGGCATCAGCAGGTTGACCGGGCGCGCCGGCGGCTCGGCATTGCGCAGAAGGAGGCGGAGCGAGCCATCCTCGACCTGGTCGGCAACATGATAGGAGTAGAGGCGTGTGACGCCGAGGCCGTCGATGGCCGCTCCGCGCGCAGCGCGCACGCTGTTGACGATCAGGCGCGGCTTGAACTGGACCGAGCGGGGAACCGCTCCTCCCTTCGCCGGCGGGAACACCCAGGCGTCGCGCCCGAAGTCGGTACAGGCGATGATGGTGTGCTTGAGCAGATCGCCCGGCGCGTCGATGCGCGGATGCCGGGCGAGATAACGCGGCGAGGCGACGATGACCGGCCTGACGCCGTCGCCGATATGGACCGCCGTCATCGCCGAATCCGGCAGCTCGGCGATGCGCAGGGCGATGTCGATGCCTTCCTCGACCAGGTTGGCGAGGCGCACCAAGAGGACGAGATTGACGGTGACCGCCGGATGGGCCTCGAGGAAGGCGTCGATGATCGGGCGCAGGATCTCCTCGCCGCTGATCGGCGGCGCCGTGATGGTCAGCGTTCCTCGCGGAGCGGTCCGCTCGCCGGTGCCGACCGCTTCGAGCTCCTGCAGATCGGCGAGGACGCGGCGGCAGAGATCGGCATAGCGCTCGCCGGTTTCGCTCAGGCGGATCGAGCGGGTCGTGCGATGCAAAAGCAGCGCGCCGGCTTGCTGCTCCAGGAAGGCGACGGCCCGGCTTACAGCGGCCGGCGAGCGGCCGAGCAGGCGTCCCGCCCCGGCGAGACTGCCCTCGTCCAGCGCGGCGATGAACACCTTCATCGCGTCGATGCGATCCATGATCCCCCCGAGCCTCGGACCTTAAGCTCGGTCAATCCCTTAGGCTGTCAAGCGCAGGCGCCGCCAGCCCAAACCTCGCCGGGTCAGGCCGGCTTGCGCGGCAGCGCGAGGCCCGAGCGCTCATAAGCAGCTGCTCTTGGGCCTTGCGCAATCTGGTTTCGCTGAGTTCGTCGGCCGCCTCCAGGATCGGATAGCCGATCGGGATGATGTGGCCGTGAATGCATGTCAGGTCGCGCAGCACGTCAAGATGGATCGATGAGGTCCCGAACGACTGAGGTTGCCCCGCTGCGCAGCCGCTCGTGATGCTTCTCGGCCGCCATGCGTTCGGCCAAGCGCATCGCTCGTCGAAGAGCTGGCGGGCGAGTGTGACGTCGCGCGGGGCGAGCACATTGAGCAAAAGCTGCAGGCTGTGGCTGACCCGGGCGTGGAAGTCGCGGATCTCGGCAAGACCTTCTTCGGAGAAGCGGTAGCGCTTGCGGATTGTCTTTCCCGCCAGCTCGCGCAGGTTCTTGTCGATGATGTCGCCGATATGCTCGAGATTGGTGGTCGCGGTGATCGTCTCGAACAGGCTAGACGGGATGGGGAACGATTGGTGGCCACGCAGACGCGCCGGCCTGCGATGAAACGCAAGACCGGATAGCCGTCAGCGAACGCTGTCGAAGCGATGCTGGTGTTTACTCAGTGTGCAGGAAGTGCGGTCAGGCTTCCGAGGCAGGCTTCGGATGAGCCTTGCCCGCAAGGGCGGCGCGCTCGGCCGCCATCGCCTTGATCAGGCGCGGATAGGCGTCCTGCATGGCCTCGCCGAAGGCCTCGTATGGCATGTCGTCATGGTCGCCGCGGTCGAGCACATAGTCCATGTGCTGCCGGCCAGCCGCATCGAAGGGCTGGAAGATCGAATCCGTGCTGCCGTCGAAATCGAGCGGCTGCACCCCGAAGCGGGCGCAGAAGGCGAGGTCGAAGGCCGGCGTCGCCTTGACCCAATGGCCTTCGATGTGGAGCAGCGTGTATGCGTGCCAGCGAAAGACGTCGCTGCCCATCAATTCGAGGATCCGCGGCGAAGCCAGATGGTTGCGCACGTCCGCAAAACCGACTCTGGCCGGAATGCCGGCGGCGCGGGCGACCGCCGCTAGCGTTAGCGCCTTGGGCACGCAGAACGAGCCCTTCGCCTCCAGGCAGCGCGAAGCGACGAAGATGTCGCGCTCGATGCCGAAATAGCGCAGGTCATAAGGGACGGCGTCGCGGACGGCGTAATAGAGCCGCACGGCGCGGTAGCGGTCCGGCCCGCTGCCGGCATGGCGGTCGATAAAGGCGCGGATCGTCGGCGCATTCGCATCGATGAAGGGCGTCGCCTTGAGCGCCCCGGCGAGCCTGTCATCGCTCATCCCACTCTCCCGTTCACGCCATGCGCGGATGCTGCAGCCGCCAGGCGATCTGCGGCAGGCGATCGGCACCGAAGAAGCTCTCGCCGTCGAGCGTCACGAAGGGTACGCCGGTGATGTTGGCCGCGCAGGCCTCCTCCACCGCGTCGCTGAGGCGCTGGCGGCCCTTAGGTCCGTCGATCATGACGCGGATCGCCTCCGGAGTCTCGCCTGAGAGGCAGGGCAGGGCGGCGAGCACGGCCGGGTCGGTGATGTCCTCGGCTCGGGCGAAGAAGGCCTCGAAAATCTCGCTCGCCAGGCGCAAACCGTCCTGCGGCCGCGTCGCGGTCCAGGCGTGATAGAGCCGACCGGCGAGATGGGCCGAGATCTGCAGTGGCTCTGGAATGCGGAAGGGCAAGCCGAAGAACTCGGCCGAGCGGGTCACGTCCTCGAGAAAATAGCGCCGCCGCGCCGGCTTCTCCAGCGGGTTGGCGACGCCCTGCTGCTTGAAAACCGCCCAGAGCAGGATCGGCCTCAGCTCCAGCGCTCGGCCATGTTCATCGGCCAGTCGCGCCAGCGAATGGAGCGTGAAATAGGAATAGGGCGAGGCGAAATCGAGATAAAGGCGCAGCGCTCCCGGCATCGATCAGAACCGGAAGACGCCGTAGCCGGGCGGGCCGAGCGGAGCGTTGAGCGAGGCCGAGATCGCCACGCCGAGCGCATTGCGGGTGTCGAGCGGGTCGATGATGCCGTCGTCCCAGAGTTCCGAGGTCGAATGATAGGCCGAGAGCTGCTCCTGATAGGCTCTCCGCGTCTCCTCCCAGAGCCGATCGATCTCGCTCTGGTCGACCGCGCCGCCATTGCGCTTCATCTGGTTGGCCTTGACCTCGGCCAGCGTGTTTGCCGCCTGGTCGCCGCCCATCACGCCGATCTGGTGGTTCGGCCAGGAGAACAGGAAGCGCCCGTCGAAGGCGCGCCCGCACATGCCGTAATTGCCGGCGCCGAACGAGCCGTTGCACATCACCGTGAACTTCGGCACCCGCGAGCAGCTCTGCGCCATGATCATCTTGGCGCCGTCCTTGGTGATGCCCCGCCGCTCGTATTCGCGCCCGACCATGTAGCCGGTGATGTTCTGCAGGAAGACCAGCGGCGTGTTGTTCTGGTTGCAGAGCTCAATGAAATGGGCGCCCTTGATCGAGGAATCGTTGAAGAGCACGCCGTTGTTGGCGAGAATCCCGACCTTGAAGCCCCAGATATTGGCAAAGCCGCAGACCAGCGTCGTGCCATAGTTCGGCTTGTATTCGTGGAAGCGGCTGCCGTCGACGATGCGCGCGATGATCTCGCGCATGTCGAAGGCCTTCTTGATGTCGTCGGGCACGATCCCGTAGAGCTCGGCGGGATCGTAGAACGGCTCCTCCGGCGCCTCGCACTGCGCTTCCCAGCGCGGCAGCCGGTCCCATTGCGCGACGATGTCGCGTCCGATCTCGATCGCGTGCTCCTCGCTGTCGGCGGGGTAGTCGCAGGTGCCGGAGACGCTGGTATGCATCTCGGCCCCGCCGAGCTCCTCGACCGTGACGTCCTCGCCCGTCGCCGCCTTCACCAGCGGCGGGCCGCCCAGGAAGACCGCGCCGGTGCCGCGCACGATGACGCTGTAGTCGGATAGCCCGGGGATATAGGCGCCTCCGGCGGTGCAATGACCGAAGACGAGGGCGAGCTGCTTCACGCCCATCTTCGACAGCAGCGACTGGTTGCGGAAGATCCGCCCGCCCATATAGCGGTCCGGAAACAGCTCTGACTGGAGCTGCAGGAAGCCGCCGGCGGAATCGCAGAGATGGACGACCGGCAGCCGGTTCTCCATGGCGATGTCGAGGGCGCGGACGATCTTCTTGACTGTCAGCGGATACCAGGCGCCGCCCTTCACCGTCGGGTCATCGGCGCGGATCATCACCTCGCGGCCGCAGATCATGCCGATGCCGACAATCGAGCTGGCCGAGGGCGATTCCCCGCCATAGGCCATGTTGGCCGCAAGCGAGGACAGCTCCAGGAAGGGCGTACCTGGGTCGAGCAGCATCTCGATGCGCTTGCGCTGCGGCATCTTCTGCTGGCGGGCGAGCCGGTCGAGGTCGCGCTGCGGGCGGGCGTGGCGAGCCGCGTCCTGCTTCGCCTTGAACTCGGCGACGAGGCGGCGGTTATGCGCTTCGTTGCGGCGGAAATCGGCGGAGGCGGTGTTGATCGACGATTGCAGTCTGGACATCGGGTCAGCCTTCCGCCGGAGCCGCGAGACGGGCGAGGACGACATCCTTGTCGAAGCCTTCGCCCTCGCGCGCCGCGATCTCGGCGATCTCGCCGTCGCGCGGCGCATCGAGCTTCATCTGCAGCTTCATGCTTTCGATCGTGACGATGGTCTCGCCGCGCTGGACGTGATCGCCGACGCGCTTGTGGACCACGATGACCGTGCCCGGCATCGGCGCGCGCACGACATTGGCACCGCCGCCGGCTGCCGAGGCTTCGGCCGCCGCATCAAGCCGGCGCAGCGCGAAGCTGCGCCCGTCGAGCCGGACGATGACGCCGTCGGCGCTACCGGCGCGGGCGAAGGCGATCGGCTCGCCGTCCATCGTCAATTGCCGGCTGCCGTCGCCGACCTGGTCGAGGTCTTGGACGACATGCCGTCGGCCATCGATGGAGAGCACCAGATGCGGCCGGCGCGCCAGGATGGTGACGTGATGCACGGTGCCGGCGAGATCGAGCTTGAGGACCATGCTCAGTTCCTCCAGCGCCCGATCGAGGCGTGCGGCTCGGGCACGCCGAGGACGAGGTCGCGGAAATCGCGCAGGCCGAGCGCCGCGGCGATCAGGACCTTGTCGCGCGTCGCATCATTCGGTTCGCCGGCGGCGAGCGCCGCCCTGTGCTGGGTGACGAAGCCGGTGTGCAGTTCCCCGGCGCCGAAGGCGGGGTGGCCGAGCACGCGGGCGAGATAGTCGATATTCGTCTTGACCCCGAGCAGAGCGAGGTCGTGCAGCGCCGCGATGCTGCGCCGCGTCGCGCCGGTGCGGTCGGGCCCATGGGCGACGAGCTTGGCCAGCATCGGGTCGAAATCGGCGGTGACGCGCTGGCCGCGATCGAGCGCGTTCTCGAATCGCAGATAGGCCGCCTGCGGCGCGTCGAGGTGCAGGATCGTGCCGGTCTCCGGCAGGAAGTCGCGTTCGGGATCCTCGGCGCAGATCCGGCATTCGATCGCGTGGCCATTGGCGCTGACGTCATCCTGCGCGAAGGGCAGGTCGCGCCCGGCAGCGATCTCGATCTGCAGGCGTACGAGGTCGAGCCCGGTGATCATTTCGGTGACGGGATGCTCGACCTGCAGGCGCGTGTTCATCTCCAGGAAGAAGAAGCGGCCGTCTGCGCCGAGGATGTATTCGACGGTGCCGGCATTGCGATAGTGTGCCGCCGCCGCGAGCCTGACCGCCGAGGCGCAGATCTCGTCCCGCAAGGCCGCCGGCAGGTTCGCCGCCGGCGCCTCCTCGATGATCTTCTGGAAGCGGCGCTGCACCGAGCATTCGCGCTCGAACAGGTGGATGGCACCGCCCTTGCCGTCGCCCAAGACCTGGACCTCGATATGACGGGGCTGCTCGACGAAGAGCTCGGCATAGACGCGCCCGTCGCCGAAATAGCGCTGCGCCTCGCTTGCGGCGTGGCGGGCCGCGCCTTCCAGCTCCTCGGCCGAGCGCACGATGCTCATGCCCTTGCCGCCGCCGCCGGCCGCCGCCTTGATCAGCAGCGGGAAGCCGATTTCTGTCGCCTGGCGGGTGAATTCGGCGAGATCCTGCGTCGGCATCACCGAAGGCGCGACAGGCACGCCATGATCGGCCGCGAACTGGCGCGCCGAGATCTTGTCGCCCATCAGAGCGATCGTATCGGCATCCGGGCCGATGAAGGTGATTCCGGCCTCGGCGACGGCGCGGGCAAAGCGCGCATTCTCGGAGAGGAAGCCATAGCCGGGATGGATCGCATCGGCCCCGACGGCGCGGGCAGCGTCAACGATCTGGGCGATGTCGAGATGGGCGGCGACCGGCGTCTCGCCCGCAATCTCGATCGCCTGATCCGCCTCGCGCACATGCCGGGCGCGAGCCTCGACCGGGTGGTGGATCGCGACCGAGGCGATGCCCATCTCGCGCAAGGTCCGGATCACCCGGCAGGCGATCTCGCCGCGATTGGCGATCAGCACCTTGCGGAACGGCGGAGTGCTCATCATGCGTCGTCCATGGTCTTGGAGCCGTGGAGGGGGCCACCCGACGCGAGCCAGGCGGCAGGGACGGGCACCGGCAGGCTCATCAGCACCTGGGCCATCGCCTTGCCCTGCGGGTCATGGCGCAGCGAGGCGATGCCGCCGCCGCCAAGCGCTCGGTGCATCACCAGGTTGAATCCGTGCAGACCCGGCCAGTCGAAGCGCTCGACCCTGCCCTGGACGTGGTGGGCGAAATGCTGGCCGACCGCCTCCGGCGTCAGCGCGCGCCGGAGCCAGGGCAGGAAAGCGGCATCGCGCGCGATCACGCCGATATTGGCGATGTCGCCCTTGTCGCCGCTGCGGCCGAAGGCGAGGGCGACGAGCGGGACGGAGACAGTCTCGCCGGTTGGCGCCTCCGGGGCGTCCAAGTTCGCGCTGGCAGGAGAGGGCGCATCCGTGGCCGCTGCAGGAATATGCGCCGGCACCGGCAGGCTGGTCTCGCCGAGGCTCACCCTCGGCTGCAACTCGGCTTTGTCGATCAGGAAGGAGAACAGCCTGATCACCGGCTGCGGCTCGGGCCGGCCGCCGGCGAAGCCGGTCAGGCTCTGCGCCATCGCGGTTGCGGCCGGGTAGATTTCGCGGGCGAAGATCTGCAGCGCCTCCTTGGCGGGGTGGCGCACGCCGATCTTGAGTACGACCTCGCGCGTCGCCCGCGCTCGGCTGTGCGCGCCATAGCTCGCCTCGGCGCCGAGCGTCTCGACCGAGCTCTCGGCGAAATCCGGGAAGCCGGCCTCGCGGATCAGGCGGCCGCAGCGCGCGAGAACCGCCTTCGCGACCGCTTCGGCCCGCTCGGCCGCATCGTCGCCGACGATCATCATCGTTGTCGCGCAGCGATAGCCGTCGGCATAGGTGGCGCTGACCTTGTAGCTGCCCGACGGCGCCCGCCCGCGCGCGCCGGAGACCCGCACGCGATTGGGACCGGCCGTCTCCAGCTTAACCTGCGACCAGTCGCAAGTGACATCCGGCAGCATATAGGCGGCAGGGTCGCCGACCTCATAGACGATCTGCTCGGCGATCGTCGAAGGGCTGACGCGCCCGCCGGTGCCCTCGGGCTTGCCGATCTCGAAGCTGCCATCGGCCCGGCAATCGGCGAAGGGAAAGCCCATATCGGCCCAGTCGCCGGCGACCTCGCGCCAGTCGGTGACGATGCCGCCGGTCGCCTGCGCACCGCATTCGAGGATGTGGCCGGCCAGACTCCCGGCCGAGAGTTTGTCGTAGTCCTCAGGCGCCCAGCCGAATTCGTGGATCAGCGGGCCGAGAACCACGGCCGAGTCGACGCAGCGCCCCGTCACCACGACATCGGCGCCGGCTGCCAGCGCCGCCGCGATCGGGAAGGCGCCGAGATAGGCGTTGATGCTGGCGGTCCGTTCGGGGAAGGGCGCGCCTGAGAACATCTCGCTGATGCCTTGGGTGCGCAGCCGCTCGGCCTCGCCCGAGAGGTCGTCGCCGGTGACGATCGCGACCTTGAGACCGACGCCGACCTCCTTGAAGGCGGCGAGCAAAGCGTCGCGGCAGACTTCCGGATTGACGCCGCCGGCATTGGTGACGACGCGGATGCGCTTCTCGGCGATCTCGCGGGCGAGCGGCTTCATCACCAGCGAGACGAAGTCGGTGGCATAGCCGAGCGCCGGGTTCTTCGCCTTCATCCGGGCGAGGATCGACATGGTGATCTCGGCGAGATAGTCGAGCACGAGATAGTCGATGCCGCCCTGCCGGACGAGCTGTCGCGGCCCTTCCGGGCTGTCGCCCCAGAAACCGGCGCCGCAGCCGATGCGGATGCTCTCGCGCAGTGTCGCCACCATGGCGCTCACCGCCCGGTCCAGGCCGGCGGGCGCTTTTCGGCGAAGGCGGCAAAGCCCTCGCGCGCATCCTCGGTGCGGGCCATGTTCGCCAGCATGAACTGGGCGTATTCGAGCGCCGCGTCGGTCGACATCTCCCTGATCTTGGCGAGGCTCTGCTTGCCGAGGCGGATGCCGGTCGGCGACTTGTCGACGAGGCGGCCGACCAGCCACGCGGTCTTGGCGTCGAGCTCAGCAGCCGGCACGGCGTAGTTGACGATCGCGCCGGCCTCGAGATCTCCCGCCTTGATGGTCTCGCCGGTCAGGCAGAGCTCCATCAGCCGGCGATAGGGCAGGACCCGCATCAGATAGGGCAGGATCATCATCGGGAAGAGCCCGACCTTGACCTCGGTCACCCCCAGCAGGGCGTCGTCGCGCGCCACCACCAGATCGCAGGCGCAGATCAGGCCGAAGCCGCCGGCCAGCGCATGGCCGTTGACCCGCGCCACCAGCGGCAGCCGGCAGGCATCCATCCGGCGCAGCAGGGCGGCGACGTAGTGGCGGGGATCGGCCGCCTCGATGGTGAAGGGCGTTCCGTCCGCGTTCGGCTTGAGGTCGCCGCCGGCGCAGAAGGCCTTGTCGCCCGCGCCGGTCAGGATGACCGCGCGCACCTCGGAATCGGCCTCGGCCCGGTCGAGCGCGGCAACGATCCCCTCGGCGACCGCCTCGTTCAGAGCGTTGCGGCGGCTCTCGCGATTGATCGTGACGACCAGCGCCGAGCCCTCGCGTCGGGTGATGACCTCTTCGCCCACGGGTTCCGTCCCTGCGCGGCTCGCTGAAGGAGCCTTCGCTAAATAAATGATTTGAATTCATTTGCTGTGTCAATAGTCGTTCCGTACCTGAATCGTGCAGGCAATTGCGCAAACGGATTATTCGACCCCTTGGTATCCAGCCTGCATTGACAGCTCGGTTTGGCGCTGATGAAATAGGCTCAATAAGATCGACGGCCGAATGGCGCGATGCCCGCACCGCTGCGTGACGAGGCAGGGGAGGAGATCGACGTGAATGCCGTGACCGGTAGCAACCGCGCCAACGCCTTCGGCCTCGACGAGGAGCAGAGCGCCATCCTCGACGGCGCCGACCGCTATGCACGCGCCGAGCTCTATCCGCTGTCGCGGCGCATGGACGACGAGGAGTGGTGGCCGGACGAGGCTTTCCGCCAGATCGGCGCCAACGGCTTCTTGGGCGCGACGATCCCCGAGCAATATGGCGGGGCGGGGCTCGACCTGCTTCAGGCCGGGCTGGTCCTGCAGGGCTTCAGCCGCTGGAACCATGCCATGGCGCTCTCGGTCGTCGCCCACGACAACCTCTGCGCCAACAACATCTATCGCAACGGCAACGAGGAGCAGCGCCGCAGATACCTGCCCGATCTCTGCTCGGGTAGGACGATCGGTGCGCTCGGCCTGACCGAGCCGGGGGCAGGGTCGGACGCGCTCGGTTCGATGCGCACCACGGCGCGCCGCGACGGCGACCATTACGTCCTCAACGGCAGCAAGATCTACATCACCAACGGCCCGGTCGCCGACGTGCTGCTGGTCTATGCCAAGACCGACAAGGAGCGCGGCGCCCACGGCATCTCCGCCTTCATCGTCGAGAAGGGTTTTCCCGGCTTCAAGGTGGCGCAGAAGCTGGTGAAGATGGGCTATCGCGGCAGTCAGACGGCGGAACTGCTGTTCGAGGATTGCCGTGTGCCGGCCGCCAACCTCGTCGGCGCCGAGAACCAGGGCGTCGCGATCGTGATGAGCGGGCTCGATCTCGAGCGGGCGATGATCTCGCCGCTCTGCCTGGGTGTCGCCGAGCGCGCGCTGGACCTCTCGATCGACTATGCCAGGACGCGCAAGCAGTTCGGCAAGCCGATCGGCGCCTTCCAGATGGTCCAGTCCATGCTGGCCGAGATGTATGTGCTGGTTGAGACCATGCGCAGCTTCACCTATCGCACCTTGGCCGAGGCGGCGCCGCTCGAAGTCGGCGGCGGCGGGCGCGGCGACATCCATCGCCTGACCGCGGCCTCGGTGATGTATGCGGCGCAGGCCTGCCACGATGTCCTCGACAAGGCGGTGCAGGTCCATGGCGGCACCGGCTATATCTGGGAATCGGAGATCAACCGTCTCTTCCGCAGCACCAAGCTGCTCGAGATCGGCGCCGGCACCACCGAAGTCCGCAAGATGATCATCGCCGGTGAATTGCTGAAGGGGATGGACCGTCATGGCTGAGGCCGAGCCCCGCGAACTCGGGCTGGACGACGCCGATCTCGCCGTGCTGCCGACGGTCTACGGGCCGGAGGCCTTCGCCGGCAAAACCGTCCTCATCTCCGGTGGCGCCGGCGGTATCGGTCGCGCCACCGCCTGGCTGCTCGGCCGGCTCGGCGCGCAGGTGATCATCGCCGGGCGTGACGAGGGCAGGCTGGAGGCGGCGGTGCAGGCGATGCGCGCCGCCGGGCTGAAGGCGGCAGGCAGGACGGTGAACGTCCGCGATCCCGAAACGATCGCGGCGCTCCACGACTGGATCGCGGCCGAGTTCGGGGGCATCGACATTCTCGTCAACAGCGCCGGCGGCCAGTTCCCACAGGCGGCGATCGATTTCTCGGTGAAGGGCTGGAACGCCGTCGTCGACACCAATCTCAACGGCACCTGGTACATGATGCAGGAGGCGGCGCGGCGCTGGCGCGATGCCAAGCGGCCGGGCAGCATCGTCTCGATCGTGGTGGTGACTCGCCAGGGCCTGCACGGCGTTGCCCATACTATTGCGGCCCGCGCTGGCGTGGTCGGCCTGACCCAGGCGCTGGCGGTGGAATGGGCGCCGCTCGACATCAGGGTGAACTGCATCGCGCCGGGCGCGGTCGAGACGCCGGGCTGGCGCGTCTACGATTCCGCGCAGGTCTCGGCCTATCCGCGTTCCAACCCGATGATGCGCACCGCGACGACCTGGGAGGTGGCGGAGGCCTGCGCCTATCTCTGCGGGCCGGCGGCGGCCTATGTCACCGGCGAGGTGCTCCACGTCGCCGGCGGAGCGCAGCTCTGGGGCGAGACCTGGACGATCCCGCGGCCGGCCTTCTTCGGGGGCCCGGGCAGCAGCGGTCCATGACCACAGCCCTCATCCTGAGGAGCCGCGTAGCGGCGTCTCGAAGGATGCTCCAGCTGTTTTCGGAGCCTCCTGGAGCATCCTTCGAGACGCGCTCCGTCGGAGCGCTCCTCAGGATGAGGGCTGAGTTTTCAACTGCGTCGAGAAGAGGGCTTCGCCGGAGCGATCCCGGCCGCTGCTTCCAGCCGGGCCGTCGCCGTCTCCAGCCGGGCGACCACGCTCTCCATCGGGGAAGCCGCCTCGCTGCCGACGGCCAGGCCGTGGTGGACCAGATTGGTGATCGCGTCAGCTATCTCGGCCGGGTCGAAATCGCCTTCGCCGCGCAGGAAGGCCCAGGTACGATGCTCGATGCAGCCGAAGACGAGATCGCGCACCAGGTTAGGCGAGGTTTCGGGCCGCAGATCACCGGCAGCGATGCCGGCTTTTATCACGTCGACAAGGCGATTTGTGTAGGCGCGGTTGAGTTCGAACAGATGCGAGCCGCGATAGTCGGGCGCCGGCCGGATCTCCTGGAACATCAGGCGCGACAGCGCCGGATCGCGATGGATCGAGGTGAGGTGGGTGTAGACGATGAAGCGGATCTGGTTCCAGCTGCCGCGCACCGCGGCGAACTGCTCGGCATCGTCGCGCAGCATCTCCTCGAACCAGTGCTCGACGACCTTGACCAGCAATTCGCGCTTGTTGGCGAAGAAGCGGTAGATGCTGCCCTCGACCACGCCGGCGCGCAGCGCGATGTCGGTGATCAGCGCGTCGTTATAGCCTTTCTCGACGAAGACCTCCTTGGCCGCGGCCATGATGTCGGAGATGCGCCGCTCGGGCGGGAGCCGGTTGACCTGGCGCTTCAGGGCAGTGCGGGGCGGCATCGATGATCCTTGCTGAGGCGAAGCGGTGGGCCATGTCTTGCTCTGGCCGGCCGGCGGCACGCCGGGGCGTGTTGTCACTAATAAATAGCATTCATCATCGGCGCGCGCCAGGCAAGGGCTCGGCCGCAAGGTCAGCTTTGTGGGATGGCTGCCCGTCCCGGTGAGCATGAGTTCTTTAGGGGAGGGGTCATTGCCATTGCCTGCCGCCTTTGCCGGGCGCTTGCGCATTCCGGTCATCGCTGCGCCGATGTTCCTGATCTCGGGGCCGGATCTCGTTGTCTCCTGCTGCCGCAATGGCGTCGTCGGCAGCTTTCCGGCGCTCAACCAGCGAACAACGGCGGGTTTCGCCGATTGGCTCGACGAGATCTCCGGGCGGCTGGATGGTGCGGACAAGGCTGCGCCGTTCGGCGTTAACCTGGTGGTCCATCGCAGCAATCCGCGGCTCGATGCTGATCTCGCCGCCGTCGTCGAGCGCAAGGTGCCGCTGGTGATCACCTCGCTCGGCCTCAACCGCGATCTGATCAAGGCAGTGCAAGGCTATGGCGGACTTGTCTTTCACGATGTGACGACGCTTGCTTTCGCCGCCAAGGCGGCCGAAGCCGGCGTCGACGGGCTGATCGCCGTCTCGGCCGGCGCCGGCGGGCATGCCGGGCCACTCAACCCTTTCGCGGCCCTCGCGGATATCCGCCGGATTTTCGACGGGACGCTGGTGCTCGGTGGCGCGCTGAGCACTGGCGCGCAGGTCGCAGCCGCCCGGATGGCAGGCGCCGATCTGGCCTATCTCGGTACCCGCTTCATGGCGACCCAAGAGAGCATGGCGCCGCAAGCGCTGCGCGACATGCTGCTCGGCGCCTCTGCTGCCGATATCGTCTACACCCCAGCGATCAGCGGCGTGCACGGCAATTTCCTGCGGCCGAGCATTCTGGCGGCCGGCCGAGATCCCGACGATTTCAACAAGCCGGCGAGCCTGGATTTCGGCACGACGGACGCCAAGGCATGGCGCGATATCTGGGCGGCCGGGCAGGGCGTCGGCGCGATCGATGACCTGCCCGCTACGGGCGATCTTTGTCGGCGGCTGGCGGATGAATACGAGGCGGTGCTGGCCGACGCGGCGCGCCTCTCATGTCGAGGATTGATTGCTCATTCGGGCTGAGCGCAGTTCATTGAGGGTACTTCCAGCGCGCTGGCGACGCATATGGTTCTGAGTGGGGCTTGAGCCGTCGCGAATACCGTTGTGCAGAAAATCACAGCTGCCACTGGCATCGAAGCGAGGAGGCAAAAGAGTTGACAGCACAAGATGAATTCTATTCATTAGCTTTATCGAGCTGACGCATATCGAGCCAACAAGCCAGCGCAGCCGGGGAGGATGCCGTGGGAGTCAACGCCGTTCGCGCGGCCGCGTCTTGTGTGCGCCGGGTGCCCGCAGATGTCGCGCTTGGGGTCGTCGCGCGCGGCCTTCCGGCCGCCGGTCCGGGCGCCTCGGATGAATGAGGTTCAGTACCGCCACGCCGCGAGCGCCGCAGGCGCGCCCGTCGCGCTCTCCTGCACCGGCATCGAGCGCGACTTCGGCGGCCTGCGCGCGCTGAAGGGCGTCTCGCTCGACGTCCGCCAGGGCGAGATCCTCGGGCTCGTCGGTCCGAACGGCTCGGGCAAGACCACCATGGTCAACGTGATCACCGGCTTCTATCCGCCCAATGCCGGAAAGGTCAGCCTGTTCGGCGAGGACATCACGGCGCTGAAGCCGCACCGCGTCGCCGCCCGCGGTGTCGCCCGCACCTTCCAGAATCTGGCCCTATTCAAGGGCATGAGCGTCCTCGACAACATCCTGATCGGCCGCCACACCCATATGAAGCCGAGCGCGCTTGGGGCGCTGTTCTACTGGTGGTGGGCCGAGCGCGAGGAACTGGCGCACCGGCGCGTCGTCGAAGAGATGATCGAGTTCATGCAACTCCAGGACATCCGCGACGAACCGGTCGAGGTCATCCCGCTCGGCCTGCAGAAGCGCGTCGAACTGGCACGCGCCCTCGTCGCCGGACCGCGCCTCCTGATCCTGGACGAGCCCATGGCCGGCATGAACCAGGAGGAGAAGGAATACATCGCCCGCTTCATTCTCGATGCGAGCGAGGCGCGCGGCGTCACCACCCTGATCATCGAGCACCACATGGACGTGGTGACCTCGATCTGCGACCGCGTCGTCGTGCTGAGCTATGGTGAGGTGATCTCGGAGGGCGAGCCGCAGGCGGCGATATCGCATCCGAGCGTGGTCAGCGCCTATCTCGGCGAGCGCGCCGCCAGGCGCCACCAGGCCGGGAGCACGGCATGACGGCGGCACTCGGCAAAATCGGGGAGAGCACCCACTGGCCGGTCGCCGCCAATGGCGAGCCGGCGACGCTGATCGCGGCGCTCGCCCGTAACGCTGCTGAGTTCGGCGACCGGGTCGCCTTCCGCGAGCGGCGTTATGGCATCTGGCAGGAACAGGACTGGCGCGCGGTCTTCGACGAGATCGCCGCCATGGCGGCCGGGCTCGAAGAGGCTGGGCTGGTCGCCGGTGCCGCGATGACCGTGATCGGCGACAACCGCCCGCGGCTCTACTACGCCATGCTTGCCGCCAACATGCTGCGGGCCTTTCCGTCGCCGGTGTTTCCCGACGTGCCACTGGAGGAGCTGATCGTCGCGACCCGGCATGGTGCGCCACCGGTCGGCATCGCCGAGGATCAGGAGCAGGTCGACAAGCTGCTGCAGCTTCGCGATGCAACCGGGCGCGTCGCCACCATTCTCTACGACGACGAGCGCGGCCTCGACGACTACGATCAGCCCGGGCTGATGTCGCTCGATGAGCTCGTGAAAAAGGGTCGAGAGCGATTGGCGCGCGAGCCGGAACTCCTGGCTCGCTTCGTCCAGGGGCCACAGGCCGATGACATCTCGGTGCTGCTGCACTCCTCCGGCACGACCGGCCTGCCCAAAGGCATCCCGCTGCGCCATCGCAACGTTACCGGCGGCCTGCTCAATGCCGGCGCCAGCGGCTATTTCCACAAGCACGAGGAACTCTACGCCTATCTGCCCACCGCCTGGGTCGGCGATTTCGTCTTCACGCTTGGCGCCGGCATGATGATGGCGGCCACGATCAACATCCCCGAGCGGCAGGAGACGGTGATGCGCGACCTGCGCGAGGTCTCGCCGACCTTCTATCTCGCCGCGCCGCGCGCCTGGGACCAGATGCTGACCCGCGTCCAGGTCGGCATGAAGAACTCGACGCCGTTCAAGCGCTGGCTGTTCGAGACGGTAATGGAGCGCGCCGTCGCCTACGAGCGCAAGCGCCTGTCCGGCGGTTCGCTGACGCTGAGGGAGAAGCTGCTCGATACGGTCGGCAACGTGCTGGTTTATGCGCCGCTGCGCGACCATCTCGGGCTGGGGCGGGCCGAGCGCGCCTTCACCGGCGGCGAGGCGCTGGGCGAGGACACCTTCCTGTTCTTCCGGGCGCTCGGCATCAAGCTGAAGCAGTTCTACGGCCAGACCGAGACCTGCGCGCTGACGGCGGCGCAGACCGAAGGGCAGGTCAAGCTGCACACGGTCGGCAAGCCGATGGTAGGCAGCGAGATCCGCATCGACGACAGCGGCGAAATCCTGGTGCGCTCCTCGTCGGTGGTCGATGGCTACTATGACGACCCGGAAAGCAGCGCCAAGGCGCTGGCCGACGGCTGGCTGCACACCGGCGATGCCGGGCGCATCGACGAGGATGGCCAGCTCGTCGTGCTCGGCCGCGTCAGCGAAGTCGTGCGCACCGCCTCGGGCGAGCGCTACATCCCGAACTTCATCGAGAACCGGCTGAAGTTCAGCCCCTATATCCGCAATGTCGCGGTGATCGGCGCCGGGCGTGACCAGCTCACCGCGATCGTCTGCATCGATTTCGACGCGGTCGGCCACTGGGCCGAGGAGCGCGGCATCTCCTACACCTCCTATGCGGAGCTCTCGCAGAAGCCCGAGGTGCAGGCGCTGATCGGGCAGGTGGTCAAGCACGTCAACGGCACGCAGCCGGATGGCCTGCGTGTGCGGCGCTTCTCCAATCTGCACAAGGATTTCGACGCCGACGACGGAGAGATCACCCGCACCCGCAAGCTGCGCCGCAACACCATCGAGACCACCTACGCCACGCTGATCGAGGCGCTCTATAGCGGCGCAACCGAGACCGAGTTCGACGCCACCATCGCCTATGAGAACGGGGAGCGCGGCGTGATCCGACGGACGCTCAAGATCAGTGAGGTCCTCGCCTGATGGACTGGATCCTGCTCGCGGAACTGTCGACCAACGGCGTCTTCGTCGGCCTGATGTACGCGCTGGTCTCGCTCGGCATCGTGCTGATCTACAAGACCTCCGGCACCGCCAATCTCGCCCAGGGCGCGATCGCCATGACCGGCGGCTACGTCACCTGGGCGCTCGCGACGCTGGTCGGCCTGCCGATGTGGCTGGCGATCCCGGCCGCGCTTATCGGCATGTTCGGCTTCGGCCTCTTGATGGAGCGCGTCGCGCTGCGCCGGATGATCGGCCAGCCGGTGATCATGACGATCATGCTGACGCTCGGCGTCGAGATCATGCTGCGTGGCCTGCTGCCGGGCATCTTCGGCGCGGCTGTGAAGCGTCTCGACATCGGCATGCCGCAGCAGCCGCTCTTCGTCGGCGAGCTCCTGCTCAATCGCTCGACGATGATCGGCGGCTCGATCTCGCTGCTGCTGATCCTGCTCTCGCTCTTCTTCTTCAACTCGCGCTTCGGCGTGGTGATGCGCGCCGTCGCCGACGACCAGACCGCGTCCTGGTCGGTGGGCATCAGGGTCGAGCGCGCGATCGCCGTCGCCTGGGGCCTCGCCGCCGTCTCCGCCACCGCCGCCGGCGTGCTCTGGGGCAGCACCCAGGGCATCGACTGGTCGCTGTCGCTGCTGCTGATCAAGGCGCTCGCCATCGCCATCCTCGGCGGGCTCGACTCGATCCCGGGCGTGCTCGTCGCCGGCGTCATCGTCGGCGTCGCCGAGAGCCTCGCCACCGGCGTACTCGACCCGCTGGTCGGCGGCGGCTCGCGTGACGTTGTCGCCGCCGTGATCATCCTGGTGACGCTCCTGCTCAAGCCGCACGGCCTGTTCGGCCGCCATCATATCGAGAGGGTCTGACGCCGTGTTCTATCGTCGCGCCGGCATCCGCCACACGCGCTATCAGGACGAGCGCCAGCTCTTTCCGCTCGGCTTCGACCGTGGGCTGATCATCGCGGTCATCGCCATCCTCCTGGTCGCGCCGTTCATCTTCGACCGGCTCTATGTCTCCGGCTACCTGCTGCCCTGGCTGATCTGGACCTCGGCCGCGCTCGGCCTCAACCTGCTGATGGGCTGGTCCGGCCAGATCCATCTCGGCTATGGCGCGGTGATGGGCATCGGCGCCTATGGCTCGGTCCATCTGGTGCGTCTCGGCGTGCCGCTCGAGATCGCGATGATCGCCGGCGGCCTGCTCAGCGCCACCATCGGCACGATGTTCGGCGGCGCGGCCCTGCGCATGAAGGGCATCTATCTGGCGATGGCGACGCTCGCCATGCAGTACGTCGTCGACTTCGTCATCTCGCATTCCTCTGTGATCAGTGGCGGCTCGCTCGCGACCTTGCAGGTGCCGCCGGTCAGCTTCCTCAGCATACCCCTGCAGGGCGACCTGCCGACCTATTACCTCGCTTTCGGCGTCTGCTTCGTCATTACGCTGTTCATGCTGAATGTCCGGCGCACCAGCTTCGGCCGGGCGCTGGCGGCGCTGCGCGAGAAGGATTACGCCGCCCAGATCCTCGGCATCTCGACCTTTCGCTACAAGCTGCTCGCCTTCTGGGTCTCGTCCTTCATCGGCGGCGTCGTCGGCTCGGTGCTGGCGGTGACCTATCTGCGCGCGATCTCGCCCGATCAGTTCCATATCGAGCTCTCGATCCAGATCCTGGCGATGATCATCGTCGGCGGGCTCGGCAGCGTGCTCGGCCCGTTCTTCGGCACGGCGCTGATCCTGTTCGCGCCGATCCTACTCAACAACCTGCTCGGCGCCGCCGCCGGCACCTTCGGCTGGTCCTTGCCGATCGACCTGCGCGCCCATCTGCCGCTGATGGCCTATGGCGCGCTGGTCATCGGCTTCCTGCTCTACGAGCCGCTCGGGCTCGCCAAGATCTACGCCAATTTCCGCAACTACTTGCTCGTCTGGCCGTTCCGCCATGCCCAGCGGTGACGGTGCCTCAATCAACGACAGGGCTGGAGGAAACAGGATGTCGCTCGATCGCCGTTCGTTCATCGCCGGCTCGGCCGTGCTGGCCGCGCCGCTCGCCCTGCCGGTGCAGGTCTTCGCCCAGGAGAAGATCGTCCGCTTCTCGCTGCCGCAGGACTTCACCCGCATCTACACCTTCGTGACCTCGGAGTATAACCAGGGCCAGCGCGACTACTTCACCCTGGTCAATGATCGCGGCGGCGTCAGTGGCTACAAGATCATCGCGGATATCACCGACCATGCCAACGACCTGCCGCGCGCCATCGAAGCCTATGAGCGCGGCAAGCGCGAGGGCGCCGTGCTGATCGACCCGCTCTCGACCCCGGTGGCGCGGGCTCTGGTGCCGCGCGCGCTCGAGGACAAGATCAACATGATCACCGCCTATTCCGGCCGCAGCGACGCGGCCGATGGCAGCGCCTTTCCTTACGTGCTGCCGCTCTCGATCAACTACTGGACCCAGGCCGGCCTGATCATCGAGCAGTTCAAGAAGACCGAGAAGGGCAGCCTCAAGGGCAAGAAGATCGTCTTCGTCCACATCGACACGCCCTTCGGCAAAGAGCCGCTGCCGATCCTCAACGTGCTTGCCAAGAAGGAGGGCTATGAGCTCGCGGCCTTCCCCTATACGCCGCCGGGCAACGACCAGTCGGCGATCTGGCCGCAGGTGCGCCGGGCCAGGCCCGATTTCGTGATCTTCTGGGGCGCCGGCGTCGGCCAGACCGTGGCGCTGACCGAGGCGATCCGCAACGGCCTGCCGATGGACCGGGTCTCCGGCAGCGTCTGGCTGTCCGAATCCGACATGGACGTGGTCGGGCGCGAGGCGGCCAAGGGCGTGATGAAAGTCGAGCCCTGCGTCGGCGGCCGCGAGCCCAAGGTGATCAAGGACATCCTCGCCGACGTCGTCGGCAAGGGCAAAGGCGCCGGCCCCGAGAACAAGGTCGGCACGGCCTACTACAATTACGGTGTCCAGATGGCGACGCTGATGGTCGAGGGCGTGCGCAACGCGGCCGAGAAGGCGCCGAACGGGCCGGTCACCGGCCCCTGGCTCAACGAGGGCCTGCGCTCGATCACCAACTTCACCGCCGACGGCCTGCTGCCGCCGACCACGATCACCAGGGACGACCACCAGGGCGGCGGCATGGGCCGGATCGCGCGCTGGGACGGCGCCAAGTTCGTGCCGATCACCGACTGGTACTCGGCCAACCAGGATGTGGTCTGGGAGGAAATCCGCAAGAACTCGGAAGAGTTCAAGAAGTCCGGGAAATGACGAGGTCCGGGCGGCGCGTGTCTGACGCTCCGCCCGCCATTATCGGATCAGGCCGATGACGCTGCTGGCGCTGAACAATATCGAGATCGTCTACGATCAGGTCTTCCTCGCGGTGCGCGGCGTCTCGATCGAGGTGCCTGAGAAGGGGCTCGTCGCCGTGCTCGGCGCCAACGGCGCCGGCAAGAGCACGGTATTGAAGTCGATCTCGGGCCTGCTCAAGCCCGAGCGCGGCGCCGTCACGCGCGGCGAGATCAGCTTCGACGGCCGCTCGATCCTGTCGGTCGATCCGCCCGATCGCGTCCGCCTCGGCATCGTGCATGTGCTGGAAGGGCGGCGTGTGTTCGGCCATCTGACGCCGAAGGAGAACCTGATCGCGGCGGCGACCATGCATCGCGAGCGCGGCCATGTCACGGCGCTGATCGACCGGATGTTCGAGACCTTCCCGCGCCTTGCGCAGCGGGCCAAGGCCGAGGCCGGCTATCTCTCCGGCGGCGAGCAGCAGATGCTGGCGATCGCCCGGGCCCTGATGACCGAGCCGCGCCTGCTGATGCTCGACGAGCCGAGCCTTGGTCTCGCACCCTTCCTCGTCGACGAGATCTTCGACATCGTCCGCAACGTCAACGCGCGCGACGGCGTCGCCGTGCTGCTGGTCGAACAGAACGCCACAGCAGCGCTGGAGATCGCCCATTACGGCTATCTGATCGAGAACGGCCGCATCCTGATGAGCGGCGAGGCGGCGGTTCTCAGTGCCAATCCCGACGTCGCCGACGCCTATCTCGGCGGCCACCAGAAGGTCGATTACCACGCGGTCAAGCACTACCGGCGCCGCAAGCGCTGGCTGGCCTGAGGCGACGCGATGGGTAGGCATTACGACCGGCTGGAGACGCGCGCGCCTGCGCGCCGCGAGGCCGATCTATTTCGGCGGCTGCCGTTGGTGTTGGCGGCGGCGAAGCGGTTGCCGGCCTGGCGGAAGCATCTGCGCGACGTCGACCCCGAGGCGGTGACCGATCGGGCGGCGCTCGCCCGCTTGCCGGTCCTGCGCAAGTCGGACCTGCCGGCAGCCCAGCGCGCAAAGCCGCCCTTCGGTGGGCTGATGCCCGGCCGCCCGAGCGACTATCGCCGGTTGATGATGTCGCCGGGGCCGATCTTCGAGCCCGAGGGCCATGACGACGATCCCTGGCGCGTCGCACGGGCACTTGCCGCCACCGGCGCCGGCTGGCGCGACATCGTGCTCAATACTTTTTCCTATCACCTGACGCCCGGCGCCTGGTGCTTCGATGCCGGCGCGCGCGTGCTCGGCTGCGCCGTGATCCCGGCCGGGCCCGGCAACAGCGATGCGCAGCTCGACCTGATCGCGGCCTATCGGCCGACGCTCTATGCCGGCGTGCCGGACTTCCTGAAAATCCTGCTCGATCTCGGCGCGGCGCGCGGGCGCGACCTGTCCAGCCTGAAACGGGCGGTGGTGTCAGGTGCGGCCTTTCCGCCCTCGCTGCAGGCCGAGTTCCGCGCGCGCGGCATCGATGCCTACCAGTGCTATGCCACCGCCGAATGCGGCATCATCGCCTATGAGACGCCGGCCCGTGACGGGCTCGTCCTCAACGAGGACATCATCGTCGAGATCCTGCGGCCCGGCACCGGCCAGCCGGTGGCGGAAGGCGAGCTCGGCGAGATCACCGTCACCATCCTCGATCCGAAGAAACCGCTGATCCGCTTCGCCGTCGGCGATCTCACTGCGGCGCTGCCGGGACCATCGCTCTGCGGGCGCACCAACCAGCGCATCCGCGGCTGGCTCGGCCGGGCCGACCAGTCGGCCAAGGTCAAGGGCATGTTCGTGCGCCCCGAGCAGGTCGCTGCGGTCGCCGCGCGGCACCCGGAGCTCGACCGCTGCCGGCTGGTGGTGACGCGCGTCGGCGAGGCCGATGCGATGTGCTTGAGAGCCGAGGCAAACGCGCCGGGGGCAGGGCTGGCCGAAGCGGTGAAGGCCTCTGTGCGTGATGTCTTCAAGCTGAGCGGCACGGTCGAGCTGGTGGCACGAGGGACATTGCCCAATGACGGCAAGGTCATCGACGATACGAGGGCGCCGGGCTGAGGCTGGTGGCGCAGATGGGATGAGGGCGAGACGATGAGCGATCCGGCAGGCGAGGTGGTGATCACACAGCGGCAGGGCCCGATCCTGACCGTCACCATGAACCGTCCCAAGGTGCTGAACGTCCTCGATGAGGCGATGGCCGATGCGCTGGTCGCGGCCTTCTCGGGGCTCGCGGCGGATCAGACGATCCGGGCCGTCATCCTCGCCGGGGCCGGCCGCTCCTTCATGGCAGGCGGCGATCTCGCCCGCTTTCAGGCCGATCTGCCTGGCGCGCCGCAGACAGCAACGAAGCTGATCGACCGCTTCCACACGCTGATGCGGCTGATCAAGGCGATGCCACAGCCGGTGATCGCCGCGGTACAGGGGCCGGTCGCGGGCGGTGGTGTCGGCCTGGCGCTCGCCTGCGACCTCGTGGTGGCGGCAGAGGATGTCAGCTTCCTCTCGGCCTACACCAAGCTCGGCACCAGCCCCGATGGCGGCACCACCTGGACGCTGACGCAATTGCTCGGCCCGCGCCGGGCACTGGCGTTCGTGCTGCTCAACGAGGCGATCAATACGCAAACCGCGCTCCAGCTCGGCCTCGTCAACCGTATCGTGCCGCATGGCGAGCTGATGGCGACGGCACGGGCGATGGCAGACAAGCTCGCTCACGGCAGCGTCGGCGCGCAAGGAGCGAGCAAGGCGCTGGTCCAGGCCGCTGCGCACGGCACGTTCGACGCGCAGCTCGACCTGGAGAAGAAGGCCTTCGTCGCCAATGCCGGCGCGGCCGATTTCCGAGAAGGCATCACCGCCTTTTTCGAGCGGCGACCCCCGAAATTCTGAAGCGGCGGGCTTGTCGGCCCACCGCCCTGACCAGATCCCGTCTCAGCCGGTCTTGGCCTGGTTGAAGTCCGAGATGCCGCCATGCGCGGCCGACCATTTGGCCGGCTCGTTGAGGAAGCTCTCGACCTCATCCAGCACCTTTGGCTCGAAATGCCCGCTCGCCTTGGCGACCTTGAGCACGTCCCACCAGGTGGTGAGGTAGTGCAGGCCGACGCCGATCTCCTTCATCATCTCGCGCCCTTGCGGGAAGATGTCGTAGTAGAACAGCACGAAGCAGTGATCGACCTTGGCGCCGGCATCGCGCAGCGCCTTGCAGAAATTGACCTTGCTGCCGCCATCGGTGGCGAGATCCTCGACCAGCAGCGTGCGCGCGCCCTCGACGACCTCGCCCTCGATCTGGGCATTGCGGCCGAAGCCCTTGGGCTTCTTGCGAACATATTGCATCGGCAGCGACAGGCGATCGGAGATCCAGGCGGCGAAGGGGATGCCGGCGGTCTCGCCACCGGCGACGATGTCGATCGATTCATAACCGATGTCGCGCACGATCGTCGTCGCGGCGAAGTCGATCAGCGAGGAGCGCAGCCGCGGGAAGGAAATGATCTTGCGGCAGTCGATATAGACCGGGCTCGCCCAGCCGGAGGTGAAGATGAAGGGCTTGTCCTGGTAGAAGTGAACTGCCTTGATCTCCAGCAGCATCTTGGCCGCTTCGAGCGCGATGGTGTCCCGGTCGACCGGCATGTAGAGATTGGGCATGGTCTTGGTCTCCGGGGCCAGCGCGCGCCAGCCTTCGCCGTTTGCAGGCGTTGGCGCGGCTCGTGTCGAATTCGCAAACGGCCCCTTCTCGACAGGTTGCTGGTGAAGGTCAATCCCCGTTGGGCACTGTCCCCGAAAGTTCGTTGCGCTTCGCCCTATCCTACCCTCGCGGGTCGTCCCGGACGAAGCGAAGCGGAGATCCGGGACCCATGCCTGAGCCTTTCCGAAAGAAGTTCCGGAATGGGTCCCGGGTCTCCCTACGGTCGCCCGGGACGAACAGCGCTTTATTGCGAGAAGATTCCCCGTGCTTCGCAGTTCATATGGCGTCGGCTATGGCAGTCCTTATGAAGGTGAGGCCCGCTGGCGGATTCGGCTCGCGGGCCGCAAAGCACAGGGGCAGGTCATGAGCGTCACGGATCTTTTCGGCAGCACGGAAGCCAAGGCCGCCGGCACTTTCGAGACGCTGACGATCCGCCGCCCGGACGACTGGCATGTCCACCTGCGCGACGGCGCCATGCTGAAGGCGGTGCTGCCCTTCACCGCCGCCCAGTTCAAGCGCGGCATCATCATGCCGAACCTGGTGCCGCCGGTGACATCCGTGGACGCGGCTAACGCCTATCGCGAGCGTATCCTCGCGGCACGGCCCGATGGCAACGATTTCATCCCGCTGATGACCTGCTATCTCACCGACACGACGCAGCCCGACGAGATCGAGCGCGGCTTCCGCGACGGCGTCTGGGCTGCCGCCAAGCTTTATCCCTCGGGCGCGACGACCAATTCCCACCACGGCGTCACCAGCATTCCGAAGCTCGCGCCGGTGCTGGAGCGGATGGAAAAGATCGGCATGCCGGTCCTCGTCCATGGCGAGGCCACCGACCCGGCCGTCGACATCTTCGACCGCGAGGCGGTGTTCATGGAGACCGAGATGCTGCCGCTATTGAAGCGGCATCAGGGCCTCAAGGTGGTGGTCGAGCACGTCACCACCGCTGAGACCGTCGATCTGGTGCGCGCCCATGCCGGCCGGGCGGCCGGCACGATCACGCCGCACCATCTGATCATCAACCGCACCTCGATCTTCCAGGGGGGCCTCAGGCCTCATCTCTATTGCCTGCCGGTCGCCAAGCGCGAGCGCCACCGCCTCGCTTTGCGCAAGGCGGCGACCGCCGGCGACGGCAACTTCTTCATCGGCACCGACACCGCCCCGCATCTGCGCAGCGCCAAGCAGGCGGAGTGTTGCTCTGCCGGCGTCTTCGGCGGCGCCACCGCCCTGCAGACCTATGTCCAGGTCTTCGACGAGGAGGGCGCGCTTCCCCATTTCGAGGCCTTCGCCTCCGAGAACGGCGCGCGCTTCTACGGCCTGCCGCTCAACGAGGGCACGATCACGCTGGAGAAGCGGCCCTGCCGGGTCTCGCCTGCCGTCGCAGTCGGCGAAGAGGACGTGGTCGTCTTCCGCGGTGGCGAGGAACTGCCCTGGTCGCTCGGAGAGGTGAGGGGCTGACGCACCTCAATCGGTGAACACCACCGTCTTCTTACCGTTGAGCAGGATGCGGTCTTCGAGATGGTGCGAGACGGCGCGGGCCAGTACGCGCCGCTCGATGTCGCGGCCCTTGCGGACGAGGTCGCCCGGCGTGTCGCGATGGCTGATGCGCTCGACGTCCTGTTCGATGATCGGGCCTTCGTCGAGGTCCGAGGTGACGTAGTGCGCGGTCGCGCCGATCAGCTTCACCCCGCGCTCATGCGCCTGATGATAGGGCCTAGCGCCCTTGAAGCCCGGCAGGAACGAGTGGTGGATGTTGATGCAGCGCCCGGCGAGCTTGGCCGAGAGCCCGTCCGAGAGGATCTGCATATAGCGGGCGAGCACCACGAGATCGGTCTTGCTCTCCTGCACGATCCGCCAGATCTCGGCCTCCTGCTCCATCTTGCTCTGGCGGGTGACCGGCAGGTGGTGGAAGGGCAGGTCGCCGATATCGGTCGAGGCGATCGCGGCACGTTCGTGGTTCGAGACGATGCCGGTGATCTCCATCGGCAATTCGCCGATGCGCCAGCGATAGAGCAGGTCGGCGAGGCAATGGTCGAATTTCGAGACCAGCAGCAGCACCCGCTTCTTCCTGGATTGCTCGCTGAGATTGATCGTCATGGCAAAGCGCTGGGCGAGCGCCTCGATCCCGGCGGCGATCGCCTCCTGCGTCTGCGCACCATCGAGGCGGGCGAAAACGACGCGCATGAAGAAGCGGCCGGTTTCGATGTCGTCATATTGCTGGGCGTCGAGAATGTTGCAGCCGGCCTCGAACAACAGGGTCGAGACGGCGGCGACGATTCCCGGGCGGTCAGGGCATGAGAGGGTGAGCACGCAGGTGCGGTCGAGCATGGCATGATGCCGCCGGCGAGGGCGGCCCTTCGATACGGCATTGAGTTTTGGGGCGGGGAGGGAGGCGCGCGACGCGCTGCCGTCAACCTCGGCCGCCGAGGTGCGCGCAGCTGCCCGCCGCCGCGAGGGCTGCATAGTATGTTTGCTGGAGGCTGCGCGCGATCATGGTTCGTGAAGGGCCCATTGTGGCAGGGTTTGTCAAGCCGCCGGGCTTCCGTGTCCCGCCACCGCCGGCTCGATCAACTTGGCGATGTTGAGCAGCTGCAGGTCCCGGCCCGCGACCGCGCTCAGCATCAGCCCGCCCGAGAGCTTGTCGCCGAGCGGCATCGGCAGCGAGATCGAGCACAGGTCGAACAGGTTGCCGAAGGCCGGGTTGCGCAGGATCAGGCGGTTAGCGGTGAAGAAGGCTTCGTCACCGGCCTCCACGGCGGCGATCGTCGGCGCCTCGATCGGCACGGTCGGCGCCAGGAAGCCGACGAGCCCGTCGAGCTGGGCCGCGAGCCGCGCGATCAGCGCCCGGCGCTTCTCCATCGCGATGATGTAGTCGGCGGCCTTGCAGGGCACCCCGATGGCGATGCGGGCCGCGACGCGGCGATCATAGGAATCGGCCTTGCTCGCCAGCAGGTCGCGATGCACCGCCGCGGCCTCGACCGTGACGAGCGGCACCGGAGCGATCGCCAGCATCTCCTTGTAGAAGCCGTCGAGATCGACAGGTTCGACCGCGATACCGAGCCGCGTCACGCGCTCGATCGCCGCCTCATAGGCCTTGGCGACGGATGGGTCGGCCTCGGCCAGGAAGCCGCCGCGCGCCACGCCGAGGCGGACGCGACCTGGCGAGATGCCGTCCACGAGATCGAAAGGCCGGTCGGCGAGCACCGAGAGCAGGCGCGCGCAGCCCGCTACCTCCTTCGCCAGCGGGCCGATCGAATCGAGGCTCGGGGCCAGCGGGAAGCAGCCCTCGTCGGGAACCGTCTTGTGCGTCGGCTTCATCCCGGCGATGCCGTTGAAGGCGGCGGGAATGCGGCAGGAGCCGCCGGTGTCGGTGCCGACCGTCAGCTCTGACGAGCCTTCCGCCACCGAGACCGCCGCGCCGGAGGAGGAGCCGCCGGGGATGCGTGTCTTGTCGAGCGCATTGCCCGGTGTGCCGAAGGTGGCGTTGAGGCCGATGCCGGAGAAGGCGAACTCGGTCATGTTGGTCTTGCCGATGATCACCGCGCCGGCCCGGCGCAGCCGCGCTACCGATGGCGCGTCCTGTGTCGCGGCAGGCGCGGCCTTCAGCGCGCTGGAGCCGGCCCAGGTCGTCACGCCCTTCACATCCAGCAGATCCTTGACCGAGACGATCGTGCCGTCGATCGCGCTCAGCTCCAGCCCGGCCTCGCGGCGGCGATCGGCAGCGTCGGCCTCGGCGCGCGCCGTATCGAGCAAGAGCCTGGTGAAAACCGGGGCGCCGTCGCCGATGCGGGCGAGGGTGGCTTCGAGCTTGTCGCGGACGCTGCGGGACATCGGGCGGACCTGGCTGCTGGAGGACATGCGGCGAATGCCGGCGCCTCTGGTTAGGCCAGTTCGCGAGGCGATGGAACCTTGGGCCGGTCATCCCGGCCTTGCACGGCTAGGCGGCCTGCTCCGGCTGATGAGCGAGGGCTTCCGCAGCCACCCCGCCGGGGCAGGGCAGGAGCGGCTTGCCCTGCAGCAATTCGTTCCGCGCGAACAGCTCGGCCAGCCAGTCGACGAAGACGCGGACCTTGTTCGAGAGGTGCCGGTTCGGCGGATAGATGATGTGCAGCGGCTTCGGCTTGGTGCACCAATCGGTCAGGATCGGCACGAGCCGGCCGGAGGCGATATGCGCCATCGCCATGAAGGTCGGCACCTGCATGACGCCCAGCCCGGCCAGCCCTGCGGCGACATAGCCGGTCCCGTCGTTCAGGGAGACGACATAGTCGCCCTGGATCTCGATCGTCTCCTTCGGGCTGGCGAAGGTGAAGGGCATGATGCGGCTGGTACCGGCCCGGCGATAGCCGATGGCGAGATGGCCGTCCTCCAGATCGCGCGGGTGCTGCGGCGTGCCATGCTTGGCGAGATAGTCCGGCGTCGCACAGGTGATCAGCATCATCTCGCCGATGCGGCGGGCGATCAGGCTCTGGTCCTCGATCGCGCCCGCACGGATAGCAAGATCGAGATTCTCGCCGATCAGGTCGGCCGGTCGGTCGGACAGGCCCATGTCGATCTGGATCTCGGGATAGCGCCCATGGAAGCCGGGCAGCGCCGGCAGTATGATGTCCGTGGCGAAGGAGGCGCTGACATCGATGCGCAGCCGTCCGCTTGGCCGGGCCTGCGAGGAGGTCATGCTCTGGTCGAGCTCGTCGATCTCGCCGAGCACGCGCAGCGCCCGTTCGTAATAGGCGGCGCCGTCCATGGTCACGGTGACGCGGCGCGTCGTGCGGTTGAGCAATTGCGCGCGCAGATGCCCTTCGAGCTGCTGGATCAGCTTGGTCACGGTCGGTTTGGGCAGGTCGAGCAGTTCCGCCGCGCGGGTGAAGGTGCCGACTTCGACGACGCGCACGAAGGCGCGCATGGCGTTGAGCTGGTCCATATCGAGGCTCCGGATAGTCCGTTGATTGTTTCCGTATGGAAACAATGTAGGAGCAGAACGGCGGTTTATTAAGCTGAGAGCATCACCTACATCCTGATGCACCGCAACATTCGTCAGGCGCCATCGCCATGCTCGTCCCGTCCGTTCCCGAAAGCCGCTATCGCCGCGCCGTCTTCTGGCGCGAGCAGAGCGTTGCGGTCGGGCGCGACAAGCTCGCCGGCCGGCTCTATGCGCCGGCTGCCGTGCCGGACGCGGCCGGCCTCGTCGTCCACCTGCATGGCGGCACCTTCGACAGCGGCACCCTCGCGTCCGGCGAAGCTGTCGCGACCACGCTGGCCGAGGCTGGTGCGATCGTGATCTCGCTGCCTTACCCGCTCGCTCCGGCCAATCCGTTCCCGCAGGCGCTCGAAGCCTCCTATGCAGCGTTGGAAAAGATCGCCCGCGACAAGGCACGCTGGGTCGGCAAGACCGCGCCGCTCTATGTGGCGGGCGAGGAGGCCGGCGGCAACCTCGCCGCGGCGCTCGCCATGATGGCGCGCGACCGGCACGGCCCGCCGCTCGCCGGCCAGATACTGTTCTCGCCGATGCTCGATTCCTGCCTCGGCACTTATTCCTTCCGCAATGCCGAGGCCGGCCCGGTCGGCTGCCGCTGGGCCGACGGCTGGCATGCCTATCTCGGCTCGCCCGAAAAGGCGGCGCATCCTTATGCCGCGCCGGTCAACGCCGTCAGGCTGACCGGGCTCGCCCCGGCCCTGATCGTCACCGCCGAGGACGATCTGCTGCGCGACGAGAGCATCAACTATGCCCACCGGCTGAAGGCGGCCGGCGTCGACACCACCATCCGCATCGTCGGCGGCCCGAGCCGCTGGCCGGACGCCTTCGCCGAAGGGCCCCGCGACGGCTCCTGTCTGTGCGCGGCCTGTCATCACGTCAGCGAGTTCTTCACCGCGACCGCACCGTCCTAGCACCGCCGGTCGTCCGCTCTTTCAACCTCTCTCCACGAAGGAATGAACCCATGATTCCGGGAACGATCCGTCATGCCCTGTTGGGCGTTGCCATCACCGCCGGCGTCTCGCTCGCGGCGCTCACTGCCGCCGTCCATGGCTCGAACACCGCGCAGAGCGACACTGCTCCCGCTGCGCCACCGGCAACGCCGGTTTCGGTCGCGACCGTCGAACAGCGCGAGCTGGTCAGCTGGGCCGAATTCTCCGGCCGGCTCGAGGCGATCGAGCGCGTCGAGATCCGCTCGCGCGTCTCCGGGGTCGTCGAGCAGGTGCATTTCGCGCAGGGCGCGCTGGTCAAGCAGGGCGATCTGCTGGTCAGCATCGATCAGGCGCCCTACCAGGCGGAATTCGAGCGGGCCCAGGCCCAGTTGCTCGCCGCCGAGGCCCGCGTCGCGCTTGCCGCAGGCGAGCATGAGCGCGGCCAGAAACTGATGTCGACGCAGAACGTCTCGCAGCGCGACCTTGACGCCAGGCTGAATGCCTTGCGCGAGGCGCAGGCGAACGAGCGCGCCGCCCGCGCCGCGCTGCAGTCGGCGAGGCTCAACCTCGACTACACCCAGATCCGCGCCCCGATCGGCGGCCGCATCGGCCGGCTGGAAGTCACCGTCGGCAACCTCGTCGCAGCCGGCGCCAATGCGCCGCTGCTGACGACGCTCGTCTCGGTCGATCCGGTCTACGCCGGCTTCAACGCCGATGAAGCCTCGCTGCTCAAGGCGCTGGCGACCCTGCCGGCCGAACCCGGCAAGCCGCGCGACCTCAAGCGCATCCCGGTGCAGATGACCACCGCGACGAACGAGGCCGCGCCGATCGCCGGCCATCTCAACTTCGTCGACAACGGCATCGATGCCGCGACCGGCACGGTCCGTGTCCGGGCGATCTTCGACAACAAGGACGGCGCGCTGATGCCGGGCCAGTTCGTGCGGCTGCGCATGGGCCAGGCCAAGTCGGAGCCGGCGCTCGTCATCAATGAGCGTGCCGTCGGCACCGACCAGAACAAGAAGTTCGTCTTCGTCGTCGGTAAGGACCACAAGGCGGTCTGGCGCGAGGTCACCCTCGGCACGGCCGCCGAGGGCTTGCGCATCGTCACCAGCGGGCTCGAAGCCGGCGAGCAGATCGTCGTCAACGGCCTGCAGCGCATCCGCCCGGGCGCCTCCGTCGCCCCCGAGCAGGTGCCGATGGCCGAGCGCTCCGAACTGAAGAAGCCCAAGACCGAGCTCGCCCAGCGCTGAACCACCACCGTCATTCCGGGGCAGGCCGAAGGCCTGAGCCCGGAACCCATGAACACAGTCCGAGCCGGATCGAGCTCGGCACGGTTTACGGGCTTTCTGGAGCCGTCGTGGTCATGGGTTCCGGGTTCGGGCCTCTGGCCCGCCCCGGAATGACGAAGTGGCTTCGCATCCTACCCTGTTCGCTCCCGCCGGCCGCTTCGGGACCGGCGGGGCCGCCGCCTTGAAGGGGCACCCCATGAACCTCTCGAAGTTCTTCATCGACCGGCCGATCTTCGCCGGCGTCCTTTCCGTCCTGATCTTCCTCGCCGGCCTGCTGGCGCTGCGGGCCCTGCCGATCTCGGAATATCCCGAAGTCGTGCCGCCGACCGTGGTGGTGCGCGCGCAATATCCCGGCGCCAATCCCCGGGTCATCGCCGAGACCGTGGCGACGCCGATCGAGGAGCAGATCAACGGCGTCGAGGGCATGCTCTACATGTCGAGCCAGGCGACGACCGACGGCGTGATGACGCTGAACGTCACCTTCAAGCTCGGCACCGACCCGGACAAGGCCCAGCAGCTGGTCCAGAACCGGGTCAGCCAGGCGGAGCCCCGTCTGCCGGAGGAGGTGCGCCGCCTCGGCGTCACCACCATCAAGAGCTCGCCGGACCTGACGATGGTGGTGCACATCACCTCGCCGAACGGCCGCTACGACATGACCTATCTGCGCAATTACGCCGTCCTCAACGTCAAGGACCGGCTGGCGCGCATCGACGGCGTCGGCCAGGTCCAGCTCTTCGGCTCGGGCGACTATTCGATGCGCGTCTGGCTCGACCCGCAGAAGGTCGCCGAGCACGGCCTCTCGCCCTCCGACATCGTCCGCGAGATCCGCGCCCAGAACGTCCAGGCAGCGGCCGGCGTCATCGGCGCCTCGCCGAGCGGGCCGGGGCTCGATCTGCAGCTCTCGGTCAATGCGCAGGGGCGCCTCGCCAGCGAGGAGGAGTTCGGCGAGATCATCGTCAAGACGGCCCCCTCAGGCGCGGTCGTGCGCCTGAAGGACGTCTCCCGCATCGAACTGGGCGCTGCCGAATACGCGCTGCGCTCGCTGCTCAACGGCAAGTCGGCCGTCGCCGTGCCGGTCTTCCAGGCGCCGAACTCGAACGCCATCGCCATCGCCGACCGCGTCCAGGAGACGATGCGCGAGATCAAGCAGAACATGCCGGAGGGCGTGGACTACGCGATCGTCTACGACACCACCCAGTTCGTGCGCGCCTCGATCAGGGCGGTGATCACCACGCTGCTCGAGGCGATCGCGCTGGTCGTGCTCGTCGTCATCGTCTTCCTGCAGACCTGGCGCGCCTCGATCATCCCGCTGGTCGCCGTGCCGATCTCGGTCGTCGGCACCTTCGCGGTGATGTATCTCTTCGGCTTCTCGATCAACGCGCTCTCGCTGTTCGGCCTGGTGCTGGCGATCGGCATCGTCGTCGACGACGCCATCGTCGTGGTCGAGAATGTCGAGCGCAACATCGAGAATGGCCTCAGCCCGCGCGAAGCGACCTACAAGGCGATGCGCGAGGTCTCCGGCCCGATCATCGCGATCGCGCTCGTCCTCGTCGCGGTCTTCGTCCCGCTCGCCTTCATCAGCGGCCTGACCGGCCAGTTCTACCGCCAGTTCGCGCTCACCATCGCGATCTCGACGGTGATCTCGGCGATCAACTCGCTGACGCTGTCGCCGGCGCTGGCCGCCCTGCTGCTGCGTGGCCATGACGCCCCGAAGGATGCGCTGACCCGCGGCATGGACGTCCTGTTCGGCTGGTTCTTCCGCGGCTTCAATCGCTTCTTCAACCGGTCGTCCGAAGCCTATGGCGCCGGCGTCACCCGCATCCTCGGCCGCAAGACGGTGATGCTCGTGCTCTATGCCGGCCTCGTCGGCCTGACCGTGATACTGTTCCAGAAGGTGCCGTCGGGCTTCGTGCCGGGCCAGGACAAGCAGTACCTCGTTGGCTTCGCCCAGCTCCCCGATGCGGCGACGCTCGACCGCACCGAGGACGTCATCCGCAAGATGGACGCGATCGCCCTGAAGCATCCCGGCGTCGAGAATGCGATCTCCTTCCCGGGCCTGTCGATCAACGGCTTCACCAACTCGTCCAATGCCGGCATCGTCTTCGTCGGCCTGAAGCCGTTCGACCAGCGCAAGGACCCTTCGCTCTCGGGCAACGCCATCGCCATGCAGCTCAACAAGGAGTTCGCCGGCATCAAGGAGGCGTTCATCGCGATGTTCCCGCCGCCGCCCGTCCAGGGTCTCGGCACTATCGGCGGCTTCAAGCTGCAGATCGAGGACCGCGCCGGCCTCGGCTACAAGGCGCTCGACGAGGCGACCAAGGCCTTCATGGCCAAGGCCGCGACGGCGCCCGAGCTCGCCGGCATGTTCTCGAGCTTCCAGGTCAACGTGCCCCAGCTCTATGCCGACATCGACCGCACCAAGGCGCGTCAGCTCGGCGTTCCCGTCACCGATGTCTTCGAGACGCTGCAGATCTATCTCGGCTCGTCCTATGTGAACGATTTCAACAAGTTCGGCCGCACCTACACGGTGCGCGTCCAGGCCGATGCGCCCTTCCGCGCCTATCAGGAGGACATCGGCAAGCTCAAGGTCCGCTCGAATTCGGGCGAGATGGTGCCGCTCTCGGCCGTGCTCAATGTGCGCACCGATGCCGGCCCCGAACGTGCCATGCGCTATAACGGCTTCCTCAGCGCCGACATCAATGCCGGCCCGGCCCCCGGCTTCTCCTCGGGCCAGGCGCAGGACGCCGTCACCCGCATCGCCGCCGAGACCCTGCCCAAGGGTTTTGCCTTCGAATGGACCGAGCTGACCTATCAGGAGATCCTGGCCGGCAACTCCGCCGTCCTCGTCTTCCCGGTCGCGATCCTGCTCGTCTTCCTGGTGCTGGCGGCGCAATATGAGAGCCTGACCCTGCCGGTGGCGATCCTGCTGATCATCCCGATGGGCCTGCTCGCGGCGATGGCGGGCGTCTGGTGGAGCGGCGGCGACAACAACGTCTTCACCCAGATCGGCCTTGTCGTCCTGGTCGGACTATCCGCCAAGAACGCCATCCTGATCGTCGAATTCGCGCGCGAGCTCGAATTCGAGGGCCGGACGCCGGTCGAGGCCGCGATCGAGGCCAGCCGCCTGCGCCTGCGGCCGATCCTGATGACCTCGCTCGCCTTCGTCATGGGCGTGGTGCCGCTGGTGCTCTCGACCGGGGCGGGCGCCGAGATGCGCCAGGCCATGGGCATCGCGGTCTTCGCCGGCATGATCGGCGTCACCGCCTTCGGCATCTTCCTGACGCCGGTGTTCTACGTGCTGATGCGGAGGCTGTCGGGGAACAAGCCGCTGCGCCAGCATGGGGTGGAGGGGAAGGGAGAGCTTGCCGAGGCGGCTTAATGGGTGGCCGGCGGGGGGCGTGACCCTGCCGGCGTTTGCCTCAATTGAGGGCTCTGCCATGCTTGAGTGCACGGCAGGGCCTTTGGCATTTCGGGGGGCTACTCCGCCTTAGATTCTACAAGAGATAGGCTCGGCCGTTGCGGGCGGGAGGACAACGGCCCAGTGAGGCCAAAGACAAGAGTCTCAACTTCGTCCCATGGCAAATTCAAATCGCTGGCTATGTCACTCTTGGTGATGCCTTTTGACCAGAGTGCTGCAAAAACTTTGGGTAGCAACGTAGATGTTTCCCTCTCTACGCCCAATGGTTCGCCTGTTCTGTAACCCCTCTGTCCGAGGTCGATAATAATCGACCGGTAGCTCCAATCTGAAAGCATACCAATCTGATGCAGGCGAGTGGCCAAGGCCATCGCCGAAACCTTCCATCGTATCTTTGCCTTGATGATCTGAGACGAGCTGTAGATATGAGCAAGAAGGCTCTTTAAGTCTGCGTCAGGCATCAAAAATGCTGAGGCAAAATGATTTGCTTGCCGTTCAGCGTCATCTTCCGGCATCGATTCTGCTTGGGCGTGGAAGTGCAGAACGAGGTGCCCTAATTCGTGGGCTGCATCAAAATTGGAGCGCTCAGCCGTCTTCCTCTGGTTTAGGAAAACATAAGGGTGGTCCGCATGCCAAAATGAATAGGCGTCGACGTTGTCAGTGTTCTCTGTGAGAGACAACACGCGAATGCCCTTCGACTCGAATAAGCGCAATATATTACCGATGGGCCGATCTCCCAGTCCCCAATGCTGACGAAGCAGTCGGGCTGCTACTTCTGGCCGTCCCTGTTCCCTACTCAAATCAATCAAATCTGGCGCTGGCAGATTGAACTGCGCATCTATCCATTGGTAGAGAGCGATTCCGTTTGATCCTGCCGCCAGCGACGCATTGCGTTCCGCCGCCTTCATTTTCTTCAGGCTGCGGAACGACACAGCTTTCGGTTCAAGCACCTCGGGCCTGTCCATTAAGAAAAAGGCCCGTGGGTAGCCCAATGCCTTGGCAAATTTGTCCACGGTTACGTCATCGGGCTGATGGCCGTTCTCAACTTTTGAGACGGTTACATCTGTAACACCTGCCGCTGCTGCCAGTTCTTTTCCTGTTAGCTTCCTTCGATGGCGAGCTACCTTCAGCCTATCTGCGCAGAACATCACACTGTACGATCTTTAAAGGTCACTGAAACGTCGAAATCTTCGACAGGGTCATTCTCTGGGTCGAGACGCGCACTCCAATCGTCGTTAGGTTGATCGATGAAGATCCGCTCTACGAAATCTGAATATCGCTTGTTCGCAATAACAGGGCAGGACAGCTCTACGCTACCGTCTTCACCAACCATAACAAAGTAGGTGATAATCTGATCGCTGTGCGGATCCTTGGTGTCGTCACTTGGCAACCGGTCCACGTCGGTCTCAAGGACGAAACCATAGAAATCAAACAGCGGTAGCCGGCACAGGCGGGCTGACCCGCTTCCCTTTTCCGAGCGCGGCATAGGAGGGAAATGGGGATCGCACGAACGGTCCACATTCTGATAGCCGATGCGAATACCCAGTCGATGGTTGATCACTGCCTCAACGCCGAGCGTCCGATCAATCACCCATTCGCCGTCCAGAAGTTTGCTGCGAAGAGCACCAACTCCATGAATGTAGGCGAGCGTGCCCGGCGCATTCTGCGGCATCAAAGGGCTAGCATCGTCGGACGCTGCCCGCGCAGAGTCGCGGACGGCGAGCATCTGATCGATCGTCAGTCCGAAATCAGCCAGCCTGCGGCTAACATCTATCGGCTTGTCGATGACGGCGGTTCGGAAAGGCGGCATAAGCGTTTCCCGTTTAAGAATCGATCCCACATTAGAGGGGAAGAATCTTAAACGCACAAGAGGAAAACGAGATTTGGCCGCGGCGTGTTGTTCGAGCCCCGGCGACACTGAGTCCTCCATCGCCCAATCCACGTTCGCAACCCGTCGCGCCTTCGTGCGTGGCGGGGCTCTCTTCGTCCGCGCTACAACGGCACATCGCCTCGGCGCTGTGACACCGGGCGGTCACGTGGAGGGAAGGGGACCTGCCGGTCCTGTGCGGGAGTGATGCGGATGCTCGGGCGCGAATGCGACAGCGATGACGCCGAGGGGCTGCGCGGCTGTGCAGCCTCTCCGGCGACGGCGATGCTGCCTGAGCGCGGCGGGAGGGCAGCCGGCATCGCATCGAGACAGGCAAGGGCCATCGCGGCAGGCGCCCTGATCGCCGGCGCGTTCGCCTGCGCCGCGCCCTCGGCCGCCTCGGCGCGCGAGCTGCGCCTTCGCTACGATGTCACGGTGCTGGGCGGGGTCACGCTCGGCGAGATCGAGGTGACCTCGATGATGGACCGCGCCGGCTATCGCATCGAGATCCGCACGAGGCCCTACCGGGCGGCCCAGCTCGTCGGGGCGGCCGAGCAATCCGGCAAGGTCGAAGGCCGCTGGGGCCGCGGCGGGCCCGAGCCGCGGCTCTATCAGGCCAACGGCTCGTGGCGCGGCCGGGCCTATGTCAGCGAGATACACTATCCGCGCGGCGTGCCGACGATCCGGCGGCAGGAGCCGTCGAACGAGGATCGCGAGGCCGTCCCGCCCGAGCTGATCCGCGGTGCGGTCGACTCGCTCTCCGGCCTCGCCGGGATGCTGAAGAAGGTGGCGGAGAGCGAAAGCTGCGACGGCTCGACGGCGATCTATGACGGCCGCCGCCGCTCGGTCGCGGTGATGACCTCCTCGGCCAGGGTACAGGTCGCCGACCAAGGCCCGTTGAACGGCCGCGCGCTGCGCTGCGGCTTCACCGTCCGGACCATCGCCGGCTTCCGGCATGACGACGATCGCGAGGCGGCGATGCGGCCTTTGAAGGGCTCGGTCCTGATCGCGCTGCGCGAGGCCGGCGCGTTTCCCGTGCCCCTGCGCTTCGAGGTGGAGACGCGCTGGTTCGGCACAGTCGCGGTCCAGCTCGCCGGACCGCCTGCCGCGGCCGATTGAGCGCTGGTGCCTACTACCAGCGATCGTAGCGCCGGTAATAACCATGGCGCGGCGGGGGAGCATAGGGCCGGCCATAGCCGGGACGACCATAGCCGTAGCCATAGCCGCGCCGGCGCTCCTGCCAGCGCTGCTGGCGCGCCGCATGCTGCATGATCATCAGTCGGCGGCGCTTGGCCTCGGTCATGGTGAAGGCGGCCGGCAGCTCGTCGAGCTTTGCGGCGAGGCTCGATGGCAAGGCTTCGCTCGCCTTGGCATCCGAGGCGAAGGCAGGCGAGACCAGCGCGGCGCCGAGCGTGATGGCGGCTGCGATCGACAATCGGTTCATTGGGTATCTCCAGTCCATGGTTCGGATGATGTTGGAGCGGTGTGCTCAGGAGCGGCCGGTCTCGAGCCCGGTCCAACGGGCGGCGAAGGCCCACATGTCGGCGGCCTCGGCGATGACCTTGTCGAGCGGCTTGCCGGCGCCGTGGCCGGCGCGGGTTTCGACCCGCAGCAGGCGGGGCTTGCTGCCGATCTCAGCGGCCTGGATGGCGGCGGCGTATTTGAAGCTGTGGCCGGGTACGACGCGGTCGTCTGCGTCGGCGGTGGTGACGAGGATGGCGGGGTAGGGCTTGCCGGCGGCGATGTTGTGATAGGGCGAGAGGCGCAGCAGGTTCTCGAACGCCGCCTTCTCCTGCGGATCGCCGAAATCGTATTTCCAGAAGGTGCCGCCGGTGAAATGGTGGAAGCGCAACAGGTCCATCACGCCGACGCCGGGCAGCGCGGCGGCGAAGAGGTCGGGGCGCTGGTTCGTCACCGCGCCGACGAGCAGGCCGCCATTGGATTCGCCCTGGATCGCGATGCCGTCCGCGCGGGCAATGCCCTCACCGCGCAGGAACTCGGCCGCGGCGATGAAATCGTCATAGGAGTTCTGCTTATTCAAGAGGCGGCCGGCATCGTGCCAGGCCCGGCCATATTCGCCGCCGCCGCGGATATTGGCGATCGCGAGCGTGCCGCCCTGCGCGACCCAGGCCAGCTGCGTCGGCGCGTAATAGGGCGTCAGGCTGATGGAGAAGCCGCCATAGCCGTAGAGCAGCGTCGGCGCCGGCGCCTGCACGCCCTTGCGCCTGATCACGAAGACCGGCACCCTGGTGCCGTCCTTCGAGGCGTAGACATGCTGCTCGACCGCGATCTCGCCGAGGTCAAAGCCGATCGTAGGCTCTGCCCAGACCGTGCGTTTCCCGGTTGACACTTCGTAGCGATAGATCGTCAGCGGCGCATTGAAGCTGGTATAGGCCAGGAAGGCCTCGTCATCCGCCAGCGTGCCGCGGATGCCGGCGCTGCCGATGCCGGGAAGCTCGATGATGCCGTCCGGCCTTCCGTCGAGCCGGTGGCGCCGAAGCTCGGTGCTGGCATCGACCAGATAGGACAGGATCAGGCGGCCGCCGACGAGCCAGCCATGCTGGAGAGCAGCCTCGTCCTCGCCGACGATCTCGCGTGGCTGTAGCGCCGCCTCGGCGAGGTCGAAGGTGACGATCCTGCGGCGCGGCGCGCCCTCGCTGGTGACGACGAACAGCGTCGTGCCGTCATTGCCGACGGCCGCCCATTCGGCAGCGAAATCCGCGCCGGCCACGGGGCGGACCGTCCAGTCGGCGCTCGTCAGGTCGGCCACGCTGACCATGGTCATCGACGCACCCGGCGTCGAATGGATGACCAGGTAGCGCCCGTCATCGCTCACGCCGGCCAGATGCAGGAGATCGGGGCGATCGGGCGTCGCATGGACCAGCCGGTCCTGCGCCTGCGCCGTTCCCAGCCGGTGGAAGTAGATGGCGTGATTGGCGACGTTCGCCTGCGCCTCCGTGCCCGGTTGAGGCTCGGGATAGCGCGAGTAGAAGAAGCCCGAGCCGTCCTTCGCCCAGGCGATATTGCCGAAGCGCACCCATTTGATCGCGTCGGCCAGGGTCTCGCCGGTGGCGACGTCGAGCACCTTGATCTCGCGCCAGTCGATGCCGCCGCGCTGCACGCCATAGGCGACATGGGCGCCGTCATGCGAGGCGTCCCATTCGGCGATGGCGTCGGCGCCATCCTCCGACCAGTCGTTCGGTTCGAGCAGCAGCCTGTCGGGGCCGTCGACGCCATCCCGGACATTCAGCGTCGCCTGCTGCTTCAGGCCCTGCCGCATGGTGTAGAAATAGCGGCTGCCACGCTTCAGCGGCACGCCTGCCTGCTCATAGTCGAACAGCGCCGTGATCTGCCGGCGGAACGCCGCCTGAGCGGGCAGGGCGTCGAGATAGCGGCGCGCCAGCGCGTTCTGTTCTTGTGCCCATCCAGCCACCTCGCCATCGCGGTGGGGATCGTTCTCCAGCCAGCGATAGGGATCGGCGATCTCATGCCCGAAATGGCGCTCGGTGACGTCGATGCGTCGCGTGGGCGGATAGGGGAGTGGCATCTTGATCTCGCTGGCGGTCATGCGCGGTCACCTCGTCGGCGATTCTGGTCAGGAGTGATCTCGTCATTTGTCACTTAGTGACATATAAAATGTCAGTAGGTGGCATAATTATGACGACTTGAATGACTTTGGTTTCGGGAGCACATGAAGAGGATGAGTAGGAGCCGCGCCCGAGAAAACACCCGCCTGGAGCTGTCCAGGCACGCGGCGCGGCTGTTCCTGGAGCGGGGCGTTGCCGAGACCAGCGGTGACGACATCGCCGCGGCTGCCGGCGTTGCGACGCGCACGCTCTGGCGGCATTTCCGGTCGAAGGAGAGCGCGGTCGAGCCGCTGTTCGCCCACTCGTCGCTGCGATTCGCCGACATTCTGCGGCGCTGGCCGCGCGATGTCGCGATCGAGGATCTGTTCCATGCCAGCCTCGGCCCCGACAAGATGACGCCGCAGGACCTCGCCGATGACATCCTCGTCGTCAGACTCCTGGCCAGGCTTCCGGAGGAGCCGGCGCTGCGAGCCGCCTGGCTGATGTCCTGTCACATCGGCGAAGAGGAGCTAATCGAGCTCATCGCCGAGCGCCTTGATCGTCCGAAGGGCGATTTCGACGTGCGCCTCTGCGCGGCGACCGTGATGGCGGCGATCAGGATTGTCGACGAAACCGTCAGCCTGGCCGCGGTGAAATATGGGCTCAAGACGACGACGGCCGAGATCAACGAGCATCTCGCGCAGGCGATCCGCAAGGCTGCTACCTTGCCGTTCTGCGATCCGGTCACGCCGCGGATCTGGCCTGGCGGCAAGCTCATGCCCGCCTCAGCTTAATCGGCGACCTGCTCCGTCTCGCATCCTTCGCCCAATGCCGCATCACCCCGATCCGCGTCTGCACCCCGTCGCGCCTTCGTACCTGGCGGGGCTCTCGTCGTTCGCGCTACGACGACGCATCGCCTCGGCTGTGTGACACCGGGCGGTCACGCGGCGGGAAGGGGCGAGCCGGCCCCGTGCGGGATGATGCGGATGCTCGGGTGCGAATGCGACAACGACGACGCACAGCCGCTGCCAGGCTACGCTGCCTCTCCGACGGTGATGATGCTTGAGCGCGGCGAGAAGGCAGCCGGCATCGCATCGAGACTGGCAAGGGCCGTCGCGGCGGGCGCCCTGATCGCCGGGGCGCTCGCCTTGGCCACGCCCTCGGCCGCCTCGGCGCGCAAGCTGGGCCTGCGCGATGATGTCACTGTGCCGAGCGCAAGCCCCGCCAATAGGCGCGCACCGTGTCGCGCGCGGCCTTCAGCCAGCCTCGTCCCCGGCGATACGTCAATTCGACGATCATGAAGAGCGTGCCCGAGACGGAGCCGCCGCGACGGGCGTCGATGACGATGTCGACCAGTTCGAGCCGTTCCGGCCAGATCGCGGCGTGAAACGAGGTCTCCGAGCCGTTGCAGCTGTCGAAACTCGCCAAAGCGGGATCGGACAGGAATTTTGCCGTCACCAGCTCGGAGAGCTGGCGGCCGGGCCCGAAGCTGGCGAACGCCTCGTCATAGGCCATCTTCCAGCCGAAGGCGCGCGAACCGGAGCGAAGCCAGATCGAGAAGGCGATCCAGCGCTCGCCCTGCCTCAGCGCTTCAATGCTGGCGCATCCGGCCTGCACCAGACCGTCGATCATCTCCGCTGCGAACGGCACCAGCGCCGGGTCGAGCCTTATCGCCCAGCCGCTGTGCTCCCTCTTGCCCTTCCAGCCGCTGGCTTCGATGTGAAGGAACGCCTGGAAAGCATCGGCGATCTCCGCCCCGCGCATCAGGGCGACAGGCTCGATGCCGGCTTCCGCCAGGCGTCTGCCTCGCCTGCGGAAATCCTGCCTTTGTTTCGCGGACGCTCCCGGCTGGTCCGGGAGCTCCCTGGCGGCTCGGCGCGTCAGGACCGCTCGCCGCCGCCGCCCCACGACCAGAGCGCGGGACCGGCGCCGGGCGAGAACGTCACGCAGGCTGGGCAGCAATCGCCCATCCGCATTCAGGTCGGACGCGACGATGATCCTGGGAAGACCAGGCTGCGCGGCGATGGCATCCAGCATCTTGTCGAGAACCTCCGAGACCAGCCCGGCGTCCACGACCGGCGTTCCGGCAAAGACGAGCCGGTTCAGCGCCGTATCGAGAACGCTGAAGAAGCGGCGGCGCTCCGGGAATTCTGCCAGGGACCAGGCGCCGACGAGCACCCGCCTGAAGCCGGACACTCGCCAGACCAGCGCGACCACGATACGACGACCACCATGCGCATCGGCTGCAAGCGCGATTGCCGGATGCATGTATACGTTCGGGATCAGCGCGCGATCGACGAGGTCGTCCCAGTCATCGCGATATCGCGCAAAGTCGGAGGCGGTGACGATCTCCGCTTCCAATCTCGCGGCCTGGTCGAGCCGGTAGGCAGGGTGGGTTCGGACTGTCCTAGAGGAAGGCGGCAGGCGAGAGCGCCGGTCGCCGCGCGCCATCGTGCCCGATTGCGTGTCCAGTCTGTTGAGAGGATCGGCCTCGTCCACCGGTACCCCCCGAGGACCGAATGCGATGCCTCATGATCTACGAAGAGCTCGCGCTTGCGAGGGGATAAATCGGCTTAACACTATTGGTCCGCGGCAGATCGGTTGCGATGCGCCGGCAAGCAGGCAAATATGACGCGATAGGGTAGAACGGAAAGAATTTCCAGATGTGCTCCATTCTCACTCGGCGCCCGAGACGGGAAGCCGAGCAATGACCGGTCGCGCAATCCTTCTGGCAGATAGATTTCGAATGGAATATAGGATATTGAAAGCAGTATCCCTATATTTCAACGATATTCATATCATCGGCACAGGCGATGGCGCCTGGCTCAAACATTCTCGTCACTGTCGCGCCTTTCACGAATTGGGAAAACCATTCGCGCTGGCCGGGCCTGGCGAAGCGGATGCGATCGATCACTACGCCAAGGAGCACCAGATCGCCTGCATCCTTCCGACTTGCGGACATACGACACGTTTTCTCGCCAGCTACTCGGAGCGGTTCGAGACACCTTGCTTTCCGATTCCTGCAACAGACGCCTTCGATCGGCTGAACAACAAGCTGACATTTCATCAGCTGTGCCTTGATCTCGACCTGCCCACGCCCGACACGCGGATCTTCGAGACCTGGTCCGAGCTGCGAGCCGCTGCCTCGACCGGAGCGTTGAGCTATCCCTTCATCGTGAAGCCGCCGAGCCTGGATGGCAGCTGGGGTGTGCGCAGGATCAACGGACCGGAAGATTTGTGCGGACAGGTCGACTACAGTCCGATCCTGGCGCAATATTTCATTCCCGGCCGGGACCTCTGCGTTTTTTACCTCTGCGAGCGCGGAAACATCGTCGGCCAGGTGGCGTACACCTTTGCGCGCTACGGCATTCGCTTTGTTCAGCGCCCCAGGGTCGATGCTTTCAGTCGGGCGATCGCGGCGCATCTGGCGCTCGATGGCGTGATTGGCTTCGATCTTCGCGAGAGAGCGGACGGCCAAGTCTTTTTCATCGAGAGCAATCCGCGTTTCTGGTTCCGGATGGATGTTGCGGCACTGGCGGGCTTGGACTTCATCCGTGCAGCGCTGACGAAGGAGCCCCTGAGACAGGGGCCGCCGGATGGGCTGGAGTTGCGTAATCGCGGCCGCCTCCTCAAGGCAGCTGTGCTGCCTTGGCGGCTCAATTGGCTGGAGCGGCGGGTGATCCGTGAATTCGCCCGCGATCCGCTGCTGCCGTTCCTCGAGCTGCTCGGCAAAACAAGATCCGCCGGCCCGGTGGTGCCGAAGGATCGAACGATCGTCACGATACCGGCGAACGTCACCCCTTACTAGAGCATTTTCGAGCGAAGTGGATATCGGTTCGCGTGAAGAAAATGCGATAAAACAAAGGCCTAGCAGGCTGTTGAAAAACCCGCTCGCCGCAGGGCATTCGGCGTGATTCATTGTCTTCGAAGGGGTTCGGAGATCGGTGCATGCGCGGTGACGACAA